>JBGPMS010000230.1:0-9274 GCA_041487115.1 Gammaproteobacteria bacterium
CCGGTGTGGTCAAGGAGCTGAGGGTCAAGCTCGGCGACAAGGTGTCCGAGGGCGTCGTGCTCCTGCTGCTCGAGACCGACGGCACGGCACCCGCGGCCAAAGCCCCCGCCCCGAAGACAGAGGCGCCTGCGCCCAGAGCCGAGGCCCCGAGCGCGCCGTCCGCACCCGCACTGCCGCCCGCCGCCCCGGTAGCGGTCTCCAGCGCCCCGATCACCAAGGGCGACTATCACGCCGATGTCGTGGTGCTCGGCTCCGGCCCGGGCGGCTACACTGCCGCCTTCCGTGCTGCCGACTTGGGGAAGAAGGTCGTGCTGATCGAGCGCTATGCCGATCTGGGCGGGGTATGCCTGAACGTGGGGTGCATTCCGTCCAAGGCCCTGCTGCACGCCGCGCGGGTGCTGTCGGAGGCGGAGGAGATGTCTCACTTCGGCCTCAAGTTCGGCCAGCCGGAGATCGATCTGACCGCGCTTCGAAGCTGGAAAGAGAACGTCGTGGCGAAGGGGACCAAGGGGCTCTCCGGCCTTGCCAAGCAGCGCAAGGTACAAGTGATCACTGGCGTGGCGAAGTTCACCGGAGCGCATCGGGTCGAAGTGAAGACGGCGGAAGGCAAGAAGAGCGTTTCCTTCGACGCCTGCATCATCGCGGCCGGTTCGCAAGTCGCCCGGATCCCCGGCTTCCCCTACGACGATCCGCGCCTGCTGGACTCCACCAGCGCGCTGGAGCTGAAAGACATTCCCAAACGATTGCTGGTGATCGGCGGTGGGATCATCGGCCTGGAGATGGCGACGGTGTACGACGCGCTGGGCTCGAAGATCACTGTGGTGGAGTTGCTGGACGGCCTGATTCCGGGCGCGGATCGCGACATCATCCGGCCCTTGCACAAGCGCATCGAAAAGCGCTACGAGGGCATTTATCTGAAAACCAAGGTCGCTGGAATCGAAGCGACGAAGGACGGGCTCAAGGCCACCTTCGAGGGCAATGGCGCGCCTGCCCCGCAGGTCTACGACCGCGTCCTGCTGTCCGTGGGACGCCGCCCCAACGGCAAGGCCATCGGCGCGGAAGCCGCCGGCGTGATGGTGAACGAGCGTGGCTACATCCCGGTGGATCGACAGATGCGCACCAACGTGCCGCACATCTACGCCATCGGCGACATCGTGGGCGAACCCATGCTGGCGCACAAGGCAAGCTACGAAGGCAAGCTCGCGGCGGAGGTCATCGCGGGTCACCGCGCGGCGTTCGATGCGCGCACGATTCCGTCGGTGGCCTACACCGATCCCGAAGTCGCCTGGATGGGCTTGACCGAGACCACGGCCAAAGCGCAAGGCGTCGAAATCGAGAAGGCCGTGTTCCCCTGGGCCGCCAGCGGGCGCGCACGTGCGACGGCGCGCGACGAAGGGCTGACCAAGCTCATCTTCGACAAGAGCACACGCCGGTTGCTCGGCGCTGCCATCGTCGGCCCCAACGCCGGGGAGCTCATCGCCGAGACGGTGCTGGCGCTGGAGATGGGCGCGGATGCCGAGGACATTGGACTCACCATCCACCCACACCCGACGCTGTCGGAGACGATCTTCTTCGCGTCCGAGATCGCGGAGGGCAGCATCACCGATCTCTACATGCCGAGGAAGTAAGCCGTGCCGCGCGGAGGGGACAGACGACAGGTACTCGACTAGATGTCTGACGCGTTCGTGGCCCTTGTCGCTGTGCCGGAATCACCGAGCGGGCCGGCGTATTGGTTCATCTTCCAGGGCAACCAGATCCTGGTGCGGCGCGAAGAGGGAAGAGCCTCGGTCCCGCTGGTGGTAGACGCGCGCGACCTCGGCCTGAACCCGTTGCGCATTCAGTATCTGGGGCTGCTCGGAACCCGGCATTGCTTCTCCGCCGAGTGCGCTGCCGACCTGCCCGCGCCGGAGGGTTTCGTATGGTCGGGCTTGCGTGCGCTGTTCGGGCTGTTCGACGACGTCATGTTCACGCTGGCCGGCCGCGCCTTCCAGATCATCGACTGGGACCGCACGCACCTGTACTGCGGGCACTGCGGCACGCCGACCACACTCAAGACGGGTGAGCGGGCCCGCCAGTGTCCCAAGTGCGGCCAGACCCACTACCCGCGCATCGCGCCGGCGGTAATGGCCCTGGTCCAGCGCGGCGATCAGCTCCTGCTGGCGCGCTCGCCACATTTCCCACCCGGCATGCACAGCGCGCTGGCCGGCTTCGTGGAGCCCGGCGAGAGCCTGGAGCAATGCCTGGTGCGCGAAGTGAAAGAAGAGGTCGGCGTGGACGTCACCAATCTGCGCTACTTCTCGAGTCAACCCTGGCCCTTTCCGCACTCGCTCATGATCGCGTTCAACTGCGACTGGGCGGGCGGCGAAATCGTACCCGACCCGACAGAGATCGAGGCGGCGGGCTGGTTCGATCTGGACCATCTCCCGGTACTACCCAACAAGATCAGCATCGCGCGTCGGCTCATCGACGCCACCATCGCGAGGATAAAAACCGGCACACCGGCAAGCTGACGCCAACCACAACCATAAAAGTGAGGAGGAGGCAATGCTCAAGATCTGGGGACGGAACAACTCCGTCAACGTGCAGAAGGTGCTGTGGTGCTGCGAAGAGCTGGGGCTCAAGTACGAGCGCATCGACGCGGGAGGCAGCTTCGGTGTGGTGAACACGCCGCAATACCGCGCGCTGAATCCCAACGGCCTGGTGCCCACGATCGAGGACGGCCCGTTCGTGCTGTGGGAGTCCAATGCCATCGTCCGCTATCTCACCGCCAAGCACAGTGCGGGCAAGCTGTGGCCCGAGGACCACAAGGTGCGCGCCGAAGCCGACAAGTGGATGGACTGGCAGATCAGCATGTTCTGGCCGGTTTTCCGGCCTCTGTTCTGGAACCTGGTGCGTACACGGGCGGATGAGCGCGACGCGAACGCGATAGAGGAATCGCGCCTCAAAACCGCCGAGATCCTCGACTACCTGGACGCCCACCTCAAGAACCGGATGTACATCGTCGGCGAAGATCTGACGATGGGCGACCTGCCGATGGGCTGCGCCGTCTGGCGCTGGATGTCTTTGCCGGTCGAGCGGCCCGTTATGCCGAATTTGCAACGCTGGTTCGACACGCTGCGCGAGCGGCGGGCCTACCAGCATGTGGTCATGTTGCCGGTAACGTAGCCCGCGCAGCCCAGGTTTCGGCACCTTCTGGAAAAGGCCCTGTTCGCAGGGCCCTTGTCGTTTTCGGCGACACTCCCTGAACGAGTCCATGCCCCGCACTGCACCCAGTAATCGTGCGGGCGTGGCCGTTTACTGATACTCTGCCGCCGACGGATCGGCAGGTCCGCTCGACATAGCCCGGTAGAGATCCTTAGGATAGAGGATCACTGGGTATCGCTCGGGACGAGCCTCAGGAGACCGTAGTATCCGAGCTGGAACCGTCGCTACGGCGCGCTACGGAGGACCCTCTGCTGCACTCCACGGCAATTCACGCAGTCCCCAGCGCCACGTCGTCACGCGCACCTCTGGCCGTCCTGCTGGAGGTGTATCGCCATATGGTGACGGCACGCGAGGTGGACCGGCTCGAACAACAGTTCACAGCGCGTGGCGAAGCTTTCTTCCATGTGTCCGGTGCCGGGCACGAGGCGGTTGCGGCGCTCGCTCCGCATCTGAAACCCCAGGACTGGCTGCACTGCCACTACCGCGACAAGGCTCTTCTGCTGGCCCGGGGCGTGACCCCGGAAATGTTCTTCGCCAGCCTGTTCTGCAAGGACACTTCCCATTCGCGCGGCCGCCAGATGAGCGCACACATGAGCTGGCGCGAGGGCAACGTGCTCAGCCTGTGCGGGCCGGTGGGCAACAACGCGCTGCAGGCGGTGGGCGTTGCCGCGCAGATAGGCGGCGAAGGGTCGCCGTTGGTGCTCTGCGCTCTTGGCGACGGCACGACACAGGAGGGCGAGGTGTTGGAAGCCATCGCCGAAGCCGTGCGCGAATCGCTGCCGGTGCTGTTCCTGATCGAAGACAATCGCTTCGCGATCTCCACACCTACGCGCGGCAGGACCTTCTACTCGCGGCCGCACTCGGAGCCCAGCTCGTTCTACGGCATCCCGATACGGCGCGTGGACGGGCGCGACCCGGCCGCATGCTATGCGGCATTCGGCGAAACCGTTGTCCAGCTTCGCCTCCAGCGCGAACCCGCATTGATGGTGATGGACGTGGAGCGGCTCGGCGATCACACCAACGCCGACGACCAAAGCGTTTATCGTGACGCGGAGGAGATCCTCGGCTCACGCCAGGGGGCCGATCCGATCCTTACCCTCGCCTCGCAGCTGGGCGCACTCGGCGTTTCATCGGCACAACGCGATGAGATTGGCGCGAAGGCCCGCGCCCTGGTGCAGGAGGCCGCCGCTCGGGCACGCGCGGGCGCCGAACCGCGGGCAATGTTCGACGCCAAGAAACCTCTCGCGCCCGAGCTGCATTCCGTCCGACACGAGTACCGCGGCATCGAGACCGGTCGCGAGCTCACCATGATCGCGGCCATGCAATCCGTGCTGCGCGAGCGCCTGCAGGAGGATGCCCGGGTCACGCTCTATGGTCAGGACATCGAAGACCCGAAGGGTGACGTGTTCGGCATCACACGCGGACTGTCGACGGCATTTCCCGGGCGCGTGCGCAACTCGCCGCTATCCGAATCCACCATCGTCGGCACGGCTATCGGGCGCGCACTGGCGGGCGGGCGGCCGGTGGCCTTTCTCCAGTTCGCCGACTTTCTCCCGCTGGCGCTCAACCAGATCGCCGCCGAGCTGGGGAGCATGTACTGGCGTACCGACGGTGAGTGGGAATGTCCGGTCATCGTCATGATCCCGTGCGGTGGTTACCGCCCCGGGCTAGGTCCGTTTCACGCCCAGTCGCTGGAGTCCTTGGCGATCCACGTTCCGGGCATCGACGTGTTCATGCCCTCCACTGCCGCCGATGCCAGTGGCCTGCTCAATGCCGCCTTCGAGTCCGGCAGGCCGACGCTGTTCTTCTATCCCAAGGCGCTGCTGAACGACCGCAGCCTTGCCACTTCCTCCGACGTTCGCCGCCAGTTGGTGCCCATCGGGCGCGCACGGGTGGAGCGGCGCGGTGAAGACATCACCCTGGTGGCCTATGGGAATGCGATGGAACGCTGCCGGCGCGCGGCCGACGCGCTGGCAACAGCGGGCATCCGGGCGGAAGTGATCGACTTGCGCTCGTTGTCTCCCTGGGACGAGGACACGGTGCTGGCGTCCGCGCGTAAGACCGGTCACTTGCTCGTCGTGCACGAGGACAATCAGAGCTGCGGCATGGGCGCGGAGGTTCTAGCGACGGTCGTGCAGAAGGCCGGCGTGCCGTTGCGGATGTCGCGCGTCGCACGCGCCGACACCTACGTCCCGTGCAACTTTTCCAATCAGCTCGAAATACTTCCGTCGTTCAAAGAGGTGCTGGCCGCGGCGGCGTCCCTGCTCGAACTGGACCTGGAATGGCAGGCGCCCACGCAGGTGGAAGCCGGCCTATTCACGATCGAGGCCGTGGGCAGCAGTCCTTCGGATGAGTCGGTGGTGATGATCGAGTGCCGGGTGGCTGTGGGTGACACGATCCGCGAGGGAGACCTGCTCGGCAGCTTCGAGACGGCGAAGGCACTCATGGACCTGGAGTCCCCCGTCAGCGGCACTATCGAGCATCTCTTCGTTCGGCCGGGCGAGTCGGTCAAGATCGGGGCGCCGCTGATGAGTGTTCGATTGCTGGGCAGCAGCACCCCAACGGCGCGCCAGGTCATCGTGGAGAACCCTGGAACACCGGTGCTGCGCCGGCAGCGCCAGGCGCAAGCGGCGCCGGCAAGCGCGCTAGCACCCCTGCGATCGCGGCGTGAGCTGCTTCCGGTCGGGATCGCCGCGATCGGCGTGGCGCTGGGCTCGCGCGTGATGGAGAACGAGGAACTGGTGCAAGACTTCCCCGGCAAAACCGCCCACGACGTGGTGCAGGTGACCGGGATCGAGCGGCGGCGCCATATCGGGCCGGACCAGGATGTCGTCTCTCTCGGCGCCGATGCGGCGGCCCGCGCCCTCGAGCAGGCTCACCTCGGCGTGTCGGACGTAGACATGGTTGTCTGCGCGACCGGCACGCCGCTCGTCAATACCCCCAGCGTCGCGTGCCAGATCCTGTACCGTCTCGGCGCGACGGGTACCGACTGTCAGGCCCATGACATCTCCGCCGCATGCAGTGGTTATCTGTATGGGCTGCAGACGGCTTTCGATTTTCTGCAGTCGCGACCGGGCGCGCGCGTATTGCTGGTGACGAGCGAGGTCCTTTCGCCCCTGATCGACCGCAGCGACTTCGCCACCAACTTCATCTTCGGCGACGCCGCTTCGGCAACGGTGCTGTATGGCGAAGCCGGCATCGGCAGCTGCCGGTTGCGGCTCCTTCGCCCCGAGCTGGCAGCCGAGGGGGAGCCCGGCCGCTATCTCCGGGTTCCTTCGGCCGGGTCGGGCGAATCGATTCACATGGATGGCGTCAGAGTCTTCTCGTCCGCCGTCAGGAGAATGTCTACCGCGCTGAAGCGCGCGTGCGAAACCCATCAGCTCACGGTCGAAGACCTCGACCTGGTGATAGCGCACCAAGCCAACCAGCGCATTCTGGACGCCGTAGGTACCCGTTTGAAGCTGCCGCCCGAGCGGCTCTACAGCAACGTACGCAACTTCGGCAACACCTCGTCGAGCACCATTCCTATCTGCCTGTCGGAGGTTTTTCCAGAGGTTCGCTCCGGCCAGAGGATTGGACTGGCTGCTTTCGGAGGGGGCTTTACCTTCGGGGCGGCACTGCTCGAGGGCACCTGATCCAGCGTTCGATTCGAGCGCTAGAGCGAAGTATGAGCGGGGCAGATCCTGGCTGGATTCGGCGAGCCTGGTTGATCGTCGGGTGGGGAGGCGTCGCCGGAATCATCGTGCTTTCGCTGATCCCCAGCCCACCGGAGCTCATACCCGTCGAACAGGGCGACAAGGCGGAGCACATCCTCGCCTACGGCATGCTGATGTTCTGGTTCGCGCAGATTTATGTGCGGCAACCCGGGCGCGCGATTGCCGCTGCGCTGCTGGTCGCGCTCGGAGTCGGGCTCGAGTACGTGCAGGGCTGGACCGGGTGGCGGGAGTTCTCCTATGCCGACATGGGGGCCGATGCGTTGGGCGTGGCGCTGGGCTGGCTGCTGGCGCCCCCGCGTACGCGCAATATGCTAACGCTTGCCGGCACGTTGCTTTTGCGCAGGTCGAGCTGAGTCGGAACCTTCCTCGCTCGCAGCGATACCGTCATGAGAGCTGGGGTCATCCGGGCGACGGACCATGACCTGCGTTGATGTTGATCTGGACTCGGATGAGTTGATCAGGCTGGGGGCCGCCGGGGTCAGATGGAGAACACCATGGAAGCGATGAAAGATGGCAGCCATCTCTACGAAGTCGAGCGCCGGGCCGAGCACGCTGCGCGGCCCGGTTTCCGCATCACCGAGCTCCAGATTTCCTCGACCCAGAAGGTACCCTGGCACTTGCACAGCCATGTCCAAGACACGTTTTACGTCATCAACGGACATCTCAGGCTCTTCCTGCGCGAGCCCAAAGAGGAGGTACGGCTCGGCCCCGGTGAGACGTACTCGGTCCAACCTCGCCGCCCGCACCTGGTCACCAATGGCGGCGACGATTCCGCCACGTTCCTCGTGCTGCAGGGTATCGGCGAATACGACTTCGTCCCGCTCGTCTAGCGCCCGAGCGGCGCTGCTGCACGGCGCGGCGATATAATCCTGCTCGTTGAGTCGTTTTCTCTGGGAGAGGACCATGTCGAAGAAGTTCATCAACCCGCCCGGGCTCAAGGCTCTGGGCATGTACTCGAATGTGACCTGTGCGAAAGGCGGCACCATTGCCTTCGTCAGCGGGCAGGTGTCCGTCGACGGCGAAGGAAAGGTGGTCGGCGCCGGCGATATCCAGGCGCAGGCCGTGCAGGTGTTCGAGAACCTCAAGCTCGCGCTCGCAGGCGTCGGAGCGACGTTCGAGGACGTGATCAAGTTCACCATCTTTATCGTCGGATATACGCCGGAGAAGCGCAAGGCAGTGATGGAAGTGCGCGGCCGCTACATATCGCACAAGAACCCGCCCGCTGCGACCATGATCGGCGTGGACAAACTGGTAGAGCCCGAATTGCTGCTGGAGATCGAGGCCGTTGCAGCCGTCGACTGATACCCTCTGCCTCCAAACCACCCCGTCGCTCACGCGCCACCCCGCCTTGAAAAAGGAGGGGAGAGAAGTAAATCCTCCCCTCCTGCCGGAGGGGTGCCCGCGCAGCGGGCGGGGTGGTGGGAGCCTGGCTGCAAACCACCCCGTCGCATTCGCGCCACCCCTCCTTCGGAAGGAGGGGAGCATCGGGTGCCCGGAGGGGCGGGGCGGTGGGAGCCTGCAGCAAACCCCCTTCGCTTCGCGCCACCCTCTTCCCGATCCGCTAGTTCGCCTTCAACCCGACGACGTTGAACGTCGGAACCGGTTTGAGCAGCCCGCGCAGGGACAGCTCGCCTACCGGCTCGCTGTCCACCAGTGCCTCGACCGCGGTGATCACACGCCGCGACACGAGGATCTGCCCTGCCCTGGCCTCGCTGCAGAGGCGGAAGGACAGGTTGGTAACGGTGCCAACGGCGCCGTAGTCCCACCGCCCTTCGAAGCCGATAGCGCCGATGGTGGCGTAGCCCTGGGCGATTCCGATCCCTAAGTCGAGCTCGAAGCCGAGCTTGCGCCACCTGTCGGTAAGCTCGCGCGTGCGTGCCTGGGCTGCCACCGACAACCGCACTGCGCGCTCGGCGGGGTTGGCGATGGGCACCGGGTCGTTGAAGAAGACCATCATGCCGTCGCCCGCGAAGCGTTCCAAGGTTCCCTCGTGTTCGAGAATGAGTCGCCCGAGCTCCCCGTGATACTCGCGCAGCACGCTCATGACTTCCTCGGGCTCCGCGGTTTCGGCAAAGGAGGTGAACCCGCGCAGATCGAAGAACACGACGGTCAACTCGCGCCGATGACTCTTCAGCGGATCCTCCGCGCCGCCCTTGAGGATCAGCTCCGCCAGTTGCGGGGAGAAGAAGCGTTTGAGCCGCCCCAGCCGCTCGAGCTGGTCGACCTGCTCGCGCACCCGCGTCTCCAGGGTCCGGTTCGACTCCTCGAGCTGATCGTAGAGCGACTTGATCCGCAGGAGCGAGCGCACCCTGGCCAGCAGCTCGGGTTGGTTGATCGGCTTGGTGATGAAGTCG
>JBGPMS010000231.1:0-9229 GCA_041487115.1 Gammaproteobacteria bacterium
ACCCGTCCCTCGCCCGAGATGCGCGCCGCCATGGCCGCGGCCGAGGTGGGGGACGACGTGTATGGCGAAGACCCCACCGTCAACCGGCTGGAGGCGCTGGCGGCCGAACTGCTGGCCAAGGAGGCGGCGCTGTTCGTGCCGAGCGGCACGCAGGGGAACCTGCTCGGCGTGATGTCGCACTGCGAGCGCGGCGACGAGTACATCGTCGGGCAGCAAGCCCACACGTACAAATACGAAGGCGGCGGCGCGGCGGTGCTCGGCAGCATTCAGCCGCAGCCGCTCGAGTACGAGCCCGACGGCACGCTGGACCTCGATCGTGTGGCCGCAGCCATCAAGCCGGACGACTCTCACTACGCGCGTACCCGTCTGCTGTGCCTGGAGAATACACAGGGAGGCAAGGCGCTGCCGATGGAGTACCTGGCGCGCGTCCAGGAGTTTGCCCACGCGCACAAGCTGTCGCTGCATCTCGACGGCGCGCGTGTGTGCAATGCCGCCGTGAAGCATCAGGTCGAGCTGCACGAGGTCAGCCGCTGGTTCGACACGGTATCGGTATGTCTGTCGAAGGGGCTGGGTGCGCCCGTCGGGTCAGTGCTGTGCGGCAACCGCGATCTGATCGCGAAGGCGCGCCGCTGGCGCAAAGTGCTGGGCGGCGGCATGCGCCAGGCCGGTGTGCTGGCCGCAGCCGGCATCTACGCGCTGCAGAACAACGTCGGCCGCCTCGCGCAGGACCACGAGAACGCCCGCGCGCTGGCGCAAGCCCTGAGCGAGGTGGACGGACTGAAAGTCGACTACCTTGCGTCGCAGACCAACATGGTCTTCATCACCGTCGAGCCCAGCCTGGCCGAGCCGCTGCGGCAGTTCCTCAAGCAGCGCGGCATTCTCATTGGCGGCGGCAATCCCATTCGCCTGGTGACACACCTGGACGTGAGCCGCGACGACGTGCACGCCGTCGTGCACGCGGCGAAGCAGTTCTGTATCCAAGGCCGCGTTGCTCGCCCCGCTGCCGCCTAGCTAGTGAAGGGTGAAGGGTGAAGGGTGAAGGGTGAAGGGTGAAGGGTGAAGGGTGAACACCCCCTCCCTGATCCTCCCCCTTGTGAAAGGGGGAGGGAACTAGTCCCCCTCTCCCCCTGTGGGAGAGGGCTGGGGCAGATCTTCACTCTTCACCCTTCACCGACCGGTGACGGGCTGCCGGGCGCGGCTCCCGGCCCCGAGTCGGCTATAATCACCGGCTTAGAAGATTGCGCCTGGCCGCTTGGCATGCGGCCCAGCCTCATGCTCAAGGAACCATCATGCGCTTCACGCTCAACCCCACTGTCCGGCAGCTTGCCGTGGCGTTTCCCGTCTTGCTGATTGCCCTTCCCGTTGCCATGAGCGCGGGCGACGACAGGCCCGGTCCCGCGCTGCCGCCGCCCAGCTTGTACGAGACGCCCCAGCCAGGCCAACCGGCCGAGCCAGCGCCGGCACCGAGTGTCTCGAAGCCTTCGCTACCGTCGCAGTCGGCGCCGCCGCCCGCCGCCAAGGCGCCTGAGCCAGTTAAACCCGCCGCCGCTCCTGTGGCAGCCAAGCCGGCGCCTGCCCCCATGGCGCCCAAACCGGCGCCGGTTGCCAAGACAGCCAGCGAGCCTTCCGAGCCCTGGTATCGCCGCTGGTTCTCGTGGTTGCCGTGGAACTCCCCGCGCCAGAGCGCGGCTGCGCCGGCCAAGGCCGAGCGGGAAGTGACGCTGGCGGCGATGGATACTGGCGGCCGCGGCGAATACGCCTACGACACGCCTAGCCGGACCATCCGTACCGGGATGATGGGCGATTGCGTGAGGACCGGACTGTGGAGCCCGACCGCCGCCACGGCCGACTGCGATCCGTCGATGGTGGCGAAGAAGCCGATGCCGGCCAAGACCGTCGTGGCGGTGAGCCAGCCACCGCGGCCCGTGCCAGCTGGTTCGGCGCCGGCGCCTACGTCCATTCGCCAGGCCAGGCCCGAACCGGTGGAAGTCGTGCCCCTGCCGCCCGCGCCGCCCGCGGCGGAGAAGGAGCGCCCGCTCGAGCCCGAAGTGAAGGAAGAAACGATCACCGCCCTGGCCGAGGCCCGGTTCATGCCCGAGCCCGACTTCGACAAGCTCACGCTGTCGGCCGGTGCGCTGTTCCCGCTGTCCAGCAGCAACATCAAGCCCTCGGGGCACGAGAAGCTGGACGAGTTCGTCGAACATTTGAGGGGTATGCAGTTCGACACGGTGCGCATCGTCGGCTATACCGACCCGACCGGCCCGAAGGCGATGAACGAGAGCCTGTCCAAGCGCCGCGCCGAAGCGGTCAAGGGCTATCTCGTGTCCAAAGGCGTCGACCCCAAGCGCATTCAGACCGCGGGCAAGGGCGGCAGCGAGCCACTGCCCAAGACCACCGATTGCGACGCGCTGCCGCGCATGGACAAGATCATCTGCTACGCACCGGACCGCCGCGTCGAGATCGAGGTGATCGGCAACCAGCCGCACGGCTGATGCTCACGGCCCGCCCTTAAACTTTCTCGCACACATTATGGCGATCGCTGACGACACCCACAGCATGGCACTGTTTTGCGACTTCGAGAACGTCGCGCTCGGGGTGCGCGACGCGAAGTACGAGAAGTTCGACATCGCCAAGGTGCTCGAGCGGCTGCTGGTGAAAGGCAGCATCGTGGTCAAGAAGGCCTACTGCGACTGGGAACGCTACAAGGAGTTCAAGGCCGCGATGCACGAGGCCGCCTTCGAGCTGATCGAGATCCCGCACGTGCGCATGTCCGGCAAGAACTCGGCCGACATCCGCATGGTGGTGGACGCACTGGACCTGTGCTACACCAAGTCGCACGTGGACACCTTCGTCATCATCAGCGGCGACTCGGATTTCTCGCCGCTGGTGTCCAAGCTGCGCGAGAACAACAAAGCGGTGATCGGCGTAGGCGTCAAGAAGTCCTCCTCCGATCTGCTCATCTCCAACTGCGACGAGTTCATCTACTACGACGACCTGGTGCGGGAGGACAAGGCCAAGGCCAAGCGCGGGGCGCCGCCCCGCAAGAAAGCGGCACCCAAGGCCTCTGCTGCCAAGTCGGCGGCGCAGCCGGAGGCCGAGGACAAGCCCGAGTACGAGGAAAAGGACAGGACTGTGCAGGCGCTCGACCTCGTGGTGGGCACCTTCGACGCCCTGGTAGCCGAACGCGGCGAGGACGAGAAGATCTGGGGGTCGATGATCAAGCAGACGTTGAAGCGCCGGCATCCCGGCTTCAACGAGTCGTACTACGGCTTCAAGAGCTTCAACAGCCTGCTGGAAGAGGCCGCCATCCGCGGGCTGCTTGACTTGAAGCGTGACGAGAAGTCCGGCGGCTACATCGTGAGCGCTGGCGAGCACGAGCCGCTCCTTGCGGAGTGATCTGCGCGGTCTGCCAGGATCAGTCAGCCAGCTCGAGAATCACCGGCTGGTGGTCCGATGCGTCAGTCCCACCGTTCACCGTCATGGTCCGCACCCGCGGGACAAGATCCTCAGTGACGAATGCGAAGTCGCAGCAGTAGACTGGCCAGGCCTCTTCGTACACCCCCACCGTGGGTGCATGCGCTTCGGCGGGACGCGCGACGGTCCAGGCATCCACCAGGCGCGGCACGCCCGAAGCGAGCGGTGCGGTGACGCGCGCGTGTTCGGGGTCATCCGGCTTGAAGTTGAAGTCGCCGCACACGACCGCCGAGGCAGGGCGGGGAACCACGTCGAACGAGCCCCCGGGACGATCGTCCGACGCGCGCGGCGCGCGGTTGTGGGCGCAGGCTTCCTCATGCAATCGGAGCAATGCATCCACCTGTGCCATGCGCTGGGCGGGCGAGTAATACTCCAGGTGGGTCGAGATCACTCTTAGCGGTCCGCTCCCCGTCATCACTACCGCTTCCAGGGCCAGACGCTGCATGCTCGGGACGGTTGCGTCGGCCGGCCAAGGAAGAGCATGGCGGAATACCTGCAGAACCGGCAGGCGAGTGAAGATGGCGTTGCCGAATTGCCGCCGGCCGCCGCGGCCGTCGTCGAGATCGGTGCCGACGCCGAAGACGGGACGATAGCCGGGCAGGGCGGCGGACAGTTCCGCCAGCTGGTCTTCCCCGCTGCTGCCCAGCAGGCCCGGGAAGTTCACCGCGACTTCCTGCAGACACAGCACGTCGAAGTCGGCCAGACCGTGTGCTACGCGCGCGGTCCGCGCCGGGTCCACGCGGCCGTCAATGCCGCGGCACCACTGTATGTTCCAGGTTATAACAATCATGCGGTCTGCCTAGGTCTACAGCTGTCTAGAGCTGTCTCGGGGACTTATTTGTGCTCGTGCCGTGTTAACCGTTGGAACCTCCTTGCTAGTAGCAGCGCCTGTTGGCGCTGAGGGCGTGGTTACTAAAGACGCGTCGTACGTTCTTGACGTGGCATCGCTGGAAGTGGTCGACGCAAATGCAAGTATCCGCTATGCGCCCACAGGCTCTGAGTTTACGGTGATCGACACGCCGGCAGATGGGTCTATTCAAGTCAAATTTACCTTGGTGGGGAATCCCCACGTGCTTCCAGCCGCTGAGCAGAAAAACGTTGTCACGACCGCAGGGCAGTACACGATTTCGAAAACAACTGCCGGCACACTCAAAGCTGGCGACGTTACGAAGTTGACGAGCTCGGCTGCGGTACCAGCGAGCCCGATCAAGAGCTCAAGCATGTGGGAGGACCTCGGCTTTGGACCCGGATTGGCGCTGCTATACCACCGTGGAAAAGATAGCAGGGTCGCATCCGCCCAAGTTGATGGTAGCGGGATCGTCCGAGCCACGGAAGAGCACGCATTTGATGGAAGCATACTGCTTGAGGCCCATTGTTTCAATTGCGATTTCCTTCCTGGCACTTTTGAGATGTTGAAGTCAAAAAGCGTGAGTTCCTTTGAATCATGAACCATGCGCAAACCCAGTCCTATACACCGCTAAACTGGCAGGACTTCGCGCTCAGACTGAAAGGTCAAACGACGATTCTATTGATCCCACGGTGACATCAGCGGCTTGCTCCACATTCTGGTCAGCTTGTTTCTCCCAACCGCGTCGTACTCCGTCCTTCAATCCGTATGCTATCTGTAAGTACGCCGCCATTATCCTCACGTACTGGAACTCGTTCCTCACCGTGCCAATAGCTACAAAGGACGTACTTGCTAATATCAACGGACATTTCCATGGCGCGTGGGAGCAAGTTGGTATCAATGTAGAAAATGAATGGGTTGGCTACGTCGCCGGAAGCACCGAGATGAACATTTGTGGCGAGTTCACGTCCATGGCATGGCATGGCAAAAAGAGTAAGGCTCCACAAGTAGGAGAGTTGGCCTCGATCTCCGAGGCCATGACGGGCCGATTCGGTCACGCGGAGTTCGGGCTTGGTGTTATCTGTTATCCGTCGGCATAGGTCGGATGCCATATGGCAAGGCTCTTCGCTCGATCCCATGGGTTCCCTAGCTAGGGACTCTGTGGGAAGCAAAGGAATCTCAATGAAATCCAATCCTGTTTCGGTGTCTCTGATTCTGGCCATCGTTGGTCTCGGGAGCCTATGGTGTATCAACGGGTCCGTCGCCGCAGCGGATGACGCGGCGTTGCATTCGGTGGAATGTGTCACCAGGCCGAAAGGTGTGAAACCTCCACCGAAGGGCATGGCGCCGACGCCTCGTGCCCACGGAGAAAGGGAATACCCGAAGGAAGAAGCCGCGGCTGCGGGCAGTGGTCTGCGGATCAAACCCGTCTGCCCCGAAGGCAAGATCCCGGTAGTGAAGATCCTTCCGACCAAAGTTGAAAAGGGAAACCCGCTCCTCGGTCCAGACCCACGGCAGGAATTTCTCAAGCTGGAGGGTGCAGCGCGCGCGGAATTCATCCGGCGTCACGTACGCAGTTTCGAAGAGGTGTACAAGCGCGCGAACCCCGAGCGGGAAGGAACTAAGGCCCCGCCGCCCGGACCGCCCCCAGGTCCACCCGCTTGTGACGGAGTTCCATCGTTCGGCAGCTGCTACTACTACGGAAGTGCGGCGTTCGCCACGGTCGCGGACGGTGGCGGCATGACGCAATCGATCGAGAAACCCCAGTACGTCAATTCGGGCGGTTCTGGTCACACGTTGGACGAGCTCGCGGTTCAGGGAGGCACGAACAATGGAAACATCATCGAGATCGGATGGCTGGCCTCCAGCGAGCAATATGGCAACGCGAACCCCCACATCTTCGTCTTTCACTGGAAGGACTGGAATCCGACCTGTTACGACGGTTGTGGCTGGGTGCAGTGGAGCAACACGTATCACCCTGGGATGGACTTGGGCAACGCCGTGGGAAAGAAGGTTTATATCGGGTGGGTGCTCTATCAAGGAAATTGGTGGTCCTGGTTCGATAACCAATGGATGGGTTATTTCCCGGGCAGCGAATGGAATGGGAAGTACACGAAGACTTCGCTGATCCAGTGGTTCGGCGAAGTGGCCTCCGCCAATGGAATCCCGCCGAAGACGGACATGGGAGACGGTCAGTTGCCCGCTTCTACCAGTGCGGCCAGCATGTCCACGCTCTGCGATGTGGATGCGAAGGCGTGGGTCTGCTGGTACCGAGACCAACAGAGTCTCAGCCGGACCGTGCCCAACTACTATGACATCAGCCGCGTTTCCTTCGGCGGGACGCGTTATGGTGGACCCGGGCAGTAGACCTCAAATGGGGTCTGGGGTCATCGAGCGCGTATTCGGTCCTATGCAGGCCGTGGCGTGTTGAGGTCGGTCTCGAGCCAGAGACCTGTACATGAGAAGAAGCAGCGGGATCAAAACCATCGTCAGCCAGATCATACGCCGTTGCGGGTCTTGTGCACTCAGATCGGGCCGAGGAGAGCGTGTCAGCGGCTCTATTACGTTGTGTGCGACCAACGCTCCACACCGCTTCAGCCCGCGTGCTTTCTCAAAAATGCGAGCGTCTTCTCGTTGAACGCGGGTACGTTCTCGTACAGCGGTGCGTGCGAGCAATTCTCGAAGATGTGCAACTCGGAATTCTTGATGCCGTTCTTCAGTTGATCGGCGAACCGGGTGGAGGTAACCATGTCGCGGCGCCCGAAGGTGATTTGTGTTGGAGCGCGGATCTTGCCGAGCTGCGCCTCGGCATCGTGGGTTATCACTGCATCGGATTCCTGCATGAACGCGTCGACCGGCTGCTTGGGGCGCCCGCGCACGAAGTCGGACAGGGCTTGAATGTAATCTGGCTTCTGCGCATACAGTTCCGGCGTGAAGCACCACGGGAAGATCCCTTGGATCACCATCTCCGGCACGCTGTTTATCGCCTTGGCCATCACTTGCCAGCCCTGTACGACGGTCTTGAGATAGGCATCGCTCTTGGGCCAGCCGCTGTGCAGCGACAGTGACTTGACGCGCTCCGGGTACTTCGCGGCTAGCCAGATACCGGTCGCCGCCCCCAGGGAGAGCCCGTAGATGTGGGCCTTGTGTATTCCCATCGCCTGCATGAGCGCGGCGATGTCGTCGGCGAACATCTCCGTCGAGTAGGCGCCGCCCGGCTTATCCGACTCTCCGGTGCCGCGGAGGTCGACCGAGACGCAGGTGAAATGCTTCGAGTAGTCGGGAACCTGGAACGCGTAACAGGCGTAATCGGCCGCCAGGTAGGGGATGAGCACCACAGTCTCCCCGCTGCCCTGCTGGTCGTAATTCATCGTGATGTTGCCGGCTTGAATTTTGGGCATGGTCTCTCCTCCTCGAGATTCTTCTCCAACCGCGGGCGACCGACGGCCAGCCTCCGGCTGCAAGCCCGAGTGCCGCAGCTGGGGGCAGCATACTCCCGTTGGGCTGTCAGTGTAGATCGCCTTGCCCGGGGGATATGAGGTTGTCCCGCGAGCTGATCACGCAGAACAGAGGGACAGGTAGTCGGATTGACAGTGCCATTCGATGCATTGATACTGGGGCGGAGTGGCCGAAGCGAGGCATGGCATAGTGGATATCAACGAGGCGATCTCTGGCCGTCGCTCGGCGCGCGAGTACACGGAACAAGCCGTTGATGAGCAAACCATCCGTGGTCTGATCGACGCTGCCGTGCGCGCCCCGAACGCAGTAAACGAGCAACCGTGGACTTTCACGGTCGTACGCGATCAGAGCCTGCTCGATCGGATCTCTCGTGACGCGAAGTCCCACATGCTGGCGACCATGCCCGCAGGCGCCCAGTCCGACCACTTTCGGTCGCTGCTCAATGATCCGAATTTTCACATCTTCTATCGCGCACCGGTACTCATCTTAATTTCGGCGATCGCGCAAGGTCCGTGGATCGTCGAAGACTGCGCATTGGCTGCCGAGAATCTGATGCTCGCCGCATATGCTGTCCGACTCGGCACCTGTTGGATCGGCTTCGCCCAAAGCTTCCTTAATACATCGGACGGGAAGAAGGCGCTCGACCTCCCTGCCACGTGGGTGCCAGTTGCGCCAATCATCGTTGGCCATCCGAAGGCCGCACCCGCGCCCGTCCCCCGCAAGGAGCCAGAGATCCGCTGGGTTGGCTGACCGCCACGAGGCCTCCGATATCGATCTGCCGCTGCTCAGCGCGCAAGGTGCGTGACAGCTTGCATCGCACGCCTAGTCCCGGATCGACGGAGGCCTCGCTCAGGTCCGCGGATACCCCACCGTCTGGGCGAAGGTGACGAACTCCTCGTTTTCGAGCCGCATGGCTTGACCCAGCTTCAGTTGGTCGACGGCTCCACGGAAGACGGTGGCGAGACCCTCCGATGCGCAGAAAAGATAGACGTTCTGGCCGGCAAACGCGGCGTCGACCGATGCATAGAGCCGACGTTCCTCGGGCGAGATCTCTTTCATCCTCTCACCGTGGGCCACGTAGACCAGGTTGAGCGGCGCCGTAGCGACGAAGTCCTGGAGCCCGGTCTGCGCACGGATGTCGGTGTCGAGGTGAGGACGCAGCGCATGCTGCTTCGGGTCGTACAGCCAGACGCCATCGGCCATCGCTGCGTAGACGTCGATAACCATGATGTGGCGCCAGTAAGGGGCCGTGCGATCGCCGCTCGGGCGGTTGACGCCATAGGCCGCCCACAGCACGTCGGAGAGGATCTGCGGCGGCAGCGGGCGCGGCGAGAACTCCCGGATGGACCGGCGCAACTGGAGAGCCTGCATGAGTGGCTTGCCTCCCTCCTTTCGGGGTGCAGGGAGCATCTTCACCTCCTGTGCGCTTGCGACGATCGGCACGGCGGC
>JBGPMS010000232.1:0-9226 GCA_041487115.1 Gammaproteobacteria bacterium
TATCGGGTTGTGTCAGGTGCGGCGCCTGCATCGTTGCGCTCCTCGCCAAGGTACCTACCTGGAGCTTCGTCGCGACGCTTGCATTTAATTTACCCCGTGCATTCATCCGCACCTGACGCAACGCGCGTCGCGAGACTTGATCAGAGCTTCCCTAGAGGGTGCGGAACGCGAACTCCACTTCCGGCACCCGCCCGCTCAGGATGTCCGCGATGGCGCGGCCCGACCCGCAGGCCAGGGTCCAGCCGAGCGTGCCGTGGCCGGTGTTCAGATACAGGTTGGACAGACGAGCGCGGCCGACGACCGGCACGTTGCTGGGCGTGGCGGGTCGCAGGCCGGCCCAGAACTGGGCGCGGTCGTAGTTGCCGGCGGCGGGAAACAGCTCCTCTGCGCGCGTCACGATGGCGCCGCAGCGGTACAGGTTGATCGAATTGTCATAGTCGTTCAGCTCCGCGGTCCCTGCCACGCGCAGCCGGTCGCCCAGCCGCGAGAACGCGAGCTTCGCGCTTTCGTCGGTCAGACACACTCGCGGCGCAGCATCGGGCTGCGGCGCGATCGGGACCGTGATCGAGTATCCCTTGATGGGATAGACCGCCAGGCGCACGCCGAGGGGCTCGACCAGAAACGGGGAATAAGTGCCGAGGCACACCACATAGGCATCCGCGCGCAACACCTGTTCCCGCCCTTCAACCTGACGCACGCGCACGCCCGTGACGCGGTTGCCTTCGGACACCAGCCGCTGCACGGTGGTCTGAAACAGGAAACCCACGCCGGCACGGCGACACAGCTCTTCCAGCTCGCGCGAGAACAGGTGTGCGTCGCCGGATTCGTCGGACGGCGAATAGGTCCCGCCGGCCAGGCGGACACGGCTGTGCGCGAGCGCCGGCTCGATCTCCAGGCACTGCTGTGCCGTCTTGAGCTGCATCTCGAAGCCGTGGTCGCGCATGAGTGCAATGCGCTTTGCCGCGGCCTCCAGCGCGCGCGGGTCGGAGTGCAGGTGCAGGATGCCGCGCTCCGACTGATCGTACCGGATGCCGGTCTTGCTGCGCAGATCCTGCAGCTCGTGGCGGCTGTACAGCGCGAGCCGCAGGATCTGCAGGGTGTTGTGACGGGTGCGTCCGGGCAGGCATTCGTACAGGAAGCGCAGCCCCCAGCCCCATTGCCGCGGGCTCAGCCGCGGGCGGAACAGAAGCGGTGCATCCTCGCGCCCGAGCCACTGCAGGATCTTGAATGGCGCGCTGGGGTTGGCCCAGGGCTCCGCGTGACTCACCGAGATCTGCCCGCCGTTGGCGAAGCTGGTCTCGAAGCCGGCAAACGGCTGCCGATCGACTACAGTGACCTCGTGTCCGGCCTCCGACAGATACCAGGCGCTGGTCACGCCGACCACACCCGCTCCCAATACCACGACCTTCACACCGTTCGACCCTCGCTCGCCAGCCTGGCGCGAGCTCAGCGCCGGCGCCGCCCGCAGGACGGCGTAGTATCGGTGCCGCCCGGGTGAAATGCAACCGAGCCCAAGCCTGCTCGACTCGCCATCATCCCGAGTCCCTCATGAATTATCCAGGCTAGCCTGCGGCGGCAACCATCGGGTGGTGGCACGCGGCGAGCGTGCGCATCGCAGGTAGCACCGCTTCCGCTCCGTGCTGTCGCGTCAGCAACTCGATTTCCGCTCTGATTTGCGACGCTTAGGCGCGGACGGGCCGGGCGCTAGCACGAATGTTGCCTTCCGGTCCCTATGGGGACGTTCTCGCTTTCCACAAAAATGACACCTTCTGGCCTTGTGGTCGGCGTCCCCCCGTCCGTCGGGTCGCGCGCCGGCTCGGGCCAGCGGCCCGTCGATCGCAGTCGATCCGTTGGTACTAGCGCGGCGCTGGCCGCGATCGTCCAGGGTGTCGCAATGGGGCAGGCGCACGCCGCCGATGCCCTCGGGCTCACGCCGCTGTCACTGGTCGTCGCTCTCGCCGTCGCAGTAGCCGTGGTTGCGCTCGGCCTGTTCCTGCGCTGGCGCGCCGACCGGCAACCTTGGGTCGGGTTCTGGCCCGCCACTGCGGCAGCGGATCGGTTCCGCTCCGCGGTCGAGTTGTCGCCCGATGCCATTCTGGTGCATTCCGGCGACCTGTTCGTCTACGCCAACCCGGCCGCGGTGGCGCTGCTGCGGGCCACGGGGCCTGATCAGATCGTCGGCCTGCACACACTGGCAATCGTCCATCCGGACGATCACGCACGCGTGCACCAGCGCATCGAATCCCTGCGCCAGGGTCGGCGCACCGAGCCCGAGGAGTTGCTCTATCTGCGCTTCGACGGGTCCACAGTGGAGGTCGAGGTCACCGCGTCACCCTTCCGCCACCGGAATCACTTCTCGGTGCAGGTGTTCGTGCGGGAGATCACCGAGCGCAAGCTCACCGAACGCAAGCTCAAGCGTGTGACCAACCTGTACTCGGCGCTGTTCGAGACCAGTCACGCTGTGTCCCGCTACCACGAGCGCGCGCAATTGCTGAACGAGATCTGCCGCATCTCGGTGGAGTTCGGGCGGCTGCAGACGACCTGGGTGGGCATCGTCGACGAGGCCACGCGGCGTGTCGTACCGGCGGCGGTCTATGGGACGGGCGAGGCCTACGTGCGCCAGGCGGTGATTTCCATCGACGAGAGCGTGCCGCAAGGCCGTGGACCGATCGGGAGAGCGTTGCGGGATGGGCGGGTCTACATCTGCAACGACTTCGAGCGCGATCCGTGCACCGAGCCCTGGCGCGAGCTGGCGCGGCCATTCGACCTGCGCAGCCTGGGCGTCTTCCCGCTGCGGCAGGGCGGGCGCGTGATCGGGGCCCTCACGCACTACGCCAAGGAGCCCGGCTTCTTCGACGACGAGCTGGTGGGATTGCTGGAACGGCTGGCAGGCGAGATCAGCTTCGCCCTGGACAGCATCGAATCGGGCGAGAAGTGGGTGGCAGCCGAGGCGGCGCTGTTGGAGACGCAGCGCGAGATGGAGACGTTGCTGGGCAACCTCCCCGGCATGGCCTACCGCTGCCGCTACGACGAGAACTGGACCATGGAGTTCGTGAGCGAAGGCTGCCTCGAGCTCACCGGTTACGCGGCGGAAGACCTGTTGTTCAACCGGCTGGTGTCCTACGAGGACATCACCCATCCTGACGACAGCCCCCGGGTGCGCCACGAAATCGGACGCGCCGTCGCCGCACGCTCGCGCTTCACCGTCGAGTATCGGATCATCGATCGCGGCGGCCGGCAGAAGTGGGTGTCGGAGAAAGGCCTGTGCTTCTACTCGGCCAGCGGCCGGCCGATCCTGCTCAACGGTTTCATCAGCGACATTACCGAGATCAAGTCCTACCGCGAGCGGCTCGAGCACCAGGCCAGCCACGACGCGCTTACCGGGCTGGCCAACCGCAGCCTGTTGTACGACCGGCTGCGTCAGGCCATCGCTCACGCCGAACGCCAGCGCCATGGTGTGGCGGTCGTCTTCCTCGACCTGGACAACTTCAAGTACCTCAACGACAGCCTCGGGCATAGCGCCGGCGACGAGCTGCTGAAGATCATGGCGTATCGACTCAAGGCCTGCGTCCGCGAGGGCGACACCGTGGTGCGGCTGGGTGGTGACGAGTTCGTGCTGGTGCTGGTGGACCAGGCCAGGGCCGAGTCGGTGAGCCAGGTGGTGCGGCGCGTGCTCGAGAAGACTTCCGAGCCCTACTTCCTTGCGGGCCGCGAGCTCAACACCAGCGCCAGCGTGGGCGTGAGCCTTTATCCGCAGGACGGGACGGACGCGGAGACCCTGCTCAAGAATGCGGACGCCGCCATGTACCGCGCCAAGGCGGAGGGCCGGAACAACTTCCATTTCTTCACCGCCGAGATCAACGCGGCCCTGAACGAGCGCGTGGCGCTGGAGCACGATCTGCGGCAGGCCCTCGAGCGCGGCGAGTTTCGGCTCGACTACCAGCCCAAGGTGGAGCTGGCCTCCGGCCGCCTGATCGGCGCGGAAGCGCTGCTGCGCTGGCGGCATCCCCAGCACGGCCAGCTGTCGCCGGCCCGCTTCATTCCGGTGGCGGAGGAGACCGGGCTTATCGTGCCGCTGGGAGAATGGGTCCTGCGCGCTGCCTGCACCCAGGCGCAGCAGTGGCGCGCCCGCGGGCTCGAGCTGAGCACGGTATCGGTCAACATCTCCGCACGCCAGTTCCGCAGTCGCGAACTGGTCGGCCAGATCGCCGCGGTGCTGGAGCAGACGGGACTGCCGGCCAGCTGCCTGGACCTGGAAATCACCGAGAGCCTGATGATGGAGAACGTGGAGGAGCTCATCGCGCGCCTGCGCGCGCTGAAGGACCTCGGCGTGCAGCTCTCCGTGGACGATTTCGGTACCGGCTACTCGAGCTTGAACTACCTCAAGCAGTTTCCCGTCGACCGCCTCAAGATCGACCGCTCCTTCGTGTGCGACATCGCCAGCGACCGGGGCGATGCGGCCATCGTGCAGGCGGTGATCCAGCTCGGCCATGTGCTGGGCCTGGTAGTCACCGCCGAGGGCGTCGAGACCAGCGAGCAGCTCACGTTCCTGCGCCGCCATGGCTGCGACGAGGGGCAGGGCTTCTACTTCAGCAAACCGCTGCCCCCGGAGCAGTTCGAGGAACTGCTGCGCAAGGAAGGTGCCGGCGGGCGGCGGGAACCGGCTGTGCGCCTGGCCTGATCAGAGCTTCCGTGGGCCGCTGCGCAAACGTGCGGAGCCCGGATGTCGAGTCTTTGGTAATCTCCGTGGTTTCCCGCCTCTGTTCGCGCGCACACCACTATGACTGAAGCGCTCGAGGTCCTGCGCAAGGTTTTCGGCTATGACAGCTTTCGCGGCTCCCAGGCCGCGATCGTCTCCCACGTCCTCGCCGGCGGCGATGCACTGGTGCTGATGCCCACCGGCGGCGGGAAGTCGCTGTGCTATCAGCTCCCGGCACTGCTGCGCCCGGGTGTGGCAATCGTCGTGTCCCCGCTGATTGCCTTGATGCAAGACCAGGTCGATGCCTTGCTGCAGCTCGGGGTGCGCGCGGCATTCCTCAACTCCAGCCTGGACAGCGAGACTGCAACCGCGGTCTCGCGCCGCGCTCGCCGCGGCGAGCTCGACCTGCTCTACGTGGCGCCCGAACGCCTGGTGACCGATTCGTTCCTGGCCGACCTGGCCCATATCGAAGCGACGCACGGGCTGGCGCTGTTCGCCATCGACGAGGCACATTGCGTGTCGCAGTGGGGACACGATTTCCGGCCCGAATACATCCAGCTCTCCATCCTGCACGAGCGCTTCCCCGGGGTGCCGCGGATCGCGCTCACCGCGACCGCCGACGCGATCACGCGCGCCGAGATCAAGGCGCGGCTGGCGCTCGAGAGCGCGCGCGAGTTCGTCGCCAGCTTCGACCGTCCCAACATTCGCTATCGAGTGGTGGAAAAGGACCAGGCCCGCGACCAGTTGCTCGCCTTCCTGCGCGGCTCCGGCGGGGAGGAGGGGCATCTGGGAGAGGCGGGGATCGTGTACTGCGTGTCGCGCAAGAAGGTCGAGGAGACCGCCGCCTGGCTGGCAACCAAGAGGGTCGCTGCGTTCGCGTACCACGCCGGCATGGATGCGGAGTCGCGCCGCGAGGTTCAGCGGCGCTTCCAGCGTGAGGATGGCGTCGTGATCGTGGCGACCATTGCGTTCGGCATGGGGATCGACAAGCCGGACGTGCGCTTCGTCGCCCACCTGGACCTGCCCAAGAGCCTGGAAGCCTACTACCAGGAGACCGGCCGTGCCGGGCGCGACGGCGAGCCCGCCGAGGCGTGGATGGCCTACGGGCTCTCCGACGTGGTGCTGCAGAAAAGCTGGATCGAGCAATCGGAAGCACCCGCCGAGCAGAAGCGGATCGAGCAGATGAAACTCGACGCCATGCTGGGCTTCTGCGAAGCCGCCCGGTGCCGCCGCGCCGTGCTGCTGAACTACTTCGGCGAGGCCATCGCGCCGTGTGGAAACTGCGACGTTTGCCTGAATCCGCCCCAGACTTGGGATGGCACCATTGCCGCCCAGAAGCTGTTCTCCGCGATCCTGCGCACAGGCCAGCGCTTCGGTGCCGGCCATCTGATCGACGTCCTGCTCGGCAGAACGACTGAGCGGACGACCGGGCTCGGCCACGATCGGTTGCCCACTTTCGGTGTCGGGGTGGATCTGGACGAGAGGGCGTGGCGCGGCGTGGCGCGCCAGCTCGTGGCGCTGGGACTGCTGCACGCCGATCCGAAGGCCTACGGAGCGCTGCGGCTCACCGATGCGGCCAGGCCGGTGCTCAGGGGCGAAACGCGCCTGGAGCTGCGGCGCACCTCGATCGCGGGTGCCCGTAGCAGTCCCAGGCAGCGGGCTAGCGTGGGCGCAGAAACCTTCGATCCAGCCAGCGAAACCTTGTTTCAAGCCTTGCGCGCAGAGCGCAAGCGCATCGCGGAAGAACAGGGCGTGCCCGCATTCGTCGTGCTGCACGACTCCGCGCTGCGCGACCTCGCGCAACAGCGCCCGCGCGACCGCCAGGCGCTGCTGCTCGTTTCCGGCATCGGACTCACCAAGGCCGAGCGCTATGGCGAGCGTCTGCTCGCCGTGATCGCGCAGGCGGGGTAGTACAACCTCCCTCACCCTCACCCCAACCCTCTCCCATCAAGGGGGCTCTTCTACAGCTCGCAAAGCGTACAACCATTGCAAACCGCTTAGCGGTCCCCTTTGCGGGAGAGGGCTAGGGTGAGGGGGGTAATACACTAGCGCCGCGTCCCGTCACCGGCAAACCATCCGCTTGATGGCGAGGCTGCCGCCGGGATAGGAGACGCCGCGGTCGAACACGACCTGGCAGGTGCGAACGCCCGGAGGCAGCGGGCTCGCGATCTGGGCGGTAGTGCGCTCGTAGCCGCACTGGAGATAGAAGCTGCGCGGGCTGTCGCCCAGGTCCCACGTCAGGATCAGCTCTTTGTCGGTCTGCCGGCGCTTGGTGTACTTGAGGCTCACGCGATTGGCCGGCGGACCGTCGAAGATGGTCACGCCCGCGAGACGCGGCGCTTGCTCCGCATAGCTTACGGTCCAGCCGGCAGGTGCCTCGGCGCGCTGCTGGACGCCCAGCGTATCCGGGCAAGCCACTTCGGCCCGCGCCACACTAGATACTAGCAAGAGCGCCGCGCACGCTGTGAACTTCAACTGAATGCTCGTCATCGGGTACCTCACAGATCGATCGGCCACGACTTGATCCCCGACCGAAAACAGACTGTCTTCCGCTTGTCCCACTGCCTACCTCTTGACTGGTCGATCCGAGATCGGCGCTGGATCACTCACGTCTTGACCGCCGTGGCCCGCAGCAGAAGATTGCGCCACAGCGTTTTCGGGTCCGCCTTCAGCACCGTGTCCAGGTCCGCGGGCATCACGTACCAGCCTCCCTCCGCGATCTCGAAGTCGAGCTGTGCAGCGGCCCAGCCGCTATAGCCCAGAAAAAACCGCTGTACTGGAGGTGGGCCCGGGCGGGACAGCAGGTCGTCGAGCAAAGCACCGTCTGCGCTCAGGTACAGATCGTCGACGACAGCAAACGCGGTGTCGGGCGCAGCCGAGCGCCGGAACAGGAACATCAGCCCGTTGACTTGCACCGGCCCGCCCAGATAGAGGGTATCGCCGCGCGTCTTGAGCTGCTCCTCTTCCGGAAAAGCTTCCTTGAGAGTGAGTCGCGTCGGACGGTTCAGGATCACTCCCAGCGGACCGCCGTCCTTCGGAAAGACCACCAGCACCACGGAATGCGCAAAGTTCGGGTCCTGCAGCTCGGGCTTGGCCACTAGAAATATCGCAGGCGCGGTGGTTTCCGCCGCTTGCGCCGGCAGAAGTGGAAGAAGGGCGGGTAGCAGCACCAGCAGCAGGCGCCGGAGTCGATTCATGGCGGCGGAGACGGAGGGTTCGCCGCTATTGCACCACTTCGGGCGCCCGCTGTCACCCCGTATGATTGATGTAAGGTACTTTGCTCTTTGGCGACCGCAACGGTCGCCGCGTAGCGCGAACAGACCACGCGCGGCCGCTGTCGGGGTCATCGCCGGTTAACCGTGCCATGACAACATGCTGGTGCTCGGATGAGCGACGAAAAGAAGACTTCATCCCCGGGTCGCGTCCGATTCACGTGTTGCTCGGACTCGGCCCCCCGGCACCGGCTTCCGCGAGCTCTACTTCGATGCGACGGGAGACACCAACGCCAATACCGAAGCGGCGGCATTCGGCGGGTTTGGCGCCATCTTCAGGCTGACCCTGAGCCCATCGTCGAACAGCGGCTCGCTTTCCCTGTTCTACAGGCCTGACGCGGCGCATTCGAGTTTCGACAACGTCGCCTTCTCGTCGGCCAATGAGGTCGTGTACGTTCAAGACATGGGCGACGGCTTGCACAGCCAGATCAACGCCTTCGACTCGGCGTTCCTGTTCGACGTTCGCCTCGACTACAGCAAGGCGGCAAACCAACCGGTGCGCATTCTGGCGCTGGCCCGCGATCCGTCCGCCACCATCGACTCCGGTCTGGCTGGCAGCAGCGGATTTCAGAACGAGGGCGACAACGAGATCACGGGGATCCACATCTCCGACGGCGATCCCACTGCGGGCGGTCTGCTCGGCACGGAGCTGCCGTGGCCGTTCCACTTCGGCTGGCGCGTGTTCTACACGCAGCAGCACGGGGACAACCAGACCTGGGAGATCATTCCCCAGCGGCATAGCGCGCTGTGGCACGACCTCTGGCGCGAAGACGAGGGCGACTGACAAGGAGCTGGGCCGGCGATAGCGGGATTTGCTCCTTGCGCGGAGCCTAACCGAGATTGATCCGGCGCCAGGCGCCCGAGCGCCAGCGCAGGAACATCGCGGTCGCGAGCGCAAACGTATACACCAGCAATGCGCTCCAGCCGCCGGCCGCACCGAAGCCGAACTGTGGAAGGAAGTGGACCCAACCCTGGCCGGGCGCGAAGCTCAGCATGTGCGCGAGCGGCACGAAGCAGACCCAGGACAGCACCAGCACCATCAGAGTCGGCACGCGCGCGTCGCCGGCTCCACGAAGGCAGAAGCCGGCGCCGAGGTTGAAGCCATCGAAGATCTGATAGGCCGCAGCGATCCACAGGAGCTTGTAGGCTAGAGCCAGCGTCTGCGCGGCATGCGGATCGGAGGGCGAGATGAACTGCGGCAGCAGCCATGGCCCGGCAAGAGCGAGCGCTACGCTCACCAGTCCCATGTAGCCGA
>JBGPMS010000233.1:0-9211 GCA_041487115.1 Gammaproteobacteria bacterium
CGCCTCACTTCAGGCTTGACATGAACCATAGAATCTCAGGCAGGAGGGGAAAGATTTTTCTCTCCCCTCCTTTTCAAGGAGGGGTGGCGCGAAGCGCCGGGGTGGTTACGGCCGCTCGGCGTACCTAACCCAGGCTGAAGCTCGTACGTAATCAAGTTTGTTAAAGCCCTCAGCGCATCCGCTCTCGCTGACACGCGGGCGGCGGCGTCACGCATCCTCACGCTTTCCGGGCGGTTTGAGGAACGGGTTGTTGGCCTTCAGCCACGCTTTGGCCTTGTTCCGCTCCGCGGCGGAGAACTTCGCGGCCCGCTCGGAATTCGGATCGAGGTAGAGCGTGATCCCGAGAGCACGCCGCCGGTCTTCCGCCGAATCCGTGAGCTCGGCCTCGATCGCATAGGCCCACGAAAACATAGGTGCGATGCGCTGGTACTTGCGTGCCCAGTTCAACGCGAGGTCGCGATACGCCTTGTTCTTGCTGTCCCGGTACAGCCATTCGCAGGCCTCCACGAACTGGTAATCGGTGAAGACCGGCCGCCATTCGGTGCTTGGCCGAGTGTTGAAAGCATCCTTCAGGTGTTGCACCGCTTCGTCGTGCTTACCCTTCGCGCCGGCGAAGAAGGCTTTGGCAAGCTGATAGTCGAACTGCGTCTGGTTTGCCGGCGCGGTCTTCCCGTCCAGGTAGCTCTCGAGTTGATCGCCGTTCCCGGATTTCGCGGCGGCGCGCGCGAAGTAGGCGATAGCATAGGTTCCACCGAAGAAGTAGTGACCGGCCATCTCCTCGAAGATACGGTTGGCTCCGGCGTAATCGTCGTCGCGCAGGAGCGTGTAGGCCTCCGCGAAGTAGACGACGAACGGGCGCACGATCGTACCCGCGGCCCGCTTCGGACGGCCCTCCGCTTTGTAGTCCGAGGGGCCCACCAGCGGGAGGCCGCTGCCTTCCGGATTCGCCGCAGGATCGCCGCGCATCGTCCGCGCATACTGTCCTTCGGCGACGAAGTACCGCGATGGACTGTCGAGCCGCTCCACCAGACTGACGAAGCCGGGGCCGGGCTTGCGGTCCACGGCGTACCAGAGCACGGCGAGACTCGGTGCGAAGCGGGTCTCGCCCGCCATGGCGCTCTTGATGTGGTCACTCAGAAGCCACTGCTCCACGTCCTTGTCCTTGGCACCCGAGATCCGCTTGCCCACGAACGCCGATGCCCACACCTCGGGGTTCTCGAACTTCTCCATCACCGCATCGAAGGCGGGCCAGGCATCCCTCGAATAACCGGTGACGTGCAGCAAGGCCAGGAAGTCGCGATAGGCGTAGGGGTCGTTGTAGCGCTGGGCGCGCTCGAGCTCCCCCTCGGCGGCGCCGCGGTAGTCGCCATCGAGCAGCTTGAGTTGCGCCGAACTCATCATGCTTCCGCTCGAGCCCGTGCCGTAGCCTGCGGAGAGCTGCATGAGCGGAATAGCTTCGTCGATGGCGCCGCGCCAGTACAGACGCGAGCCGGCATCGTTCGCATACTGAGACAGCCCGACCCGATCCTGCTTGCTCTCGGGCGAGAAGCCGGGGTAGCTCCGGTACGTCTTCGCCGCTTCCGCATAGTTGCCTTCCTCGATGGCCAGCACGCCCAGTTGCTGGTAGGGAGCCCATGCCGCCGGGTTGGCGCGGATCGCATCCTGATACACCCGTTTCTTCGACGCGGCATCGGGTAATGCATCGCCATTCTGGGCCAGGAACGCGACGCGATCGGGCGAGCCTACAAAGCGGTCGGCAGTCTCGGCCAGCAGCTTCTTCGCGCCGGTCGCGTCGAGGAAATAGAGGAGATCGGTCACTGCACCGAAATTGTGATTGGTGTAGGCCAGGCGTTCGGACGTGTTGCGCGCCATGAGCTGCCCATTGCCGCCCTGCTCCCAGGTTGCCCAATACCAGCGGAACGGCCAATCGCCGATGATGCCGTCGGACAGCGCATTCCATATCTTCGCGTCCGCCGGCGTCGGCGCGGCGTTCTGACGACTCTCTTCGCGCGCGAGATGCATGCCGTCCCACGCCGCCCAGGTCTGCCCCTGCCCCCAGTAGAGCGCGCGCATTGCGCTGTCGATGCTCTGCTGGCGCAGGCTGTCCCGCTCCGGGCCTTGCCGCAGCGCCGACAGCTTCCAATCGGTCCAACCGCGCAGGCTCGCGAACGCGGGATGATCCTTGTAAACGCCTTCGTACCTGGCGAGGACTTCGGCGGCGCGCTCGGGCTGGCCTCGAGTGTCGAGATAGAACTCGACCTGGTAGGTGAGATTGGTCTCGGCCAGGTCGGCGAGCAGGTCGAGATGATCCCAGCGGTTGGGAATCGCAAACGCGCTCTGGCAGCACCAGTCCGCCCCCTTGGCGCCGAACAGCTTGTGCGTATGCTGGAACACGGACAGCTCCAGCTCTGCATTGCGCGGGTCGAATTCGTTCAAGGCTGCCTGCCCGCGCAGCAGGCTCTCGGCGGTCGGCCCCGGCGCCGGCAGCGAACGATCGAGCATGGCCTTCAACTCGAGGTTGGAGCGCTGCGTCCAGTGGTCCCAGTCGCGTACCTTCCACAACATCAAGGCCTGCCAATCCGGACTTCCATTCAGCATGGCCATGAGCTCGGGTCGGCCCACGTCGCGATCCAGGGCCCCATAGCGCGCCCGCAGCTCGGTGAGGTCCAGTTGCGCGAGAAACTTCTTGAGCGGCGACTTGATCTGCGGCACTTCCTTCTGCAAGTCGGGAAGATTGCCGTTGAGCGCGGCCTTGAGCGCCCGCTCCTCCGGTGTCCTCGGCTCGCCCAGAGCGCGCAGCGCGTAGGGCCGGCGCTGCAGACCGAACAAGGCACGCGCCTTGAGCAGGCGGTAGTCGGGCGAGTCGGGTTGCACCTCGTCGAGGACCATCAATGAGCGCACGAACGCGCGGTCGCGCGCGCGCTCCGAGTACCACGGATAGAGGGCGCCGAGCAATTGGAGATGGTAGGCGCGCACGACCGGGCTCGAATCCTGCGAAACCCGCGTGATCGCCTCGGGCGACTTCGGCATCGAGAGCGGTCCGGCGGCCGGAAAGGGGCGCGGCTGCGCGGGCTGGCGCCCGCCGATCCCGAGCTGCTGCACAATCTCGGGCAGCAGGCGAGCGAGCACGTCCGCCGGCGTCTCGGTCTCGAAGGACAACCCGGCCCAGCGCTTCTCGACCGGCGTGCGTTGATAGTCGATCGTGGCGCCTTTCATCTCCAACACGCGCACAGTCAGGTCCATGTGCCCGGCGCGATCGTGGCCCGCGAATCCCACGACGATACGGGCGGCGCCCAGCGCGGCCGCCAGCCGCTCGATATCGTGCTGGTCCAGCTCCCGCGCGCCGGTGCCCAGCGCTCGGTCGACGAGGAACGGATCCGCGACACGGCTTCCGGACGATTCCTCGATGTAGCGTGCCAGGCGCGCCGCCATCAGCAGCCGCTCGGGCTGATCGAAGGCGGCGCCCCGGACCTGCACCGGCGCGACCAGCACGTCGGCGCGGGCCTGCGACAACAATTGCGCGTAGAGCGCCTTCTCCGACTCCAGCCAGCGCGACTTGGGCGGCGTGTACTTTACCGCCTCGAGCAGGAAGCCCAGCACGTCGCGGTCCTCCGGGATCGCCACTCGGCCGGAGGTTGGGTAGCTCGAGGGATTTCTCTGCGGCCGAAGTTTGCGCAACTGCTCCGGGGTCGGCGGAACGAAGTCGTCGGGAACCAGAACAGCGTTGGGTACCTGTTCATCCGAGATCACGACGGTGCCGTCGAACTTGAACCACTTGCGCGCGTCGGCGGGCCCATTCAACAGCAAGGTCGGCAGAAGGAGCATCCAGGCAATGCGGGGCGTCATGGGGCTCTCCGAGATCCGGGTGGGCACGCATAGCCTCTGCTACGTCTCTGCGGAACCGCAGGAACCGGTAGATCGGGCCGGAACCACCCAGACCTCGCTTATCGGCAACGTTCAGCGGCTCTTGAGAGTGCCGGTTTCCACCCTCGGCCCGGCCGCTGCGCTCCAGCGCTCGTACCCCATGCCGAATCGCCTGCCGGATCGGGGTCGGCCCGGCCATCGGTACGCCAGCGCACAGACGGTGCGATGAAATTTACTCAAGACTGCGCTTTGTAACTACGACCATCGTACTTCCGGATCAGCGGCCATCTACGTTCAAAAGGAGCAAGACATATGAAGTTCAACTCTGGAATTGCAGCAGCGATCGTGCTGAGCTTTGCCGTCGCGGGACTCGCGGGTTGCGAAAAGGGGCCGGCCGAGCGTGCGGGCGAGAAGATAGACAACGCGGCGAAGAAGGTCGGCGATAAAGTGGAAGAGGCCGGCGACAAAATCAAGGACGTGGCCAAGGACGTCAAGAAGTAAGCAGTAGCACCTCCTTCCCCGGCGCAGGCGCTCGGGGACAAGAGTCGTCGGCTGAGCTTGTAGCGTTGTCGAGTCTCTTAGTTGATGTTGGGCTTGGGAAGAGGCACTGATGGCAGCCCCTTGCTCAGTTCCTTGCCAATTCCGCTATTCGTCGTCGCCTTCTTGTCCTCTGCTGCCTGGGCGCTCACTTCCGCCAGGGATTCGAGGTTGTCTTCGTAATCGGAAAGGATTGCTTTCGCGCGTGCGACGGCGTCCGCGCCGGCACTTTCAGCCCCTTGCTCGTCGAGAGACTTCCGCAACTTCTCTAGGCGCTGTTGCGTGACCGCATGCAGCTTCTCGGCGAGGCGGCTCGTTTCGTCCCCGCCGGTTGGATTCGTTTGGCCGAGTGCGAGCGCATTCGCAAAGCCCAGCACCTTGCTGGCGTTCGGAACTCCAGCGGCGGTTTTGCCCAGCTCCGAAGCCGTCTGGATCAGTGCCAATCCGCCGTCCTTGTACGCCTTCAACAGCTTTGTAGGGTCGGTGGAAAAAGACTTGAGGTTCCAGTTGCCGATATCGTCCTTGACCAGTGCCATGCTCACGTCGCCCTGCCCGCTCGCGTAGACCGTGTTGATCTTCGACCAGTAGCTGTCCGAGAACAGCCGCTCGATCCCGCGCACGCGGTCCATGGTGCCCTCGCTCGATCCGGACTTGATGGGATGGAGCAAAATGTCCTCGCCGAGCGGCGGGGCAGCAGCCCGATTCCACACGTACAGGTTCACAAACTCGGTCGGCTGCGAATCCCGCAGATACACGCTCTGCGGAAGTGAAGCCGCCTCGGCGACATCGGTCTGCTTGAGCCATGCGTCGGCGCGCGAGCTGATCTGGTTGCTGTATTCGGCTGCCAGATTCGACAGCGATGTGGCCAACGTGCGCACCGTTCGATCCTGGTTGAGCAAGATGGCGTCGGATTCTGCTCGGTACATCGCCTTCAACTTGAGGCGCACCGCCAGTCTCGAGAGCTGGCTGATGTGGCGCCGGCGCAGTTCGTCCGCCGGGTCGGCTGCGGCCGGCCCCGAGCCCGCTTTCGCCGCCTGGCCCGAGCCTGAAGCGGGGGTGAGCGATTCGAGCGCCTGATTCATCTCTTCTTCGGTCGTCGAAACAACCGGCTTCGACACTTTGATCAGCTTGCGGCTGCCATCGCGCTTCGCGGTTCCCGCGAGAACCCCACATGTACTCTCGTAGGCAAGCTTGTCTATGTTTTTGAAGCTTGTGATCTCGTCGCGCAGGCCCTCGACTTCATCGTGGAGCTGGCTGATACCCATGCAGGCGAGGTTCTGGTTGTAGGTACGCTTGCCCTTGACCTGGTCGCACCAGCACTTCGCTATAGGCGCGCGCTTCTTGGTGATCCCCTCTGCCACGGCATATGCATCTGCCAAGTCGCACGCGGCGGAGCCCTGATAGACCTGCTCCAGTGTCTCGAAAGGGCTCTTCGGCAGATCGAAGATGGCCAGGTACAGGGAGTCGTGATAAGCGTTGAGGTTCTTCTCCAGCTCTTCGACGGTCCCGCAGAGTTCCCCGAGCTGTGCCTGCGGCTCTCTGGACAAAGGGCCTTTGTAGACCTCCACCTCCACCTGCATCGACGAGCCTGTCGACAACGTCGAGCAACCGGTCAGGCAGGAAAGAACGGAAGCGACGCAAGCAACTGCCACCCGAACCTTTGGTTCGAACCATGCGCTCATGTGCTCTTCCTCCTATTTTGCAAAGGCCTTCAGCGCAGCGTCGAGAGCAGCCTTCGGGTCCGACTTCGAAGGCTGCGAGTCGAGCGCTCGCTGCGCATTGCGGATACGCAGCTGCTCTCGCAGGAGCATGGTATCGGTACGGCCGTTTTGCTTGTCCTGCAGCACGCGATCCGACACTTCACGCAGCGTGTCGATCAAAGGCTGCCCGCTCGACGACATCGCAAGCAGCAGCCGCTCGTCCTGATCGAAGGTCCGCCATCCCTCGGGTCCGAAGATCTGGTATCCACGCCGTGCGTTGTCTGCGGCGCAATAGCCGGTTGGCGTAGCCTTGGATAACGGATTAGTCGGGCTGTCGAGAGCGGCGCCCTGATTGCCGGGCTTCTCATCCGCGGCTTTCAGCTGATCGGGGTCGAGGCTCTTCTGTTTGTTCTGGTTGTCCGTACCGTTCGCGTAGCTCAGCCGGTTGAGGCGCTGCTGGACCAAGCTCTTGAGATCATCCTTGAAGTCGGCCCCTTGGTTGAATTTGGACAAGCTGGAATCGTAGAGCACCAACAGGGCCTGGATGTCCTCGAAGGCCTCCCTGCGCGTTGTCTCTTCCTCGGTGCGCGCGCGCGATTTGTAGCGGAAGCGGCCGGATTCCTGGTCGAACTCGACGTCCGAACCGAAAGGGTCGATTTCCGGTGCGCGCAGAGTCCCGGACTCGAAGCGCACCTTGTTGGTGGCGGAATTGGCCTTGCCCGTCATGCGGAATCGGTAGAGCGAGTCGTTCAAAATCTTGACGCGGCTGCTGTCGGGGTAGAGCTCCCCGCAGTAGTCGAAGACCCGGAAGTAATAGATCGTCCTGAAGCGGACGTCGGTATCGATGTAAGCGGGGTCCGTGCCCGCGCGGACCTCGAACTGCTTGGGCATGCATCCACCGAGTGTGCACGCCGCGAGGAGCACCGCGGCCCAGCCCGCGGCCCTGCCCATCTCCGCTGAACGTCCATGCCGTGTCGCCATGGTCCCTCCTGTGATGCCGATTAGAGCCGCACTCTAGTCGCGAGCGTGACCCTAGCATGCAGGAACTTACAGATAGCTTACCGATGACCACGACAGCGTTGAAAGATCCGTACGCAGAAAATCGGGATTCAACTCAGTAGATGGATACGATGTGGGATTCTCGCCAGGGACGATATTTCGACGACCGCAACGCGAAGTGGAATTCCGGTTGAGCTCGGCGTCGCTTTGAAGAGACACCTGGCGTAGCGTCCACACACGGAATGCGACTGGCTCATCGAACAGCAGAGCATGAGCTGCCTATCCAAAGCCGATTCGTCTAGAACAACCTCTTCGTGGCGATTTCCGCGCCCGCGCGCAGCGAGCGCAGCTTTTCCCACACGACTTCCTCCGCGACGACGCCGACGCCGGTGGACGTGTCGAAGCCGCAGTCGGTGCCGGCCAGCACCCGCTTCGGATCGCCGATTGCGCGCGCGACGAGCTCGATGCGGTCGGCCACCACTTCCGGGTGCTCGACGTAGTTCGTGGTCGTATCGATCACGCCTGCGACCACGACCCAGTCGAGCGGGAACGGATGCTTCGTGAGACTGCGGTACTCGTGCGCGTGGCGCGGGTTCGCCATCGACAGCACCAGTCCGCCGACGTTCGCCCGGTATAGATGGGGCAGCAGATCGTCCAGCGGAACGTCGAAGGTGTGCGGGCCTTCGTAGTTGCCCCAGCACACGTGCAGCCGCACCTGGTCCCGCGGCACGTTCGCCAGCGCGCGGTTGATGGCGCCGATGGTGAGATCGAGAAAGGCGAGAAACTCGGACAGCGGCCGATCGGCAAACAACCGGTGGCGCTCCATCGCCAAGTCCGGACCGTCGATCTGCAACACCAGCCCTTGCGCCGCGATGGCTTCGTACTCGGTCTGCAAAGCGTCGGCGACGGCATTCACGTACTCGGCCAGCGAGGCGTAATGATCGTTCTGCATCCCGCATGCGACGATGCCGGGTGAGGGCGCAGTCCAGAACGATTCGGCGAAGCGGCGTGGCTGCTGCCCCAGGATCTTCCTGTAGTTGGCCAGCTCACGGTCGAGCAGATCACGATTGATGTAGCGCACTTCGCCGATCGCGCGCGGAGGCGAGGTGTGCAAGCTCTTCTTGGCGTACGCCTGAAACAACTCGCGGAAGGTCGGGTAGCTCGCGACATCCTGAGCCGGCGGCCGCCGCCCCTCGCCGCCGAAGCCGCTCATGCGGTAGCGCACGTAGGTGAAGAAGCTCTCGCGCGGTTGCTCGCCGTCGTTCCCGACGTCGATCCCGCAATCCAACTGGTGCTCTACCGCCCGCTGCGTCGCCCGTTCCACTGCTTCAGCCAGGATTGCCGGGTCCACCGCTTCACCCTGGCTCATCCGCAACTGCATTTCAACCAGCGGCTTGGGCCGCGGCAGGCTGCCGGTGTGGGTGGTCAGAATGCGAGATTCGCTACGTTGCATGGTTCAACCGACTAACAGGCCTATGCCTTCCAGTCGGCCGCCAAGACCTCACGCATGAGCAAGAGGCCGCACCCCGCGCAACCGACCCTTCATGACGCGTTCGGCGGTCTTGAGATCATAGGCTGCCTGGAGATTCAACCAGTACTGCGGCGACTGCGCGAATGCCCTGCCAAAAAGCAGGGCAAGCTCCGCGGTTACCGGCCGCGTGCCTTTGACGACATGAGAGATCCGCATTGACGATACCCCGATTGTGCGGGCGAACTCCGCCTGCGAAGTGCCGAGGTCTTCCAGCATCTCCTTGAGAAACTCCCCTGGATGCACCGCGGGCAAGCCGTTCTTGATAGCCATAACTCTTCTACCTCAGTGGTAATCGACGATCTCTACGTCGAAGGCGTCGCCGCTTGCGAATCGAAAACAGACTCGCCATTGCTCGTTGATGCGGATGCTCCACTGGCCTTTCCTGGCGCCTTTCAACGCTTCCAGGCGATTGGACGGAATCGATCATACCAGCGTGGAATATCCACCATCGACCGGAATGGCCGTGCCGGTGAGAAAATCGGATGCCGCGCTGGCGAGGAACACCGCGATGCCGCCAAAATCGTCGATGCCGCCCCACCGCCCGGCCGGAGTGCCGGCGAGAACGCGGTCATTCAGCCCC
>JBGPMS010000234.1:0-9163 GCA_041487115.1 Gammaproteobacteria bacterium
GCGCGCGAGCCTCCCGCGCATCATGCCGCGGCACGCGTCCGCGATGTGCTGCACCTGCGGAATGACGGCCTGCTCGAGCGGACGGCTGTACGGGATCGGCGTGCCCGGCACGCCCAGGCGCCGAACCGGTGATTTGAGAGCAATCTCATCGAGGCGTTCGGCAATCAGCGCCGCGATCTCTCCGGTGAGCCCGAAGCCGACGTAGTCCTCGTCGGCGATCAGGAGCCGCCCAGTCTTCGCCACCGAGCGCACGACCGCGTCGACATCGAGCGGAACCAGCGTGCGCAGATCGATGACTTCGGCGCTGATCCCTTCCTTTTCGAGCTCGGCCGCGGCGATCGTCGCTTTCTGGACCATCTGGCTCAACGTGACGATGGTCAGGTCGCGACCCGGACGAGCGATGCGCGCCTGGCCGAACGCGATGGTGTAGGGCTCTTCGGGCACGTCGGTGGTGCTGCCTTCGTAGTGAGCCATCCAGGGCAGTCCCATGATACCCTTGTGGAAGAAGTACATCACCGGGTTGTCGTCGCGGATCGCCTGGATCATCAGGCCCTTCGCGTCGTAGGCGTTAGACGGGACGACCACCTTCAGACCCGGGACATGTGCGAACAGCGAGTACAGGCATTGCGAGTGCTGTGCAGCATCGCCGTAGCCGCCGCCGATCGCCGTCATGAGGACTACCGGCAGGCGCACGCTGCCGCCGGACATGTATGTGTTCTTCGCGAGGTGGTTGTAGATCTGGTCCATGCACACGCCGAAGAAGTCGACGAACATCAGCTCCGCGATCGGTCGCAGTCCCTCCGCGGCGGCACCCGTGGCGGTGCCGATGAAGGCCGTCTCCGAGATCGGCGTGTCCATGATCCGTTCCGGGCCGAAGCGGTCCAGCAGGCCGCCGGACGCACCGAAGATCCCTCCGTACCTCGCGATATCCTCGCCCATCACGAAGACGCGCGCGTCGCGCTCCATTTCCTGCCCGATCGCCTCGGCGATCGCCTGTGCCATCGTTGCCTTGCGTGCAGTCATTTCCATTCTCCTCGTCTGGCTGGAATCTTCTCCGGGTCTGGCCGCATCAGGCAAAAACGTGCTGCAGCGCCTCGCTCGCCTCAGGGTAGGGACTACGGCGCGCGAACTCGAAGGCCTGGGCCACCTTGGAATGGACTCCGGTGCGCAAGGCCAGATCGGCCGCTTCGTCGAGCAGGCCCCCTCCGCGCAAGCGCGCTCCGAGTCGCGGTATCGGGTCATGTTTGCGCAGCTCTGCGACCTCGCCCTTGGGCCGGTAGACCTCGGCATCGCCCTGGAAGTGACCGAAGTAGCGATCGGTCTTCACCTCGATCAGGGTGGGCCCGTCGCCGGCGCGCGCGCGCGCGATGGCTTCCCCCGCGGCGGCATACACCTCGATAGCATCGTTGGTGGTCACGGCGATCCCCGGGATGCCATAGGCCGCCGCGCGCTCGGCGTTGCTGCGAATCGCCGTCGAGTGCGCCTTATCCACCGAGATCGCGTACTTGTTGTCCTCGCACACGAACAGCGCCGGTAGCTTCCAGAGCGCCGCGAGGTTGAGCGACTCGTGGAACGCCCCCTGATTGGCGGCGCCTTCGCCGAAGAACGCCACGGCGACCCAGTCCCTTCCAGCCTTCTTTGCTGCCAGCGCGGCACCGCAGGCGGGCGGAAGGCTCGCACCGACGATCCCGCTGCAACTGAACTTGTGCTCGGGGTCGAACAGATGCATGTGACCGCCTTTGCCGCGGCTGAGGCCGGTGGCCTTGCCGAACATCTCGGCGGTCATGCGGTCGAGCGGCACGCCCTTGGCGATCGCGAAGTGATGCGGGCGATGCGTGCCGACGACCGTATCCTCGGCGCGCAGGTGCACGCAGACTCCGGCCGCAACCGGTTCCTGTCCCGCGGCGAGGTGCATCTCGCCCGGCACCGGGCCCGAGCCGATATCGAACGCGAGTCCCTTCTGGATGTTGGGCGGGAGCTTGCCCTCCAGATAGACCTTGGCCATGGTTTCCTCGTACTCGCGGATCAGCAGCATCGTTTCGTACATCCACAGGAGCTGTTGCGTCGTCGGTTCCATAAATTGGTTCCCCTCCTTGGTTCGACCCATTGCAGCGCGGTCGGGCATTGCAGGCAACGATAGGCGTGCTGCCAGGCCGCTCGATTGACCTAGATCAAGCAGGAGCCGGAACGACGTCGCGCGAGGACGCCGCCTTGCGGTCGTGCGGTATCTGTGCCGCGCAAGCAGCTTGATACAGATCAATAGCGCCAGGGCCGCATGTGACAGAGTCTCATTACCGAAGCAAGGTCCGTTCGGCATCAATTTCTCGAGCAGGCGCGCCATGTACAGGAAAGTTCTTCTGCCTACCGACGGCTCACCGGTTTCGCGCAAGGCCGTCAAGCAGGGGATCGCCTTTGCGAAGGCGGTCGGTGCAACGGTGATCGGCTTCTTTTCGCCAGTGGACTACCGGACAGCCATGTACTCGGTGTACGCTGCCCCCGCCTATCCCCTATCCCGGGTGGAGTTCGAGACGGCGGCCAACGAGGCCGCGCGAAAGCAGCTCGCATTCATCGAGCGGGCAGCCGCGCAGGCGGGTGTGCCCTACGAGGGCATCTACAAGGTCAGTGGCGCTCCCTGGGAGGCCATCATCGAAGCGGCGAGGAAGAAGAAGTGCGACCTGATCTTCATGGGATCGCACGGTCGCAGCGGCCTTGCCGGCGTGCTTCTGGGCAGCCAGACCACGAAGGTGCTGACGCACTCGAGGATTCCGGTGCTCGTGGCTCGGTAGCAGTTGCGCGTCGCGCCGGAACGAGGGAGAAACAACTGGGGTGTTCTCCGTCTCAGATCGGTTCGCCAGGACAGATGCTGAAGCAAGGCGCCGAATCGGCAAATACTGGTTTACGTGCGCGGCTGCGTGTGGGCGGAGCCGTGCTCGCCGCGGTTGCGCTCGCCGGCTGCACCGCGCTGCTGCCGAAGTCCCAGAGCGCGACGGTCGCGCAGTGGCACAACTTCGCCGAAGCCAGGCAGGCCATAGACGGAATCGCCCTGGGCAAGACTCGTCGGCAGGAGCTTTCGGCGATCGGGATCGATCCTTACACCAATCCGAGCGTCACGATCCTGACATACCCGGACATTCTCCAGCGGTTCGCGGCCGGCTCCGCGGTCGAACGCAGCCTCGACCCCGGAATTCGAGATTGCCTCAATGCGGGCAAGGTCTGCAACGGCTATGCGATAGATCAAAACAGCGTGGTGCGCAAGCGCAACGGGAACTTCTGGGCGGATATGTTCAATTTCAAACGCGATACCGACGTGAGCGGCTGGCATTTCAACGCCCTCATCGTGATGCAAGACGATCTCGTAATCTATGCCGCCTACGGTGGCCAGCCCCAGATACATGAGCACGAGCAGAGCAAGAATCCGCTCGGCCCGCTGCAGGAGACCGGTCCGTCCGTGATCATGCGCTACATGGATAGCGGCTTCTGAGCACTCGTGCACTAGCACTGCATCTGGGAACAACCTGCCGTAGTCGTCGGACTCGCCTATTGACCGTAGTCAATACTCTGCCTCGGCTTTCCCGCGATCATGCGACGAGTCCAATGGGTCGCGAGATGCCGCAATCGAATGGCGTTCAGCACGTTGATGAGACGGGAGCGGGCGGTGCCGGTCTTGCGCGGCCGATAGCGATGCCGCGCCTGAGCCGCCGTATGCGCTGGCGTTTGCTGATCGGAGCCGCTCTGGTGGTGGTCCTCGCTGGTATCGGAGCCTTCTGGGGCTTTCGCCGTGGCACGCCCGTCCACCACTATCTCACCGCCCCCGTCACGCGCGGCAGCGTCGAACGTGCGGTGTCGACCAGTGGCACGGTCAACCCTGTGCTCACGATCATCGTCGGCTCCTACGTCTCGGGTGTGATCGTCCACCAGTATTGCGACTACAACACCCAGGTGAAGAAGGGCCAACTGTGCGCGCAGATCGATCCGCGCCCTTATCAGACGACGGTCGATCAGGCCAGGGCCGAGCTCGGCACTGCCCAGGCGCAGCTCAACAAGGATCGGGCCAGCCTGACTTACCAGAAGATCACCTACGAGCGCGACGTCGGGCTGCTGCAGCGTGGCATCGTGTCGCAGGACACAGTCGACAGCGCGAAGAGCGCGTACGAGCAGGCGCAGGCGCAGGTCGAGCTGGACCAGGCGATGGTTCGGCAGCGCGAGGCCGCTCTGAAAGCGGCCCGGATCAACCTCGAGTACACGGACATCCGCTCACCGGTGAGCGGCACGGTGGTGTCGCGCAACATCACCATCGGTCAGACGGTAGCGGCAAGCTTTCAAACGCCGACGCTGTTCCTGATCGCCACCGACCTGACCCAGATGGAGGTGGACACCAATGTCAGCGAGACCGACATCGGCCGCGTGAGAGAGGGCAACCCAGCTGTGTTTACGGTCGAGACATTCCCTGGCCGCCCGTTCGAGGGCAAGGTGACGCAGGTCCGGCAGGCGCCGCAGACGGTGCAGAACGTCGTGACCTACGATGTGGTGATCGCAGTGGACAACAAAGCGTTGCTGCTCAAGCCCGGCATGACCGCGACGACGCGCATCGTCGTGGCGCACAGAGACGATGTCCTGCGCGTGCCGGATCAGGCCCTGCGCTTCCTGCCTGGGCGGTTGACCGGTGCCCCGCCTGCATCCCTACCCCCGACGAAACCGGCGACTGCCGCGAGCGAGCCGGCGGTCTGGATTTTGCGCGACGGGCAGGCGCAACGCGTGCCGCTCAAGCTCGGGCTCGACGACGATGCCTACTCCGAGGTGGTCGCAGGCGAGATTGCCCAAGGCGACGAGGTGCTCATCGGCGAGCAGCGCAGCGACGCAGCGCAGCCTGCCCTGTGGCCGCGCCTGTTCGGCCGCTAAGCGCAGCTGGCGAACATGTCCGACCTGGTCATCGAAGCCAGCGACCTCACGAAGACGTATCGCCTGGGCGACGTCGAAGTCCGCGCGCTCGATGGGGTGAGCCTCACTATCCGGCGCGGCGAGCTTATCGCCATCGTGGGCTCGTCGGGCTCGGGCAAGTCCACGCTGATGAACGTGCTCGGCTGTCTGGACCGGCCGACGAGCGGCCGCTACGTCTTCGAAGGTATGGATGTGGCTGCGCTCCCCGAGCCCGAGCTTGCCCGGCTCCGCAGTGAGCGCATCGGATTCGTGTTTCAAAGCTTCAACCTGCTCGCACGCACCAGCGCAGTCGAGAACGTCGCATTGCCCCTGTTCTATGCGGGTTCGGGCCCGGCACGCCACTCCGAGCGCCTGGCACGCGCGCGCGAAGCGCTGCGCGTGCTGGGGCTGGGTGGGCGCGAGCGCAGCACGCCGAGCCAGCTCTCGGGCGGGCAGCAGCAGCGCGTCGCAATCGCGCGCGCTTTGATCAGCGGCCCGAGCATCCTGCTGGCCGACGAGCCGACCGGCAATCTCGACAGCCGGACCTCGCACGAGATCATGGAGACGCTGTGCTCGCTCAATCGCGAGCAGGCCGTTACCGTCATCGTCGTGACCCACGAAGCGGACATCGCCGCCTATGCAGATCGTATCGTCACGATGCTCGACGGGCGCATTCAGTCGGACGAGCCGAACCGCTCGACCGCGTCCGGAAGCGCGACCCGCGCGACGACAGCGGCGCTGTTTCGCACCCGCGCTGCCGCGGCCCCGCGCTCCGGCGCAGCGTCGGGTCCGTCGTGGGGATTCGTCGTCATGACGTTGAGCGCCGCGGCGCAGGCGCTTGGACGCAACAAGCTCCGCTCGGCTCTGACCATGCTCGGCGTGCTGATCGGCGTAGCCGCACTGATCGCGATGGTCGCTGTGGGCCGCGGCGCCAACGAGGCGGTCAAGAAGCAGATCGAAAGCCTCGGCACGAATCTGCTGGTGGTCGTGCCCGGCGCAACCACCGCCGGCGGGGTGCGTGCCGGCTCCGGAAGCGCCTCGACGCTCACCGTTGGCGACGCCCAGGCGATTCGCCGCGAGGCGCCGAGCGTAGGCCTGGTCGGTTATCTGATACGCCAGCTCGGGCTGGTCCAATACGGCAGCCAGAACTGGACTACCAGCGTGCAGGGGGTGACCCCGAGCTATCTCGATATCGGGAACTGGCAGATCGCGGCAGGGCGCGCTCTTTCGAGCGAGGACAACGACGACGCGGCCATGGTGTGCCTCATCGGCCAGACCGTATACCGCTCGCTGTTCGCCGAGAGCGAAAACGCAATCGGTGCGATCGTCCTCCTGAAGGGCATGCCGGTGCGTATCGTGGGCTTGCTGGCGGGCAAAGGACAAAGCTCCTTCGGACAGGACCAGGACGACGTCGTGTTCATTCCGTTCACGACGGCCGAGCGCAAGGTGCTGGGCGTGGCGGCGCCGACCCAGACGCAGTCAACGCTCTCGGCGATCTATCCGGCGCCGCCGAACCCGTACGGCATGGCCCCGCGCATCACGGGCTACGTGAACCAGATATTCGTACAGGCCAAGGGCGCCGAACAAGTGCATACCGCGCTCGAGCAGGTATCGGATATTCTGACCCGTCGCCATCACATCCGGCCCGGCGACACCGCCGACTTCGCCGTGCGCAACCTCAGCCAGGTCGCCGAGGCGGCCGAAGGCAGCAGCCGGATCATGGCGCTTCTGCTCGCTACCGTGGCTTCGATCTCCTTGCTGGTTGGCGGCATCGGCATCATGAACATCCTGCTCGTCTCGGTCACCGAGCGCACGCGCGAGATCGGGCTGCGTATGGCGATCGGTGCGCGCCGGCTGCAGGTCCTGCTGCAGTTTCTGGTCGAAGCGGTACTGCTCAGCGTCACCGGAGGCTTGATCGGCATCATTGTCGGGATTGTCGCGTCCGGGCTGATCTCCTGGGTTGCGCATTGGCCGACGCTGCTTTCGGCGGCCGCGGTGGGCGGCGGGTTCCTGTTCTCGGCCGCAGTCGGCATCTTCTTCGGCTATTACCCCGCGCGGAAGGCCTCCCGCCTCAACCCGATAGAAGCGCTCCGTTACGAGTAGCGGCGCATGAACCAGAATCCTCGGAGAGTGCGATCGTGGCGTTGGGCCACCTTTGGAGCGGGCCTGATGCTGTGCGGCTGCGCCGTTGGCCCCGATTTCCGGCGCCCCGAGCCGCCCGAGAGCAAGGGCTATACGCGATCGGGCGTGGAGTTGCCCAGTGCCGGGCCTGCCGACGCAAAACAGAATCTGGTGGCGGGCGCCGCGGTCGTGAGCCAGTGGTGGGAGTTGTTTCACTCGCGGCCCCTGGATGAGGTCCTCGCACTCGCGATCGCGGGCAGCCCGACGCTCGACGCGGCGCGCGCCAGCCTCGCGCAAGCGCAGCAGGCCATCGCCCAGGCGCGCGGGGTGCTCTATCCGCAAATGGATCTGAACGCCGCTGCTGAGCGGCAACGCGGTGGAGGAAGCTTCGCACAAGGAGCCTCGCCGGTGGTCGGCAATGTGCTGAGCGTCGGGCCGATCGTGAGCTACGGCCCGGATGTCTTCGGGGGGGCGCGCCGTCTGGTCGAGCAGCAGAGCGCTCTCGCCGAGGTCCAGCGCTATGAGCTCGCCGCCGCCTATCTTTCGCTTACCGGAAACGCCGTGACGCAGGCGATCGGCATCGGCTCTGCGCGCGAGCAGATCCAGGCGGTGCAGGAGATCCTCGCGATCGACGAGCGCAACCTCGAGCTGGTGCGCATCGAGCAAGAGATCGGAAAAGCAGCGCAGGCCGAAGTTCTGAACGCGCACAGCGTGCTGGCGAGTGACCAGGCACTGCTGCCGCCGATCCGCCAGCAACTGAGCGTGTCGCGCCACGCGCTGTCGGTCCTGGCCGGCAAACCGCCCGCGGCCTGGTCTCCACCCGACTTCGACCTGGAGGCGCTCAGTCTGCCGACCGAGCTGCCGGTCAGCCTGCCGTCGGACCTGGTGCGAGAACGGCCGGATATCCTGGCCGCCGAAGCTCGGCTGCACGCCGCGACTGCGGCAATCGGAGTCGCGACTGCGCGGCTTTATCCGACCATTACCCTGTCGGCGTCGTGGACACAGCAGTCCGCGAGCATGGGCACGCTCTTCGACAGCTCGAGCGGGCTATGGAGCGTGGCCGCCGAGCTGACCGCGCCGGTCTTTCATGCCGGTGCGCTCCAGGCGCAGCGGCGCGCGGCGGAGAATGCGCTGGCTGTGCAGCTCGCGATCTATCGGCAGACCGTGCTGCAGGCGTTCGGTCAAGTAGCGGATACGCTGCGCGCTCTGCAACACGACGCCGAAGCTATCGCGGCCCAGCAGTACGCGCTGGAAACCGCGCAAGCGTCGCTCGAGCTGACGCGCGAGAGCTACGCAGCCGGGCAGGCCAGCTTTCTTCACGTGCTCGAGGTGCAGCGCCTGTACCAGCAGGCGCGGCTAGGCTATGCCAGAGCGAGAAGCCAGCGCTATCTGGACTCGGTGCAGCTGTTCGTGGCGCTGGGCGGTGGCTGGCGCGGGGGGAACGATCCAGCATTGGCGCGCCATCGCGAGAGGCATCACGGTTATGATGGTCATTCCGCGGACTGCCAGGGACAGGCGAGCATCCCAGTGATCAACATTCTGGTGGCCGACGATCACGCCATCGTCAGGGGCGGGCTCAAGCAGATCCTTGCCCGCATACGCTGCTCTCGGACCGCGAGCTCCAGGTGTTCAGCATGATCGTGCAGGGCAAGACCGTCACCGACTGACCGTCCTCCTTTGCCGTTGCGTACCCGTCCGGGGCGAGCGCTCATCGCCGACCTTCTGCCCGCCAGGGTAGGTAGGAATATTCTGACACGGGTCCCGATTCGTCCGATAGGACGAATCAGACCCGCGCCGATTTTCGTGGCCAATGCCGCCGCCTATAGTGTAGCCATGAGTGCACCAGGCAATGGCAGCAACTCCGTCCACGAGGCCCCGCCGGCGACCCGCATCTTCCTGGTCGAGGATTCCGTGATCATCCGCGAGCGGCTGCTCCGGCTGTTCGAAGGTCTTGGTGGAGTCGAAGTCGTCGGCGACGCCGACGGCGTCCCGGAGGCGATCGCGGGGATCGTTGCCGCCACGCCGGATGTCGTGGTGCTCGATATCAAGCTCAAGAACGGCAGCGGTATCGATGTGTTGCGGCACATCGAGGATCGCCTGCCTGGCGTCACGGTCATCATGCTTA
>JBGPMS010000235.1:0-9149 GCA_041487115.1 Gammaproteobacteria bacterium
AACTATCGCGGCCAGATCGCAGCGGCCGGCATGAAGGTGGTCAAAGTCCAGGACAATCCGACCTACCAGTTCATCTCGGACAACGCGCGTGGCGCCAGCAAGAAATTCGGCGTAAAGAGCATCTCATTGCTGGCGGTGAAGCCGTAGTGACGGCCGCGGGCATCAGAATCCTGGTGTGCCGGGTGCCGCCAGACTGTGGTAGCCCTGCGGCGCGCCTTCCACCCGAGGCCGACATCGGCGTGCCTTGCTGCGCATGCCAGCTCGCCCAGGTGTGCCGAAGATCATGCCAGCGGAAGTCTTGGATATCGGCGGCGTCGTACCAGGCCTTCGTGCTGACCTGCGCGATCAGCTTACCCTTGAAGCTGAACACGTGCGTGGGATGCTTCTCGATCCGCCTGGTGGAGCAGGCTTGCCGGTAGAGCGCACGTGACCGCAAGATTGAGCCTACGGCCGTGCCTGGGCCCTAACAATTGATTGCGACCTTGTCAGCAAGACTGCCCGCCCACGCCTAGACCGACTTCTGCAACTTGGGGGTTGGAAACTTGGGATTCCGCCGATCCCGCAGGGATAAGCGGGCGCGACGGAGGCCGGATCACGCAAGAAATGCTGAGCACCGATGTCGATCTTGTCGCGCGAGGAGCGGCGGCTGCTTTACTGCTGCTGTCGCTCACGCGTCTGCTCGCGGATGGGGGATGGCGTTTCCCCCGGCGCCTCGGGGTCGCCTTCTTCCTCCTTGCGGTGGTCGGCTATCTCGTGTGCTCTGCGCCCGGTGAGCCGGTACGTTCAGGTGGAGGCTGGATCGTCTTGCTCGCTTTGTGTCTGGTCGGAACCCCGGCATTCTGGCTGGCGGCAAGGTCGGTTTTCGACGATCGATTTCGTCCCACATGGACCGATGCGATGGTGTTTGCCGCATTCCTCGCGCTGGGCCTCTCGGCAGTCGGGCCTTGGCCTGACCTTCTATCGGGCACCGCCTCGATTGCTTTTCGGGTTGTATCGCTCGTTCTGGTAGTTCATGCGTTGTGGATCGTGTTGCGCGATGCTCACACGGATCTAGTCGACCGACGCCGCCGGCTTCGGGTGGTTCTAGTGGGCGTGGTCGGTCTATACCAGCTTGCGTTTCTGATCTTGGAAGGCTATCTCGGCCAGACCCCCGAGCGTTCATCCTGGAGCACGCTCAACGTTCTGGGCATTCTGGTGCTTGCTTTCGCCTCGGCGGTCATCCTCACACGGGACGTGACCGAGGTCTTGCTGCCACCTGAGTCGCGCCCCGTAGCTGGGCCGCTCGGCGTCACGACGAACCGGCAAGCCATGAAACCTGCGAGCGCTATAGCAGAGACAGAGACTTCGGAGTCCGGGCTCCGAGCCCGGCTGGACTCTGCGATGACGGAACAACGCCTCTATCGCCAGGCGGGGTTGACCATCGCGCAACTGGCCGAGCGACTCGGGACCTCCGAGCACACCTTGCGGCGACTCATCAACCAGCGCCTCGGCTATCGGAACTTCAACGACTACCTTCACTACTATCGGATCGCGGAAGCCTCCCAGCGTCTGCGTGACGAACCCGGGGCTCAGGTCCTGACCATCGCTTTGGACGTCGGATACGCATCCATCGGCCCGTTCAACCGCGCGTTCCGGCAATTGCTCGGCACCACACCGACGCAGTGGCGTCAGGGCAAATCTCGCGTCTGAGTCTGCGCGCGCTGGCTGATTCCGAAATCGGCCATAGGTTGCTCGGTTTCGGCCATCGGTTGCTCGAAATCGGGGAGTTCTGAGCGCAGAACTGCCCCAGGCTTTCTCCACTGCCGGCGCCGGCCCGGCAATTCACAGGGAGACTGCCTTGACGCTCACCGCCGTATTAGTTGTCTGGGTCGGCGTATTCGTCGCCGATCTGGCTCGGTATGTGGTCGCTGCCGGCACCACCGCCTGGATGGTTCGCGTGATTCGCTGGCCGGCTTCAAGGCGACTGCGGCCCGAAGAATGGGACCGCGATCAGGTGCGATTCGAAATGGGTTGCTCGCTTGTCACTGTGCTGATCTTCTCCCTGACCGGGCTCTCAATCTGGGCGCTACAACAGGCGGGCTACACCAGAATCTACACCGCCATCGAACGGTATGGGTGGAGCTACTGGATCGCCAGTCTGGTGTTGCTGATCACCGCGCACGACGGCTACTTCTACTGGACGCATCGGCTCCTGCATCGTCCCTGGCTGCTGCGGCACGTGCATTCGTGGCACCACCGTTCCCGCCAGCCCACGCCGTGGGCTGCCTACAGCTTTCATCCGGGTGAGGCCGTGCTCCAAGCGCTCTTCCTTCCGGCTGCGGTCATGATCCTCCCGTTGCACCCCGTGACGATCTTCGCCTTCACGCTGCACATGATCCTCAGGAACGCGATCGGGCATTCCGGTCATGAGGTGTTTCCACGCACAGCCGTGATGCGGCCATGGCTCCGCTGGTTGACCACCGTCACACATCACCATCTTCACCACGAACGGGTGCGCGGGAACTTTGGCCTCTACTTCTCGTGGTGGGATCGGTTGTACGGGACCGAAGACCCGGTGTATCCAGATGCGTTCGCTGCGGCTACCGACGATAGGCGAGGTCGTTCATGAGACGCTTGATGAGCGCGTTGATTGCAACGACCATTTCGGTAACCGCAGCTCACGCATTCGGGGTTGACGGTGAACGGTGGGCCCCTGGGTCTATCAGTAGGGACTTCCCTATAGACTTGCGAGCCGGAGCTGCACAGATAAAGGTTTCGTATTCCGCTCTACCCACCGGCGCAGAAATTGCCTTCGAAACGACGGACCTTCATTTGCTGACCGCAATTCACAGGTGGTTTGATGCGCAGTTGTCAGAGCATGGTGCAGACGCAACATCCGAATGACACCTGGCCCTGCGTTCGCTCCAGTGGACGCTCCCGCTTCGCGGGAGTGGATGTTGAGCGGTTGCTTTCGTTGCGCCAGGCTAAGCCTGGGAAAGGAGGAAGCTCGAAGTCACAGAGACCTTTCATTGGACTACAGGGGGTTGGATTCCGTCCCGGCAACGCCTAACCAGCAGCCGATAGCGAGCCTTACGCTCACAATTTTTCTGCTCCCACCTGACGTCGTCTGCGTCGTACGCGAGTCCAGTGCGTTCGAACTCTTTGCGGGCGTCCAAGGCTTCGGCCACAAAAGATTGAGCGATCCTGGGTCGCTCCTGTGAGGGGACAAGAGGGTACAAGACAGGGCAAGTGAGCGAAACGATCGATCGGCGTACTACCCGTTAAATCAATCGATTGCGTCCGAGGACTTAACTTCAGAACAGACTCTTTAACGCACCGTGATCATCGCGTGACCGACGCCTGCCACACTGGCCACCATCGATTGACGCTGCATGAATCTTCGACGTTACCTCTCCTCCCCCTTCGGATGGGTTTGCGGATCACGGGATCCCGCCCATCCCCCTCTTTTGCAGCGCCGGTCAAACTGCACGCGCCGCGACCCGGTGGCGGTTCCGAGATGGCGAGCATGAGGTAGCGTCCGGGCGCGGCGTCGGGATAGAGCCGGGCGTACTGCTCGCCGATCGCGACGAGCGGTGCAGGCGCCCTCCCGCGCCTCCACCGACGCCGATTTGTCAGGCCGATTTGTCAGGTACGGCCCAAACGCTCGAGGCAGGCTTTCTCACCCAGGTTGACGAAGCCCTTGCCTTTGCACTCGTTATGGCCTTTGCAGGCGTTCATCGAGGTCTTGCACTCGGCCTGCCCCTTGCAGGCATTGGCGCCGTAGCACTTGACCTTGACCGTGTTGCCCGAGTCGGCCGCCATGCTGGCACCGCCCGCCACGAACATCGCGGCCGCAGCCGCCACAACCGCCGCTCCCACCAGCCTCCGATTCCTGTCCATCACATTTCTCCTCAAGAAGGTTTGCTGTCGCCGGATGCCTACCGCGTCGACACGACGGGCGCGAACAAAGACAGGCGATCCGGTATAGACGAACTCAGAGCTGCAGCATCAGCTCCTCTGCCACCCCCTTCTTTCAATGGCCGGTGGCGCGGGAGCTTCCCTCTGCGGCTCCGAGGACCAGCGGCTGCCCGCGAACAGCCGAGGACGGGCGGGCCGCTGCATCCCTCTATACGGGGGGCAGGTCGCGCCGGATGCAGACAATCCGCTCCGGCCGGGATCCTGCGCCGCCGTCGTCACGCGCGACCCCGTCAGGAGGGCGCGCTCCAGGTCGGAGGCACTAGCGAGTTCGGTGCTGGTAAGATCACCTGCCGCCGATACCGACAGGACGATTCGTAGATGATGCGAGGCAAAACCGCACCAGCGCCCATAGCGAGGTCGACGGCCAGATCCGGCTCGCGGACTTCGCGCCGTGCAGCGCGCCCCGACAACCGGGACCTGGCGCTCGCGGTGCTGGGCAAGTTTCGCGAAGTCTTCAGGGCGGCGAAGCTCCACTTCGGCTCCGTCCACAAATCGGTCGGTGTCAGCGGTGCCCAGCTGTGGGCGCTGTCCGAGCTGCATGAGCAGCCCGGCTTGCGGGTTTCGGACTTGGCTGCGCGGCTGTCGTTGCGGCAGTCGACGGTGAGCAACATGATCGACCAGCTGGCAAGGGCCAAGCACCTCAAGCGCGAGCGGAGCGATCCGGACCAGCGGGTCGTGCGCCTGTACCTTACGCCGGCCGGTCAGAAGCTGATAGCGAAGGCGCCCCAGCCTGCTCGCGGCGTGCTCCCGGACGCTCTGGAAAGCCTCGAAGCCAAGGACTTGAAAAAACTGGATGCTCATCTCGAGGCCCTGTTGAACGCGATGCAAGTAAGAGCCCCCGACGCCTCCAAGACACACCTGGATCAGATCTGATGTCGCCGTGCAGCGCCATCCCTTCACCGTGGCGTCATCCGTTCAGCCCAGTCGGCCTGCCTCGAATCCGAGGTGTTAAGCTTCGCGTAAAGGGGCGCGCCTGTCGTTCCGAGAGCACTTGACAACACCGTCTGGGGGAATAGTATTGGTACAAATGTATGTCAGGTCGACAACTTCGGGAGTGTGCAACGATGTCCCAACAGACTGCTGGTTATCCGGACGGGGCCTCTGCGTCACGAGCCTCAGATCCGCGGATTCTAGTGGCCAGAGTACTGCCGCTACTGCTGGCGCTGGCTCTGACTGCCTGCGCGCACCCGGTGGGGAAGCCTCGGGGGTCGCCGCCGGCCGACGCTGCGCACCTCGGGAGCGGTGAGACCCTTTCCTCCAGTAACCAGCTGCCGCCCGCTGCAGCCGATGCGAAGCATGCCGACACGAAGCGAGCCGACACGAACCAAGCCAATACGAACCAAGCTGATACGAACCAAGCTGATACGAACCAAGCTGATACGAAGCAAGCCGACACGAACCACGCCGACACGAACCACGCCGACGCGAACCACGCCGACGCGAACCACGCCGACGCGAACCAAGCGGACGCGAACCACGCCGACGCGAACCAAGCGGACGCGAACCAAGCCAGTACGGCTCGAGCGGATGCGAACCAAGCTGGAACCGTAACGGGCGAGGCTTCGGGGAATGTCCAGTCCGGGGCCGAAGGAGTGCCAGCCGCTGCGGCCGATGGGCAGAAGCCCGGGACGGCAGCCATCGACTCCTCCACCAATGTCGGCTCCGAGGACAACGCGCTCTCACCTCCTGCGGGCAGCGCGGAGGGAGAGGCTTCGGCCACCGCACGACAACTGTCTCTTCCGACGGAAGCCACTGGCGGACCGGACGCAGGCGCTGCCGCTGAACCATCCGCTCCCCCAGACGCGACGGTCCCTCAGGGGCCGATGGACGTCACCGAGAATGCGGGCGTGTCTGCGCAGGGAACCGACTCGTCGCAGGCCCATGCGGGCGGCGTGCCTGATTCCTCGATGGCGCAGGGTGGTGAAAGTTCGGGCCAGAGCGCAAGCCTCGCTGCCGCAGACGGGCCTTCGACAACTGGGCAACAAGCTATCGGGCAAGAAGGCGGAAAACTCACGGGCATTGCCGGTGCCGCCGATGACCAGCACCCGGCGGACAACGCCGGGGTTGGCGCTGGCACCAGTCCTGTCGCCGCCGGCGGCGACCGCATCGCGTGGATCGACGTTCCGACCGGCCACGTCAAGGTCGACGAGGAGTACCGGCCGCAGACCCTCGGCGGCATGCTGCCGCTGGTGCTGGGCGTGAACGAAGATGGGCGTTTCGACTTCGACCAGTATGCTCTGCGTGCGGAGGTGAAGCGCGTTCTCGACGATCTGGTCCAGAAGCTCAACACAGCGGAGTACGATCGGCTCGACATCGTCGGCTACACCGATCGTATCGGGACAACGGACTACAACCAGCGCCTCTCGGAGTTGCGTGCCTTCGCGGTCGCCCAGTATCTGATGGCGGGCGGCATCCCCGAGAACAAGATCCATTATGAGGGCGACGGCGATAGAAACCCCCTGACCCGTCCTGGGGAGTGCAACGGGCTCGCCCGCGACCAGCTGATCGTGTGTCTGCAGAAGGATCGGCGCGTCGAGATACAAGCGTCGATTCATCGCAAGCACGCCACGGTCATGCAGTGATGTACAGCGCAGGCCCGATCCATTCGTGGACGAAAGCTCGGTGAGCATGGTCGCCGTTTCATAGCCGCAAGTCCGCGGGATTTCGCTGTGGTTCGCACGCGCGGCTGCGTGGCGCGAAGCGAACCTGCCTCTATCCGCTCCTTCCGCCGCGCGAGGGCGAGAGCGCTGACACCCGCTGAACCAGCCGCGGAATCGTTGCAGCTAAACGGGCTCGGCATCCCGTTGCTGTATGATCAGCGCGGCTTCTACTCCAACCCAAGCTCCAGCAACACCGAAGTTGCAAGTGCAGGCCCGAGGGAGACACGCCTTCCAGGGATGACTGGCACACCCAGCATGACCACCCACAGCGTACAAACTCCGCGTCGTTCGTGGCCGCACCTGCTCGTCATCCTCGTGGTCGGGCTCGCTGTAGCGGTTCCGGTGGCCATGTGGGGGTTCTGCGCGGGAGAGCCGATCCATCTCGTGTGGTCGCGCTACTTTTCCAACCAGCTCTGGTCTGGCGAGCTCTATCCACGCTGGTTGATGGATATGAACTCCGGCTTGGGGAGCCCGACCTTCTTTTTCTATGGCGCGGTTCCGTACTATGTGACCAGCTTGCTGCAGGCGGTCCTCCCGTACCGCGACTTCGGGTGGCCGGCGCTCGGGGTGAGCGCGTCGCTCGCTCTGGTCGGTTCGGCATTCGCCGCTTTTTTTTGGCTCCGCGACGCGGTGGGAAGAGCCGGCGCGTTGGCCGGCGCGCTGGCCTACATGCTTCTGCCGTACCACCTCGAGATGGACCATCTCGTGCGGTTTGCCTTTACCGAGTTCTGGGCGCTGGTCTGGTTGCCCTTGGTGCTGGCCTGCGCTCATCGGTGCATCCACGGTGACAGCCGCGCGCTGGTGCCATTGGCCTTGTCTTACGCGCTGCTGGTCATGACCCATGCACCGGCGACTTTGGTCTGTTCGGCGGTACCGGTCGCCTACGCGTTGTCCATGGCACCCCGCGGGCACGTGAGGCTTGCGGCATTGCGCGTAGTCGGCGGCATGTTTCTCGGCGGAATGCTCGGCGCGATCTTCCTTGTGCCGGCGCTGACCACGCAACAGAGCGTCTCGATACAGGACATCACCGAAGGCTACTTTTCGTACGCCCAGCATTTCTTGTTCACGACGGCACCCTTCGATCTCCCCGGAAAATCGCAAGGCTTCATCGACTACGCATTGACCTTTCGCTCCGCCATGAACCGAGCGACGCGCAGCACTGCCTTGTGCTTGTTCGGAGGATACCTGGTGACTTTCCTGCTCGTGCGCGCCGAGCGCCACGGCACGCTCAAGCATGCAGGTCAGTTGAACGGCGACGAGCAGCTTCGCTTTGCCTGTTTCTGGGCCGTCATTGGCGTGGTGTCACTGTTCATGATGTCCACGTGGAGCGCCGGGATATGGCGGGCGCTGCCGGTATTGCAGAAGGTGCAGTTTCCATGGCGGTTCAATATCCTTCTGCTCTGCGCCACGGCTGCGGTCTTGGCAACGGCGTGTGCGTTGCTCATCGATTACGCGTCACAGCTTCGCAAGAGTAAGATGAAGCGGCGGCCACCTGCATTTTCGCTGGCGCTGGTGGTGGCCGCAGGCATCGTCGCCCTGTTCGGTGTGCAGCTGCTGAGCGCGACCAAGGCGCTCAACGAAGACCGGCTGGTGGAGCGCACCGTGCCGGCGCGGGTCTTGATAGCGGACTACGCGGGATTTCGTCCGAGCACTTTGCGCAAAGAGCTCTTCGAGCAGGAAGTCATCCGCAGCTTGGGCGAGTCTCTGCCCCTGGTCGGAATCGCCCAGGGAACAGGCAGCCTTGCGGTCCTCAGTTGGCGGCCACGTCGTATCGTGCTTGCCGTGGACGCCAAGACCGAGCTCCAGCTGGTGGTCAAGCAACTGTACTACCCGGGCTGGAGTGCGCGCGCGCCGGCCGAGTCGGCGGTCTATCCCGTCACGCCAGCGGAGCCGGTAGCGCTGGTCAGTGTCCAGGTGCCGCAGGGAAGGCACGAAGTGGTCGTCACGCTCGATGCGACGAGCCCCGAGCGCCTGGGGCAGATCATCAGCGGCGTTGCGCTAGCCGTCATCCTGCTGATCGCGTGGCGCAGCCGCAGGAACCCGCCCAGCGCTTGATATCTATCTCAATCGCGCGAGCCCGTGCCGCATTCAGCCCGGGATGCCGCGCATGTCCGACTTTCAGATCGTGCCGGTCTGCCGTGACGCTGCGGCCGCCGCGAGGCAGACCTGCTCGATGATCCGATCGGCATGCTCCTCGACGCCGAGCCACACTGGAAGTCTCACCAGCTGCTCGCCGATGCTGGCGGTCACGCTCAGATCGCCATGGCTGCGGGAGAACCGTCGCCCCGCAGGGGAATCGCCGAGCGGAACGTAATGGAACACCGTGTGGATGCCTGCCTGCTTCATCTGGGCGATGAAGTGCGTTCTGGCCGCAAGCGACGGGAGCAACAGGTAGTACATGTGGGCGTTATGGCTGCAGTGCGGGGGGACCGTGGGGCGGCGCACGAGGCCGCTGCGCTCGAGCTCCCAGAAGGCATCATGGTAGGTATTCCAGATGCCCAGCCGGCGGCGAGTGATCTGCTCCGCCTCCTC
>JBGPMS010000236.1:0-9109 GCA_041487115.1 Gammaproteobacteria bacterium
CGTGCAGCAGTTCTTAGCCTACGAGAAGTGCTACAAGATCACCGGCGGCTATCAGAACTGCGTATGCGCGCACGACCCGTGGTCCTACACCGACAAATATCCTCTGACCAGGAATTCCTGGGTCGGCATGAATGGCGCGCGCCTGGCTGAAATCGCTTTGGCGCCGGGAGAGTCCTCGCGGAAGCCGAGGTAGCGGAACCGGGGCCGCTGTTCTCGACACCAGCTGCGAGGACGCGTTGGGTCTTGCCGACTCCTCGCGGCATCTCCAGCGTATTGCTCAGCGCACCGCCGCGCCCCGAAATACCCGCGCCATCGTGTCTGCCAGTTGCCTGAAGTCCAGCGGTTTGGTGAGGATCTGGTCGACACCGGCCGACAGCGCTTCCTGCGTCAGCAGAGGACCTGTGTATCCGCTCACCAGCACGATCGGGAGATCGGGAACGGCCTCGCGTAGCTGCCTTGCCAGCTCGGTCCCGGTCATGCCGGGCATGAGGTGGTCGATGACCACGGCGTCGAACCGCCCCGGCTCGGCGCGGAATTCCGCCAGCGCTTCGCCGGCACGGGTGAACCCCGCCGGCTCGTAGCCCAGTGCGGCGAGCATCTCCTCGGCCAGGAGCATGAGCGCTTTCTCATCCTCGACCAGCAGGATGCGCTCCCCGTTCCCACGCGGAAGCGGGATCTCGGCTTCCGCCTTTTCGAGCGCCGGCGCGTCCGAGCGCGGCAGATAGAGGTCGAAGGCACTCCCGGCCGCCGGCCGGCTACTCACGTCGATGGCGCCACCGAGCTCGGCGACGATGCCGTGCACCAGCGCCAGACCCAGTCCGGTGCCGCTGCCGAGCTCGCGCGTGGTGAAGAACGGCTCGAATATGCGCTCAGCTACACCCGGCTCCATGCCGCAGCCGTTGTCTTCCACGACAAGGCGCACGTAGCGGCCGGCGGGGAGCAGGCCGTGGGACAACTCGCGGTCCGCCGACGTGTCCACGGTGCCCAGGATCACGTTGAGGGTGCCTCCCGCGCGCATGGCATGGATGGCATTGGTACACAGGTTCATCACCAACTGGTGGATTTGAGTCGGGTGGCCGATGACCGTCGATTTTCTCGCGCCCAGTTGGCTCCGCAGCTCGATATCGACCGGCAGCGACGCCCGCACCAGGTCCAGCGTTTCCTCCACCACCGTGCAGACGCCGACCACGCCGCGCTTGCCGCGGGTGCTGCGGCTGTAGTTCAAGATCTGATCGACCAGAGCCTTGGCGCGCTGCGCCGCGGTCAAGACGTTGCCCAGGTAGCGCTTGAGGGCGCCGCCTTCGGGTGGAGCGTTGAACGCCATGTCGCCGTAGCCGAGGATGGCGCCCAGGATGTTGTTGAAGTCGTGGGCGATCCCACCCGCCATGGTCCCGATCGCCTCCAGCTTCTCCGCCTGGCGCAGGCGCGATTCGAGCTTGCCGCGCTCGGCATCGGCCAGCTTGTGCTCGGTGATGTCGCGATAGATGGCATAGCTGGCGATCTGGCCGGTTGCCGTAAGAATAGGCGCGCCAAGCACCGATACATGCAGGCGTCTGCCGTCCTTGCGCACCCGCTCGGTCTCCGTAGCGGTGTGGCGGCCTTCGCTTACGGCGTGCGCGAGACGCCTCGCTTCCGGCCCGAGGTCTTCCGGCACGATCAGCGCGTCGAGCGGGTGGCCATGTGCCTCCGCCGCGGTATAGCCGAACATTCTGGTGAACTCGCGGTTGACGCGCGTCACCCGCTCCTCGAGGTCGAGCATGACGATGGCTTCGGGGGCGCTTTCGAACAGCTCGTCGAGCAGCGCCGTCTGCACGCGCAGCAGTGCCTCGGCCTGCTCGCGCCGGCGCAGCTGACGCAGCACCAGCCACAGCAGCGACATCACGCTCAGGCACAGCAGCGTGGTGCGAACGGCGCTGTGGGAGGCCTGGATGTTCCACGGCTGCAGAAGCGCTGCTCGGTCAACCGCTACGCTGACGACCAGCGGAAGGCCCGCCACGGCCTGCGCGGCATGGATCGTCGCACGCCCGTCGACGGGTGCGCGCAGAATCATGGTCACGCCATCGGCCGCAGCCAGCAGCTCTCGAAACGGTGGCTTGCCGGCGAAGGATCGACCGATGTCAGCAGCGCTGCCCGGGTAGCGCGCCAGCAATGTCCCGTCGCGCCGGAACAGGCACACGACGCTGCCTGGACCAAGCTCGACGGCGGCGTAGGCGCGGCGCAGGTAGTCGAGATCGAGATAGGCCACGGCTTCGCCGCGGAACTGCTGCCCCGGCCCATCGATCCTGCGGCTGAGCGCGACGGTCCAGGTCTCGTCGCCCTGCAGCCGGAAGGCTGGGGAGATCGCCAGGCCGGCGAACAGGTCGGACCCGCCAGATGTGAGAGCGCTCCGCTCGCTCACCCGCATAGGCTCCAGCGCGGAGTTGCCAGAGCTGGCGGCGACCTTACCGTCCGCACCGATCACGGCGAGGCCCCGGATTTGCGGTGTGGCCAGGAGGCGGCTCCCCAGTCGCTCGCGCACCTCCCGCGTTCGGGAGTCCTGCGGCCGCCGCGGGGTCCGTTGCGCGTCGCTCGCCGTGTCGCGCAGGACCGCGTCCACCACTTGTAAGGACCGGCCGGTTTGCTCGGATAACGCGCGCGCCAGGCTGGCGAACCGATGCTCGGTGGTCTCGAGGACGATAGCGCGCCTGCGCAGCACGTCGTACACTTGAAAGGCGGCCATGGCGGCGATCAGCAGCCAGCCGATCGCCCACAGCGCTGAGTGCATGCCGAGTCGGCGCGGCCGAGCTGCCGCCGGCGGGAGTTGCTCACCCGGGCTGGCGACAGGTGCCGGCCGGCGATCCGCGACGACGGACAACGACAGGATGGGCAACGGCACGCTGAGCAGCGCTCTACGTCGTCCCGACCACTTCGCGGACGAGGCCCAACAGGTCGTCGCGGGCGAATGGCTTGGCCAGCACCTTGCGCGCACCCTGCCGCAGTGCCATTTCCGGCGTAGTGCCAAGGCCGGAACCGAAATGGCCCGACATGGCGATGACCGGCAGCGCCGGAAACTCGCGACCGACAATGTCGAGCGTTTCCGCTCCGTTGAGGCAGGGCATGTGCATGTCGGTGATGAGCAGGCAGGCAGGAGCGCTGCGCAGCATGGCAAGCGCGGCAACCCCGTGCTCCGCCTGACGCACGCTGTAGCCGGCCTGCGTCAGCCATTCGGCCACCAGGCTGCGGATCAGGACATCATCGTCCACCACCAGGATATCGTTCACACACGCCTTCAATGCCAGTAGTCTCTTCCGGTACATTGGCTGGGGCGGCCGTTGGCGCCGGATTTCTTGCCGTCTACCTGTGTTACAACCTGAAACGTTGCGGGAAACGAAGATCACTATACTAACCCCCAGTGGCGGCGTCGCTGCGTGCGTCGGATCGCAAGCGCATCGCGCAGCGGTTGGGCAATCCACCCTCATGAGCGTTGCACCGCACATTCTGGTCGTGGACGACGATGCCGACATGCGCCGGCTGGTCTCCGATTACCTGGGCGAATTCGGTCTGCGCGTGTCCTGCGCGTCGGACGGCAAGGCCATGCGCCGGCAGCTGGCCGACAACGTGGTGGACCTGGTTCTGCTCGACCTCAAGCTTCCCGTGGAGGACGGCATGACCATCGCGCGCGAGTTGCGCACGCGCTCCAGCATCCCCATCATCATGCTCACCGGCTGCCAGGACGACGTGGACCGGATCATGGGGCTCGAGCTGGGTGCCGACGACTACCTCACCAAGCCGTTCAACCCGCGCGAACTGCTGGCGCGCATCCGCACGGTCCTGCGCCGGGCTCGATCCTACCCTCCCGCGAGATCCGAAGGCGAGCTGCTCAGGGCTTTCCGTTTCGGTGGCTGGGAGCTCGATCTGCGCACGCGGCGCCTCACCTCTACTGGCGGCGAACGCGTCGAGCTGACCCATGCCGAGTTCGCGCTGCTCAACGCATTCCTGGGTACGCCACAGCGCATTCTGAGCCGCGATCAATTGCTCGAGCTGAGCCGCGGCTACGATGACGACACCTTCGACCGCAGCATCGACGTGCAGATCCTGCGGCTGCGCCGCAAGATCGAGACCGACCCCAGCCGCCCCGAGCTGATCAAGACCGAGCGCGGTGCCGGTTATTTTTTCAACGCCAAGGTCGACGCGGTCGTCTGACGACTCACCCCGTTGCGTCCGCAGGGCCGGAAAGAAAGGCTTCCAGGATCTCGGCCAGATTCTCCGGCTGGTCGTGGTGCAGCATGTGTCCGGCGTCGGCGATGGTGTGCTCGGCAAGGCTGTGGAATGCCGCGCGCCGCTGCTCCATATCGTTCTGGTTGTCCTTCAACCACTGGCGCATCCATTGGCCGTCGCCCCAGACCCATAGTGCTGGCGCGGCGACCCGCTGCCAGCATGCGATAGCCTCCTCCAGGCGATAGAGCACCGGGTTCACCATCTTGTGGACCGGATCGCTGTTGAGCACCACTTCGCCCGATTCGAGGCGCTTGGCCCAGTGCGGCGCAAGAAAGCGCGCCTTCTCGCGCGACAGCCGACGGTTGTTCTGCATCAGCCGCTCCTCTACCTCGTCGAACGAGGCATAGGGCTTGAATGACGGCGGGTCCGCGATCTGCTCGAACCATTTCTCGAAGCGCTTGGGCGCGTCGGTCGGGTCCGTGCGCGGCAGACCGAAGCCTTCCAGCAGGGCCAGCTTCGACACGCGTTGGGGGCGGATGCCGGCGTACAGCGCGGCAACGTTGCCGCCCATGCTGTGGCCCACCAGGTTGACCGGCGCGTCGGGCGACAGCTGGCGCAGCAGCACCTCGAGGTCGGCGATGTAGTCGGGGAACCAGTAGCCATTCGGCGCCCACTCGGACAGCCCAAAGCCGCGCCAGTCCGGCGCGACGACGGACCAATCGCGCTGCAAGGCATCGACCAGGAACTGGAACGAGGCCGAGACGTCCATCCAGCCGTGCAGCAATACCAGCTTGGGTTCGGTCTCACCGCCCCAGGTGCGCACGTGGTAGCGCAGCCCTCGGACCTGCAGGATGTGCGATTGGCTCGGTTTCATTCAACCCTCGATGTGAACCGCAGGGACTGCAACAGGCTTACTCCTGGCCCATCAGGGGCTCGACCTCGCGATGCTTGCGGATCATGTCCCAGGATACGATGGCGAGTGCCGCGCCGACCAGCACCATGCCGGCGAGCTCCGCGGCGCCGGGCCGCTCGCCCAATTGCAGCGCCGAGGTCGCGATCGCGATCACCGGAATGGCGAGCGAGCTCATGCTGGTGGTGCCGGCCGGCATGCGGCGCAGCACGTAGAACCACGCCATCCATCCGGCTCCGGTGGCGACTATCCCGAGGAACAAGGTGAGGCCGATGAATTGCGGCGCCCACTGGATCGGCCGAGTGTGCGTTACCGCCGCGATGGCCACAATCGGCACCAGGCCGAGCACCATCTGCCAGAACGTGAAGTTGAGCACATCCACTTCGGTCCGGTTGTGCAAGCGCTTGAACAACACGACGCCCAGTGCCCAGCAGACCCCGGCGAGCAGTGCCAGCACCTTCGCCAGCAGCCCCGCGCGCAGGCCCCACGGCTCGAGGATGAACACCAAGCCCACCGCTGCGAGCAGCACGGCGACCCAGCCGGAGCCCTCGATGCGCTCGCCGAGGATGGGCCAGGCGAACACCAGCACCCAGAAGGGCATGGTGAACACCAGCACGGAGGTCCTGCCCGCCTCGCCCTGGGCCAGCGCCCAGTTGTTCAGCAATAGAAATAGTGCAGTCTGGGCCACGCCGACGAATAGCGCCTCCTTGAAGTGCTTCGGCTTGAGGGGACGCCGCAGCCAAAGCAGAGCCGGCAACAGCATGGCCGCGCCCAGGGCGATGCGCAGAGCCGCGAAATCGAGAGGGCCGCAATACTGCAGCGCGAGTTTGGAGAGCACCCAGGCATAGCCCCATACCGCAACCAGCACGATCATGACGATCGCCGCACGGCGGACCTGGTGCGCGTCGCTCATGCGCCGCGCGCGGCCGGTGGGGCGGGGTGCAACCTGCTCGCGCGACGCGCTGGGAATCTGTTCATGGGCGCCGCATTATAGCGTCAGCCAAGATCAAACCTTCCTGCGAGCGCGCCGGCGACGTAGTTGAGATGGTTTGCCGGTGAGCCGTCTGCGCCCGCCCAGCAGAGTAGCGGTAGCCGTGGGATGCGGCGATCAACCGTCAGCGGCAGTTCGTACCGCCAAGGGAGCGGAGGAAAGTTGCGCGAGCTCGTTGCGAGTGGCATCCAGGGTCGCCCGCAACTCGTGGATGACTTCGTCCTCGACGGAGCCGAGGTTGCGGTCGGTGATCTTTTCGGCTCGCGCCGCCGCGTCACGCAGCCGAACCGCCCCGGCCATCATCGAGGATCCCTTCAGCGCATGGGCCAGCTCGCGAAACCGCTCGTAGCTGTTGTCGGCCAATGCGATCTCGATCTCGTCGACCGGCCCGCTGGCATCCTGGCTGAACTGCTCGGCCAGCGTTTGCACGAACGCGGGGTCGCGAGAAAGGCTGGCCATGTCTTTGAGCAGGATGTGATCGAGGTAGCCTGCTTCCCTGGCGGCGTTCGGACGAGCGGCACGCGCTGCGCCGGTGGACCCGGCGCCTGGGCCGCAGATGTGATCGACTGGGCGCAGGAGAGAGTGTGGATGTGCAAGCCGCGTCGTATCGAGGGCACGGGCCTCGGCGCATCGGCCATCGCGCGAGGCACCGAGGCTCCGGCCACGATGGTCCGGATGGCTCTAGCCAGAAGGTGAGAATCCCGCTTCCTCACGACGCAGGCATAGCCCGCATCGAAGGCGTCCGCCTTCGGTACGTCCCGATCGAGGAGGATGCCGGACACCTGCCTGCCTGCTGCACCCAGCGCGCCGGGCACCTCTGCCCAGTTGAAGCCCGCCGCTTGCCCATCGACCAGCAGCGGCGAACGAAGGCATCTCCCCCTCCCGCCGCGTGGCGGATCGGCTGCGTTGCGAACCCATGACCTGCGCTTTGTGCGGCATAGTCGGCTAGTCGATATAGTGCGGAAATATTAAGCTATGAACTCGGCAAAAGGAACCGGTACCATGACATCCTCCAACCCCGCCTTCCGCGGGGCGCTGATCGAGCCCGCGCTCCTGGCGCCCGTCAACGTCCTGGCGCTGCATGGCGCCGCGGTGGTCATCGTCGACGATCAGGAGACCGCGCGGTTCGCTTTGGATGAGATGAGCACCGCCTGGCGCGGCCGCTGCGCGGCGAGCCGGAGTAGCGCTTACCCGCTGCGCTTGCGCGGGGTAGGCATTCTCATGACCGTGGCGACCTTCAGGAGGGTCTCGCGCTGTTCTGGATTCAAGGCGCGGAAGGCGTCGAGCCAGATGCGTTCCTCCTCGGTAAACCGCTCCACCTGATCCAGCTTCAACCCGGCCGCCTGAGCCAGAATGACCCAGGGTTCCACGCCCAGCGCAGTGGCCAGGCGGCCAAGCGCATCCTCGGTCACCGCTGTCCACGCGCCGCTCTCGATTTGGGACAGGTAGCCCTGACTCAAACCGCTGCGCTCGGCCACCACTTCCTGCCCGATCCCGTGCAACTCGCGTATCCGCCGCACTGCGCCGCCCAGCCCCAAGCCTCGCTTGGGGATTCGTTTGCGCGCGGCACGCGCTACTTGAGCCATGACTCCTGCTCCTTGTGTGGTCCAGCGGTGAGGGTGCTGGCCGAAGGCCAAGCGGCCAAGACAGCGTGCGGCACATAGGGGAGGTGCCACCGCGATCTTGGATATCAGTACAAATTATTGTATCGCAACACCTCGCCTCACAGGTGCGCAAGATCAATATCGGTGACGTGTATCGTCTCGAGCTCCTCGCCGTAGGGCTGCCGCCTCGGAATGCCGCGCGGGACGGGCGTGTCCGAGGCGCACGCCGCGGATGGCCGATGGGACGGCGCATTGCGGGAGGCGAACCGATTCCGACGCGCTCGTCGTAGAATTCGGGCGTGGCGCCCCAATTCATCCATCTCCGACTGCACAGCGAGTACTCCATCTCCGACGGCATCGTTCGCCTGGACGATGCGGTGGAGCGGGCCGCCGCGGACGCGATGCCGGCCCTGGCGCTCACCGACCTCGCCAACGTCTTCGGGCTGGTCAAGTTCTACCAGGCGGCGCGCGACAAAGGTCTCAAGCCGATCGTCGGGTGCGACCTGTGGATTACCAACGAGCACGAACGCGACAAGGCGTACCGCCTACTGCTGTTGTGCCAGAACCGCGCCGGCTATCTGCGGCTGTGTGAACTGCTGTCGCGCGCCTATCGCAGTAATCAGCATCGGGGCCGTGCCGAGGTCGCCAAGGCGTGGTTCCACGAGCTGGGCACCGGCGGCCTCATCGCGCTGTCAGGCGCTCAGCACGGCGATGTCGGCCATGCCCTGCTGGCCGCCAATGCGTCCGCGGCGAAACAGCTTGCCCTGGCGTGGGCCGGGCTGTTCCCCGGCCGCTTCTATCTCGAGTTGCAGCGTGCCGGGAACGCCGAGGGCCTGGGCCACGTCCAGCGTGCAGTGCGCCTTGCGGGCAGCCTGGGCCTGCCGGTGGTGGCGACGCACCCGGTCCAGTTCCTCACCGCGGAGGAGTTCAGGGCGCACGAGGCGCGGGTGTGCATCAGCCAGGGCTACATGCTGTCCGACCAGCGCCGTCCGCGCCTGTTCACGCCGGAGCAGTATTTCAAGACCCAGGCGCAGATGACGGAGCTGTTCGCCGACATTCCTTCGGCGCTGGCCAACAGCGTGGAGATAGCCAAGCGCTGCAGCTTCGAGCTGGAGCTGGGGAAGAGCAAACTGCCGCTGTTTCCTACGCCCGACGGGTCCGGCCTGGACGACTATCTGGGCCATCAGGCGCTGGCCGGGTTGGAGCGCCGCCTCGCAGAGCTTTTTCCCGATCCGGCGGAGCGCGAGCGGCAAGCGCCGCGCTACTGCGAGCGGCTGGAGCTCGAGATCGGGACCATCATCAAAATGGGCTTCCCCGGCTACTTTTTGATCGTGGCCGACTTCATCAACTGGGCCAAGCACAATGGCGTGCCGGTCGGACCGGGGCGCGGCTCGGGGGCGGGGTCGC
>JBGPMS010000237.1:0-9088 GCA_041487115.1 Gammaproteobacteria bacterium
ATGTCGCCGTCGGCGGCGAGAGCCTTACCGCCCAGCGCCAGGAACGCGGCAAGAACGGCGCTATAGCTGATAAGCGGACTGCGGACCGGGGCTACCCGGATTGTCCGTGGCTTGCGATGCATGACTCCTCCCTGCCGGTTTCCCGGTCTTGTGCGTCATCGAGCAAGGTTCGATGACGCAATGCATTGATTTTTTGTAGTGTGTAGTATTACGATTTCGTAAGTTAGCCTAACTTACGAGCGCCGTCAAACCCTGCAAAGCGGCAAGATCAAACCCGCCGAGGCCAAAACGCGTGCAGAACCCGGGGCCGACTCCTCTGGACGACCGGCACAACCGGCGGTCTTCGTCGCTTTGAGACCGGCGATCTTCGCCGCTTTGAGATAACATCTTCCGACCACTACGAGAGCAGACGAATGGAGCGATTCACGATCTCACTCAGCGAAACCCTGGCGCAGCAGTTCGACGAGTTGATCCATCGCAAGGGTTACGAGAACCGTTCCGAGGCCGTCCGCGACCTCGTGCGCGCCGAACTGGAAAACTTCCGGCTGCAGAAGCAAGAGGCCCCGTACTGCGTGGCCGCCCTGAGCTACGTGTACAACCACCACGCTCGCGACCTGGCCGAGCGCCTTACCAATCTGCAGCACGAACACCACAACCTCGTGCTGTCGACCATGCACGTGCACCTGGACCACGACAACTGCATGGAAACGCTGATCCTGCGCGGCGCCACACAGGACGTCAGTACTTTGGCCAACCTGCTCATGGCCGAGCCCGAAGTCCGACACGGCCGGCTCAATCTCGTGCCCGTCGACATGAACCAGTACCACGAGCGCAGCCCTTCGCATGGACACGACCACGACTACGATCACGGCCACGGGCATGTCCATAGCCGCCCTCGAACATAGTCCAGGGATGGCGCGCAATGCCGTGCGCCTCGGCTGAAACTCGCCGTCTGTCGCATACGCCATCGCCGAAGAAGAAACAACGCCAGTTCGCCTCGACTAACGATGACCGCTCACCCGCTCCTGCTCACTCCGCCTGCCCTGCGCGGCGGCACGCTGTGCAATCGCAGCGTCACCTCACCCAGTGGCCGGCAAGCGCTCGGCCTGTCAGCCCTCGCGCAAGCTCGGGCTGATGTCTGGCAGTAAGACGGAACCAACAAGAACAACCAATCGGAGGAAGAATGATGCTGAGAGCTCTGGTGCTTGCCTCGATGGCTCTAGCCTGTGGCCTGCTCTGCGCGCGCGACCTGTATGCCGATTCGCCCGAGCAGGTGCTCGAAGGTTACGCCGCGCAGGCACACGCCGAGGATCCCGGTTTCACCGGTTTCTCGGCCGAACGCGGCGAGGCGGTCTACCGCGAGCCCCACGTTATCAAGGGGGCGGGCGTCTGGAGTTGCTCGTCGTGCCACCTGAAAGATCCACGCTACTCGGTGCGCGCCCATCGCACCGATATCCCGTGCCGCGCCTGCCACGTCATCAACGACTGGGAGCACCCGGATCCCAAGAAAGCCAAGAAGCGGGTGATCGACGCCTTCGCCCCATCGGCGAACGCGAAGCGCCTGAGCGATCCGGAGCGTGTGGAAACCTTCCTCAAGCTCAACTGCCTGCTGCTGATGAAGCGCGAGTGCACCGCCCGCGAGAAGGGTGACGTGATCGCCTACCTGATCGGCATCGACGGCATCGCGCGAGGCGACCTGATCAACGTCGGGCGGCATCAGATCGGCGGGATCAATGATGAGTAACTGCGGGCAATAACGACAGGCGATAGGTCTCCAAGCCGATAGCCCTTCGGCTATCGCCCGTCACCTATCGCCCATTGCCTGCAGCTATTGGAGACAAGCATGCCCATCAGCGGAATGAACCACTTCACCGTCCTCGCCAAGGACCTGGAGGCTACCAAGGCCTTCTACATGGGGCTGCTGGGCCTGAGCGAAGGATTTCGACCCGATCTGGGTTTTCCCGGTGCATGGCTGTATGCCGGCAAGGATGCGGTGCTGCACGTGATCGCCGGGCGGCCGCTTCCGCCCGATCCGCGCGGGGTGCTCGATCACATGGCATTCAGTGCCCATGATCTTCCCGCGACCGCAGCCAAGCTCAAGACGCACGGAATCGAGTACGACCTGCGCCGCCAGCCCGAGTCCGGCACGTGGCAGCTGTTCTGCTTCGATCCCAACGGAGCGCGCGTCGAGCTGGACTTCGGGGCGGGCGAGACGGCGCCCTGATTCGGTGCGAGTCCAGTAGCAGCACTCGGCATTACCCCTCACCCTAGCCCTCTCCCACAGCGGGAGAGAGGACCAAGCAAGAAACTCCCTCTCCCACAAGGGACAGGGGACCAGGCAAGAAACTCCTTCCTCCCCCAAGGGGTGGGATCCGCGGCTCCTCCGTTGTCCCTCCAGGCATTCGAGTCTTCAGCGACTCGCCGAGCGTCTCGGACGGCGCGAGCACCAGCAGCAGCCACAGACCGAACGCTGGGCCGCCGCGCTGATCGGGTCCACCGCAACGCCGTCCGCCGCCTCGCAGGTAAGCCTGATCTCGGTGCCCGGAAAGGACATCGCGCAACGGACGCTCATCTCCTTCAGCCGCGTGCTCGTCGAGGAAGAATTGCACGTGGCCGTCATCACGCGCGCCGGCACACATACCCTGGAAGGGCCGTGCGATTTCGTCGAGACCATCACGAGCGGCGGCACGCCGCTCTACGTGTACAGCTTCCAGGCCCGCAGCCCGAAGGCGGGCGGGTGAGACGGCTATGCCTGAAGCGCGCACTGGCCGCCGCCGTGCTCGCTGCGGCCGGTCCTGCGTCCTCCGCGGACAGCGTGTGGATCGCGACCGCAGAGGCGACCAAGGACGACTACTACTTTGGACTCGGCGCCCTCATCCCGCTACCCGGCAGCACTCTGGGCCGTGGCTGGGCGCAACGTTACTGGCTCGACAACTACAGCTACAGCTACGACTCTGTTCCGAGCCGCATCGACGCCACCGTATGCTGCGCGGCTTGGCGGGGGCCACGTTCATCGGGCCCGAGCTGACCCTTCAGGGGGATCCCACCTACGACGCCGAGAAGGTTGGGCTGGTCTATGGCGGCCTGCAGCCTTTCGCTGGCGTCGTCCTCAACGTGAGAGGCGGTTACCGCATTCAGAGCGGTGCGAATTCGCCGTACGTCGGGGTGGAACTGGTCGGTCAGTTCTGAGCCGCGCTGAATATCCGGGCTACGCTCCCGCGAACGCGGGAATCGCTTTGAACTCCGTCTGCAGAAACTCGATGAACGACCGCACCTTGGCCGACACGTGTCGAGCTGAGGGATAGACCGCGTTGATCTCCAGCGGCGCGGTGGCGAACTCCGGCAGCACGGCCACCACCTCGCCGCGTTCCAGCGTGTCGTGGATGAGCCAGTCCGGAGCGATCCCGATGCCGGCATTGGCCATCACCGCCTCGCGAATCGCGTGGCCGTTATTGGCCTTGAAGTTCCCGTGCACCCGCACACGGATTTCTCCGTCCGGGCCGTTGAACGTCCACTCGTTGCCGGTCGACAGGTAGGCGTAAAGGAGACAGTTGTGATGCACCAGATCCTCAGGCGTATTCGGCGTCCCATGCGCCGCGAGATAGGCGGGCGTGGCAACCAACTGCCGGCGCGTGCTGCCGAGCCGGCGCGCCACCAGGCTCGAATCGGTCAGGCGGCCGATACGCACCGCCACGTCCACGCCCTCCTCCACCAGATCGATATACCGGTCGTTCAGGGTCAGCTCCACCATCAGATCCGGATACTCGTGCTGGAACTTGAGAATCAGCGGCGTGAGGTAGATCTGGCCGAGCGTGATCGAGCTGTTGACGTGCAGCGTGCCGGTAAGCGACGATTGCAGCCGGCCGAGCGCCCCTTCGGCCTCGTGCACCTCTTCGATGATGCGTTTGCAGCGCTCATAGTAGGCCGTGCCGGCCTCGGTCAAGCTGAGGCTGCGCGTGGAACGGTTGAGCAACCGCGTCTTGAGCTGCTTCTCCAGCCCGGTGAGCTGCTTGCTGACGGTGGGCTGAGTCGTCCCCAACTCGCGCGCCACGGCGGAAAAGTTGCCCGTCTCCACGATCCGCACGAACATCTCCATCGCCCCGAGACGATCCATCCCTGCACTCCGTTACGATGCAACGCCTTGAATGATACGGCGCGGAGCCGGGCCGCGCCATCGGCCCATGTGTAGGACGCTTCGACTCCGTGGCTTACGCCACTACGCTCAGCGCGAACGGAGTTTAGTCCCGAGCATAGGTCGAGTTTCTCGGGGTTTTGCATCAAGCTGTTAAAATTCCCTCACCTTCTTCGGGTCTATTCATGCCAATCCGCAAGCCGGTCGTCCTCGCGGCCCGGGCCGCCAGCCTGCTCATTGTGGCGTGCAGCCTGTTTTTCACAGCGTGGGGCGCCGGTCGGGCAGAACCGGGCGTCGAGGCCGATGACCGCGCGATCGTGGACGACTACCGGCGCATCATCGCGCTGCTCGCCGATTCCCCGACCGCAGATGCCGATCCCGAGCGCGCGTCGATGGTGGGCCGCTACCTGTTCTTCCGGAATCTCGAGCGTGCCAACGCTCTGGGCGCGCGCCTGGCTTCCGCGCTGAGCGGCGCTGCAACTTCATCCGGTGCGCCGGCGGAAGTCACTCGATTCCTCGACGACGTCGAGGACAACGCCGAGTATCGCGACGCCGACAAGCTCGCCTTCAAGGAGCTCCTCGCGCAGCTCGCAGACCATCTGGACGAAGAGCTCCCGACGGCGACTTTCAATCCGGCGCTGCGCAGGCGGATCGACGACGATCTCGACGCGCTCAAGCGCATCCAGGCGCTATACGAGAAGGAGCTCGAGAAAGTCCTGTCGCGCCTCTCGGTACGCGGCATCACGGTGCGGCGCGAGTCCTGGGAGAGCTACGTCGCGTTCGTGCGCACGCGCTTCGACCGGGCGGCAGTTCTGCGTGAATTCGAGCCGGTGCGGCTAGAGCAGCCGCAGTCGCGCGCCGGGCGCCCGGCGAAAGGCAATCGCGCCGAGCTGAACGGCTCCACGTTGCCCGCGCGCACGCTGGTGCTGACGTTCGACGACGGACCGCATGCGCGCTACACGGACCGCATCCTCGACATTCTGAACGACGCGAAAGTCCCCGCGGTCTTCTTCGAGGTCGGGCGCAATATCGGCAGCATCGAGGACGACGGCACCATCAAGCTCACGCGCGCCGCCAAGGCCACCCAACACATCCTCGAGCGCGGTCAGGCGCTCGGCAACCACAGCTACTCTCATCCGGTGCTGCCGAGCCTGGGCGACGCCGAGGTGGCCAAGGAGATCGAAACCGCCAGTCAGCTTCTCGAGCACGTCAGCCACCAGGCCCCGGTGATGTTCCGTGCGCCCTACGGTGCGCGCAACCAGGGCATCCTGAGCGCACTCGAGACGCACAAGCTCAAGTCCATCATGTGGAACATCGACTCCGAGGACTGGGCGGATCCGATTCCGGCGTCCATCGCAGCGCGCGTGCTGGACGAGGTGGAGAAGCAGAAGCGCGGCATCGTCCTGTTCCACGACATCCACGAGCGCACGGTGGAGGCGCTTCCGCTGGTGCTGCAGGGACTGAAGGACGCCGGCTACAGCTTCGCCGCCTGGGACGGCACGCAGTTCGCCGTGGCCACCGGCACCGAAACGCCGCGGGGTATCGCGGCGCCGGCGCGGGTGGCCGCGCCCGCGCCTTACCGTGAAAGCTGGGCCGTGCTGATCGGTATCGACGACTACGCCAAGTGGCCCAAACTGCGCTACGCCGTCAACGACGCCACGGCCATCCGCGACCTGCTGATACGGCGTTATCAGTTCAAGCCCGAGAACATCTTTCTGCTGCTCGACCGCGAGGCCACGCGTGAGAAGATCCTCTCGCTGCTCGGCGACAAGCTGGCCGATCCGGGACTCGTGAAGCACGACGACCGCGTGCTGGTCTTCTTCGCCGGACACGGCGCAACGCGCAAGCTGCCTTCCGGCCGTGAGCTCGGCTACATCGTCCCGGTGGAGGCAGCGATCGACAACTTCCACGGCCAGGCCATCTCGATGACCAACTTCCAGGACATCTCCGAGGCGCTGGAGGGCAACGGCGATCTCAACGGCGACGGCGTGATCACCGCCTCCGAGATCGCCGCCTACGCCGGACCCATCGTCTCGTCGCTGTATCCCAGCAGACCCCTGCCTTCGGCAGCCTGCCCGGCAGCGAGGGCGGCGAATTCGTATTCGAGCTGAGGCACGAGGGCGAATTCCTCAACGACCAGTCGGCCGAGCTCGACCAGGAGGCGATCCAGCTCAACGCGGAGATCGCCAGGCTGCGCGCCGAGATCACGGCCAAAGCCGAGCGCAACCAAAAGCTCAAGGTCGAGCTGGCGCAGACACAGGAGGCGTTGCAGCGCGGAGGCCCGGCGCCGCCGGCCAAGGACGCGGCAGCGGCACGGAATGACCGCGGCACCGCACTGTTCCGCGAGAAGAAGTACGCCGACGCAGCCGGCGAGTTCAAGGCTGCGTTCGAGCTGGACTCCGGCAGCGCGCTGGCCGCCAACAATCTGGGCTTTGCCTACTACAAGCTGGAGAACTACCCGGAGGCTACGCGCTGGTTCGAGAAAGCGATCGAGATCGACCCCAAGCGCGCCATCGCCTACTACAACCTGGGGGATGCCTACATCCAGTCGAACCGCATCGACGATGCCAGGAACGCGTTCGAACAGTTCCTGCAGTTGCAACCCAGTGCCAAGGCCGCGCCGCAGGCGCGCGAGAAGCTACGCACGCTGGGGCCGGAGGCCGTCAAGCAGTAGATCGCGAACCGCCGTCGGCAAGGCCTTGTAAGCGCGATCGCCGAACGCCTGCTCGGAGACTTGCTGCTGCGGACGATCGTCAACACCCTGCCAACGCCGCCGCGTAGGCCTTATGCACGTCGTCGCCGAAGCACACGAGATACACTTTCTCGATGCGTGAGTCCTGCTCCAGGAATGTCGCCGTTTCGTGCACCGCGATCTTTGCAGCCTGGTCCAGGGGATAACCGTATACGCCGCAACTGATGGCAGGAAACGCGAGGGTCCTGATCTCCTGCGCCACCGCCAGCAGCAGCGAGTTGCGATAGCACGACGCCAGTGTTTCCGGTTCACCGTGGCCACCGCCCGACCACACGGGGCCGACGGTGTGAATGACGTAGCGCGCCCGCAGGCGGTATCCGCCCGTGAGCTTCGCCTGCCCCGGCGCGCAGCCGTTCAGCTTGCGGCATTCCGCCAGCAGCTCCGGCCCGGCTGCGCGATGGATCGCGCCGTCCACGCCGCCGCCTCCGAGCAGCGACGAATTGGCGGCGTTGACGATCGCGTCGACGGCGAAGGTAACGATGTTGCCTCGTGCAATCTCGAGGCGATCGGCGCCCGGCAACTGCATTGACTCGTCTCCTCTCTTCCCACTCGACTGCAACGCGCCGCGTCTCGACTAGTATGAATTATAATCACGTCAGCCGCATCGTGAACCGGAGGCAGTCACAACATCATCGATCGGCTTCAACAGGGGAACCTAACCATGAGCTCTTTCCGCATCCTTCTCCTCCTCGCACTCGCGGCCGCCGTGGCCGGTTGCGAGACCGCCCCGGTCACCGGCCGCAAACAGTTCATGCTGGTGTCCGAATCGCAGGCCATCAGCGCCTCCGCGGAGGCCTATGGGCAGACGCTCGATCCGCTCCGCAAGCAAGGCAAGCTCAACGACGATCCCGCCCTCAAGGCGCGCATCGACAAGATCACGGCTCGGCTGGTAGCGCAGGCGATCAAGTATCGGCCCGAGACCGAGAGCTGGGACTGGCAGGTCGCGGTGATCGACGACCCGAACACCCTCAACGCCTGGTGCATGGCGGGTGGAAAAATGGCCATCTACACCGGCATCATCCAGAAGCTCAACCTCACCGACGACGAGATCGCGCAGGTGATGGGCCATGAGATCGGCCACGCGCTCGCCAAGCACACGGCCGAGCGCATGTCGACGGCCATGGCATCGCAGGCCGTCCTTCAAGTGGGAGCAATCCTGCTCGGCAACAACAGCACTACCAGCCAGGTAGCGTTGCAGGCAGCCGCAGTCGCCACCACCGTGGGCGTCCAACTGCCCAACAGCCGAACGCAGGAGGCAGAGGCGGACCGCATCGGCATCGAGCTGGCCGCGAAGGCCGGTTACGATCCGCACGCCGCACCGCGGCTGTGGGCGAAGATGCTCGACGCCAGCGGCACCAAAGGGCAATCGGATTTTCTGAGCACGCACCCCGCGGGCGAGAAGCGACAGGAAGCCCTATCAGCGCTCATCCCGCAGATGATGCCCTACTACGAAGACAAGTCCCCGCGCCCAGTCTATAGCTTCAAGAACGCGTAGCGCGGGGCGTCGCACGAGGATCAGGACTGCGTTGTAGCGAAACCCGTACATCCCTTCTGCAGTGCGCGTCAAGTCCTTGTGGATAACTTTGTGGGTAAAGCACCCTCGACCGCCCGGAGAGCCTTTTGTGACGGGCCTCTCTGGAAATCGGTCCAGATTAGGACCGTTCGGCTTTTCCCCCAGGAATCAGGTTATTAGCTCGCATCAAGGAGACGCGCGGAATTTATCCACGCGTTCTTCAAGCGTTACTTGAAGTCGTGTGCATAAGCCGCGGGCGCCGACGTCCCGCAAGCCCAGTAACGACGGGCCATTCCGGCAATCCGAAGGGGTGAGAACTGGATTTTTATGCGATCGATTCACGGAATGTTTTTCTCCGCGTTGGCGCGCCACATACAACTCGGCCTACAGAATCCTGGCAACAAAATCAAGTGCGCTATCGGCCGCGCGCGAACTAAATCTTTCCTGATTACCAACGAAGCTCAGCCGCGAGCAGGCTCCCACCACCCCGCCCGCTACGCGGGCACCCCTCCTCGGGCAGGAGGGGAAAGATTTTTCTCCCCCCTCCTTTTCAGGGTGGGGTGGCGCGACGCGCCGGGGTGGTTACGGCCGCTCGGCGTACCTGACCTAGGCTGAAGCTCGTACGTAATCAAGAAATCTTTTGGCTGCGCTAAGAACAACGCGAACTTTCTGCTCATCCTGTGACCCACTG
>JBGPMS010000238.1:0-8945 GCA_041487115.1 Gammaproteobacteria bacterium
CGGACCTTGGCTATGAGGGCGTCGATCCTTGCCCCTTCGCGGTCGGCGAAGGCGGCGATGGCGCGTTGCTCCGGGAGTGGCGGCAGCGGCACCGTGACTGATCGCCACTGGTCCATGCGGATGGCTCTCGTTCCATGCGCAGCCTCTTCGACTATCGAAGCCAACACGCGCTTTCCGATGCCCTCGAACAGCCACGTAAAGAAGACTGGATCTACGACCGTCGCGAAGCGAAGCGCTTTCATGTCCTGATTGATAGTCACTGGGACAGTAGTGATCGCCACTGGGAATGTGTGCGCAAGGATCATTCCTCTAACCACGACCAGTACCACAGGAGGTGCAATCAGCTTGATGCCTGTCTCCGCGATAGCTCGTTCGGTAACGGTATCCTCGGAGGAGTCGATGCATCTCCGCTTCATGTCCTTCGGCGACACCCACGGTACACCGCCGTCCCAATATCCGCGCTCCTCTTTCGCTGGCGTGCCACCGCTGATCGCTCGGCTGATCCGCCACATTCTGGCACCCTCCCAATGCGCCGGAATCTCCCCGAGCCACTCGACGCTGGAGTCCTTCATAGGAACGTTTTGGTCGAGGCCTTTGGTGACGGCCCGGGTGATGAGAGCGGTGCGCTTCTCCTGGAGCAGCTCGATCAGCCGCTCCTTCTTCGCCACTAGCGCATCGATCCTTGCTGTCTCCCGGTCGAGGAATGCGGCGATAGCGCGTTGTTCGGTCATGGTGGGAACGATCGCGGGAGTGTCACGCATCTGTCCTTCATTGACCGAAGGCACCGCGCCTGGATTCGCGAGTTCCCCCATGTCGAGCCCGCTTAGCCAGTACATCGCCCAAGTGAGGTCGCATTCGTCCGGCATGAACCCCATCATGTTGTTGTCGATGCACGACGGCCGCGTAAGAAGCCTCCTGCGGTTAAGCAATAGCGCGGCCCCGACCTTCGCGAACACGATCGTGCGAGGTGGAAAGACAAAGGCACCCAAGCGCCGGGCGGTCGCTTTAGACACCGTATGCTGGCATTCGCGCAGTTCGCGTTCGTTACCGGGAACACCCATGTCTCCGACCTTGAAGAACGGGATCTCCTCGGTCATGAGACCCTGTTCATCATCGGGGAAGCCGGCACCCGACTGAAGGTCTCCAATGCGCTTCAATGCGAGGACTCTCCAATGCACCGGAATCTCCCCCAGCCACTCGACACCGGACTCCTTGTAGGCCGGGTAGCGCTTGAACCGCCGCAGCTTGACGGACTCGGCAATCGCCGTCCCTCTCACTACGCGGCTTCCTCGAGCAGCTCCTCCGCCTCCCACGCCTCCGGCCCAGCCTCGGTGACGACGCCAGCGTGGAATAGCTCCGGCTCACGTGTGATGTTCTTGCCCGTGGCGGCCTCGATCCGCTGTAGCAGAGCCTCAGCCCGGGCCGCGTAGAACTCCCAGAAGCGGTCGGCGCGCAGGTCCTGCAGCGGAGTCTTGGTGCTGCCGAAGCTAGCGCCGATCATGCGGAGGACTCCTTCGTTGGTGAGGCCCAAGGACCCGCCGGTGGCCAGGTGCCGGAGAATGCGCGGCCGTCACCGAGCGCCCGCCAAGGCGGAACGAGGAACGATTGGAGCAACTCGCCGGCGGCGGCGAAGTCCGCCGGAGCGCCGGGAAGTGCGTTGCGAGTCAGGTAGGCCCGCCACTGCGCCGCTCGGGCGTCGTCGTTGTAGAAGCGGGGCGCGAGGGCGGCCGGGAGCGCGGGATCAATCGTTGTTCGGCGACGCTCGAAGGTCGCGGCAATCGCGCGGGCGAGCCGCTCGCCGTCGAAGGGGAATTGTCGCGCGAGCACGTTGAGATCGTAGAAGTCCTTGTAGCGGGTGTTGCGCTCGCCGAGCACGACCATAGCGTGGAGCTTCTCGGCCACGACGGCCTCGTGGGGGTACGCCCGGATACGCGGGGCCGCTGCGTCGAGGAGCGTCGGGTAGTCGGCCTCGGTAGCGGGCGGTTCGATGGCGTTGCCGAAGCCGACGTCGATCTGCATGGGAATGCGGGCGCCATCGAGCGTGGCCTGGAAACGAATGCGCAGGCCGTTGTACTCAGCGTCGTCGCGAATCGGCTCCGCTGCAAGTGTCGCGAGATCGAAGACGATCCCATCGTCGAGGACTTCCACAGCGCAGACTTCCCGGAGCGCCACGAGTACCGCGTCGGCTTCGTTGCTGCCGTAGCCGGTGAAGTCGAGGTCGCGCGTGGGCCGGTAAATCGAGCCGCCCCAGAGGGCGAAGAGCATGGCGCCCTTCAGTACGTAGCGGTCGCGGTAGGCGGACACCCCGAGGCGGCAGAGGAAGCGCTCGGCGGCGAAGCGCTGGAGGAGGAACTGGAAGTCTTCGCCCCTCTCGCGGCTGAGGTGGAGCAGCTGGGCACGCACCGAGGCGGCGACGTTCCTGGGGGGCCGGCCCGTCATGGCGCCAGTGCCTCCAGGTAGGTCTTCATCACCGTGCGGGCGCGGCAGACCTCGGCGGCGCGCATGATCTCATCCACCGTCGCCTTGCGGGCACGGACGGCGTCACGTAGCGCCTCGAGGGCGACGTCGAGGCCGAGCTTGCTCCGGTAGCGGAAACAATCCACGACTGTGCGGGCGGGGGAGGTCACGCGCATCGGGACACCGAGGATCGGGCGCGTCTCGACGCCGTACGTGAGCATGGCCCCCGAGAAGCGGACGATGCGCACCTTCGCCGGCAGGCGCGCCGGCTTGCGCGCCTTGCGGTCGAGCGCGAGCCAGACCTCATGCGGCGCCTGGGTGCCGATCCCGTGCAGGCGTAGGGCCGAAAGCAGACAGACGATCCCGCCCGGAGCAGCCGAGGCAATCATCGCGAGCGTCTCGAACTCGCTCGGCGGCGCCGCTGCGAGACGGTAGAGGCCGGGGGCCACCTTCTCGACCGTGCCGGCTGCAACGAGGCGCTGGATCTCCGCGAAAGGGATCTCCAGTGACTCCAGGTCGCGGGGCCGGAAGAAGGCTCCGATGCCGGCGGCTTTGAGCCGGGCGGGGGTGAGGCGCGGCGACTTCATTCGAGGACTGTAATAAACGTCGGCACTTACAGTCAAGTGCCGACGTTCATTTGCCGGCGAACGGGCTTCCTGTCACGTCCGCCAGCATCCTGACGATGTCGCTCTCGATGCCGCGGATGTCAGCTTCGATCTCTTCCAACGGCCGGGGCGGCGTGTAACGGTAGAAGTAGCGGTTGAAGTTTATCTCGTAGCCGACGAGACCGACTTGGCCGTCTTTCGGGTCCCGCTTGGAAGTGTCGATCCAGGCGTCGGGAACGTGGGGTGTGACCTCCCGATCGAAAAAGGCCTCGACGCTCTCGGCGAGCGGCACGCTCTCGGTGTCGCGCAGCTCCGGGTCTGGCTCGGGGCTGGCGTCCAGGTCGCGGCAGATGACAGCCGCCTCGTCACGCTCGGATAGTGCGGAGAGGATCGCCTTCCTTGCGGGGGCCGGCAGCTTGAGGCCAGCCTTTTTCGCAGCGGCGTCAAGCAGGCGCTCGAATTCATCCCGATCTTTGGAGAGTGTATGCGGGAGTCCACGCAGAAGCTTGCGGATCGCCTCCTGCAGGGCGCGGCCTTCGGCCTGCTCCTTTACACCCGCGGCGCCTTTCTTCTTCGACTGCGCGAGCGCCTGGAAGCTTCTTTCGTGTTCGAGGCGCGCGATACGCTCCGAACCCGCCTGGAAGTTAAGGCGGAGCGGACGCTCGACCGTGATCTTGCGGAAGCCGAAGTGGGATGTCGGGAAAATCCGGCTGACCACCACATCCTCTTGCTTGCCGTCCTTGATGATAGTGCGCGTGTCGCCGTCTTTGAAGTCGGCCAGGATCTTTAGGACGTCCTGAGCGCGCTCGAGCGGGATCTCGCGGCGCTTGTCGCCCAGGCTCTTGCGCATCGACACCCAAAACGAGGTAGCGTCAATGAGCTGCACCTTGCCTTTGCGCGCCCGCACCTTGCGGTTGGTCACGACCCACACGTAGGTTGCGATGCCGGTGTTATAAAACAGCTGCTCGGAAAGTGCGATCAGTGCCTCAAGCAGATCGTTCTCCAGGATGAACCGGCGGATATCGCTCTCGCCGCTGCCCGCGTCGCCCGTGAAGAGCGGGGAGCCGTTCATGATGATCGCGATGCGCGAACCGCCTTCCTTCGGCTCTTTAGCGTGCGCGAGCATGTGCAGCAGGAATAGAAGCTGACCATCGCTGATGCGCGGGAGCCCAGGGCCGAAGCGGCCCGCCGCGCCGCGCTCGTGCTCGGCACGGACCGCGTCCTCGTCGCGCTTCCAATCCTTACCGTAGGGCGGGTTGGCGATCAGGTAGTCGAACGTCTTGCCAGCATGGCGGTCGTTGGAGAGCGTGCTCCCGAAGGCGATGTTGTCGGCGTCGTGGCCTGTCGGCTCCTTCATGAAAAGATCGGACTTTGAGACTGCCCACGTCTCGGGGTTCACCTCCTGGCCGAAGAGGTGGATCTCGGCATTCTTGCTCATCGCGGGGCGGAGCAGATCGCCGTTCTTCCGTAGACCGACAGTGATGTGCTCCTTCGTAATCATCAGCATACCGCCCGAGCCGCAGCACGGGTCGTAGACCGTGCGGATTACGTTCTTAGCGCGGATCTCCGACTCATCCCCGACCAGCATCAGATCGACCATAAGATGAACGACATCGCGGGGTGTGAAGTGCTCACCGGGGTTCTCGTTCAGCGCCTCGTTGAACTTGCGAATCAGCTCTTCGAAGATGGTCCCCATAGTAGGGTTGTCGATCTTGTCTGGATGCAGATCCACGTTCTTGAATCGCTCGAGCACTTGGAATAGGAGGCCCGCCTCGTCGAGCTTGCTGATGGTACTGTCAAAGTCGAACTTCTCCAGGACCTCACGCATGTTCGGACTGAAGCCCGCGATATAGTTGCGGAGGTTGGCAGCTAGATGCGGCGCGTCGGCGAGGAGCTTCTCGAAGTCGTAGCGAGAGGTGTTGTAGAACGCGAAGCCCGCGATTTTCCGCAGCTGCGGATCGAGGTTCTCGAGCTTCTTGTCCCGGAGCTCGGCCTGCTTCCGGAGGACCTTCTCCTTGGTGTCGGAGAGCACGCAGTCCAGGCGACGCAGGACAGTCAGCGGCAGAATGATGTCCTGGTACTTGCCGCGCCTGAAGGTGTCGCGGATGAGGTCCGCGACGCCCCAGAAGAAACTGACGATCTCGCTATGGTTCACTGCTCTAGCTCTCTGCGCCGTTCTTGATCGCTGCGCAGGCAAGCACGTTCATAGCCAAGCAGCATGAGGTTCTTCAGGCGGTAAGGGAGCGATCGGTCGGTGCTGGCAGTGACGACGACCCAATAGAGTGGCGAAGGGTAGCATCCCAATCCGTCTAGCTGGATGCTGGAGACTTTAGTTCCTACTATGTGCCTACTAATTTTCAGGGCTATTGGTGGCCAAGGACGGAATTGAACCGCCGACACAAGGATTTTCAGTCCTCTGCTCTACCAACTGAGCTACTTGGCCACTTTACTGCACACTTCTCAAACCGCGGACACAAGGATTTTGGTTCCGGCCGCTGGCTCAAGCCAGCTTAACATCGGCAAGCCGATGTTAGCCTTCGCCTCAACCGGCCGGCCAAGGCCGGCAGGTTGCAGTCCTCTGCTCTACCAACTGAGCTACTTGGCCACTTGCCGATGTAGATAGTCCTGTGCGGAGGCCCCGTCCAGGGAGCGCGCATTATAGCCGCTGGGAGGGGCTGGCGTAAGGCGGTGGAAGGAGGGGGCACACCTCCAGAAACGACAAAGCCCGCTGCTAGAGCGGGCTTTGCGTGCCAGGGTTGGCCGTACTACAGATCCACGCGCACCTTGCGGTCCTTGGTCTCCTTCAGCAGCGTGGACCCCACGATGAGGGTCATGGCAGCCACGACGATGGGATACCACAGACCGTAGTAGATGTTGCCCGATGCCGCCACCATTGCGGTGGCCAGCAAAGGCAGCATGCCGCCAAACCAGCCGTTGCCGATGTGGTACGGCAGCGACATCGAGGTGTAGCGGATCCTCGCCGGAAATAGCTCGACCAGGAAGGCTGCAATGGGGCCGTACACCATGGTCACGTAGAGGACGAGGATGACAAGGATCAGCTCGGTCATGAACCAGTTGACCTTGGACGGGTCTGCTGTGACAGGAAAGCCGGCTGTTTTGAGGGCCTCTTTGTAACTGGCCTCGTTCCAGCCCTTCAGCTCGACATCACCGACCTTCATGACCACATTCTGGCCCTCGACCCCTGGCAGGGATGCGAAGGAAATTCCCTGCTTGGTCAGGAAATCCTTGGCTTTGTCGCAGTCGCTGAACCTCGACCATGGCCCGACGAAGATGTGCAAGGTACAGTCATTGGCGGCCAGGGAAATCTGTGTTTTCGCGCTCGCGGCCTCGAGGTCGGGGTTGACGTAGTGGGTCAATCCCTTGAACAGCGGGAAATAGGTGAGGACGGCGAGCAGGCATCCCGCCATGATGATGTTCTTGCGCCCGATCCTGTCCGACAGCCAGCCGAAGAAGATAAAGAGCGGCGTGCCGAGCACCAGCGAGATCGCGATCAAGATATAGGCGCTCTGGAAGTCCAGCTTGAGCGTGATGATCAGGAAGAAGAGCGCGTAGAACTGGCCGGTGTACCAGACCACGCCTTGACCCGCGGTCGCGCCCAACAACGCCAGCAGCACGATCTTCCCATTGTCCCAGTTGGCGAAACTCTCGGTCAGAGGCGCCTTCGACGTCTGCCCTTCCCTCTTGATCTTCTGGAATACCGGCGACTCTTCGAGCTTGAGCCGGATGTAGATCGAGAAGATCAACAAGACCAGGGAAACCAGAAACGGAATACGCCAGCCCCACTCCGCGAAAGCTTCCTTGGCCATGGTCCCTCGACAGGCCAGAATCACCATCAGCGCCAGAAAGAAACCGAGCGTCGCGGTGGTCTGAATCCAGCTCGTGTCGTAACCACGCCGGGTCTCGGCCGCATGCTCCGCCACGTAAGTCGCGGCGCCGCCGTACTCTCCACCCAGCGCGAGGCCCTGCAGCAATCGCAGCAATACGAGCAGGACCGGCGCCGCCCATCCAATGGCCTGGAAGGTGGGCAACAGTCCCACCGCGAAGGTGGCGGCACCCATTACCGTGATAGTCACCAGGAAAGTGTATTTCCTGCCGACGATGTCGCCGATGCGCCCGAACAGCAGAGCGCCGAAGGGGCGGACGAGAAAGCCGGCGGCATAGGTAGCGAAGCTCGACAGCAGCGCGGCGGTGTCGTTGCCCTTGGGAAAGAACAGGGCCGCGAAGAACGGGGCGAGAGTAGCGTACAGGTAGAAGTCGTACCACTCGAAGACGGTACCGAGAGAAGAAGCGAATATGACCCGCTTTTCTTCGGGCTGGAATTCGGGATGTGCGAACGCAGCCTGACCCGCAGCTGTAGCCTCACTCATTGAGGTCCTCCCATGTTGGTGTTTTAGTTGTGGCCGCCCTGGGCTTCGCGCGACTCCTGGGCAACATAAGCTCGACCCGCGCACTTGTCAACGGAACGGCGCTGTTGGCGGGCCGCATTTCAGGCTGAAACTTGTTGCAGCGCGAAAAAGGCCTCCTCCTGCTCAAAGGACAAAGGGCCCCGTCTTTCAACGGAGCCCTTTGACCATGAAGCACCCTTCAGCGCTTTCGGCACCACCGGCCCGCGAATCAAGCGTCAGGCCTTTTTTGACGCTTCAATTCGCGGAGTTTATGGCGTCACGTTTCCGTGACGCCATAACCCTACATGTCCATATCCCCCATACCGCCCATACCGCCACCGCCACCACCCCCATGCCGATGCCCTTCGTCCTTCGGCAGTTCCGCCACCATCGCATCGGTGGTCAGTATGAGCGCGGCGACCGAAGCGGCGTTTTGCAGCGCGCAGCGCGCAACCTTGGTCGGGTCCAGCACGCCCATCTCGACCAGATCGCCGTACTGGTCGGTCGCGGCGTTGTAGCCGTAGTTACCCTTGCCTTCGAGCACTTTGTTGAGGACGACAGAGGGTTCCGCACCGGCATTGGCCACGATCTGGCGCAGCGGCTCTTCCAGGGCCCGCATCACGATCTTGATGCCGGCATCCTGGTCGTGGTTGGCGCCCTTCAGTGTCTGGATGGACTGGCGCGCGCGGACTAGCGCAACGCCCCCGCCCGCGACGATGCCTTCCTCGACCGCGGCGCGGGTAGCGTGCAGTGCATCCTCTACGCGCGCCTTCTTCTCCTTCATTTCCATTTCGGTGGCGGCACCGACCTTGATCAGCGCCACACCGCCAGCCAGCTTGGCGACGCGCTCCTGCAGCTTTTCTTTGTCGTAGTCGCTGGTGGCTTCGTCGATCTGCTTGCGGACGTTCTTCACTCGCGCTTCGATCTGCTTGGCATCGCCCATGCCGTCGATAATGGTGGTCTCTTCCTTCCCTACCTCGATGCGCTTGGCTTGACCCAGATCGTTGAGGGCAGCCTTCTCGAGCTGCAAGCCGACCTCCTCGGAAATCACCGTGCCGCCGGTCAGGACGGCGATGTCTTCCAGCATGGCCTTGCGGCGATCGCCGAAGCCAGGTGCCTTTACAGCCGTAGTCTTCAGTATCCCACGGATGTTGTTCACCACCAGCGTGGCAAGCGCCTCGCCTTCCACGTCCTCGGCGATGATCAGCAGCGGACGGCCTGCCTTCGCCACCTGTTCGAGCACGGGCAGCAGGTCACGGATGCTGGAAATCTTTTTGTCGTGCAGAAGCACGTAGGGATTGTCCAGTACTGCGCTCTGCTTTTCGGGATTGTTGATGAAGTACGGGGACAGATAGCCGCGGTCGAACTGCATGCCCTCGACGACTTCCATGGTGGTTTTGGTCCCCTTCGCCTCCTCGACCGAGACGACGCCCTCGCGCCCGACCTTCTCCATGGCATCGGCGACCAGGTCGCCCAG
>JBGPMS010000239.1:0-8916 GCA_041487115.1 Gammaproteobacteria bacterium
AATGGCACCAAGGTGACCGAGCGGCTGATCGACTACGATCCGGCCGCGATGCGGATAGGCTACACCTACGTGGACGGCATGGTCGCGGCGAGCGACTATTTCCCGGTGATGATCGTGAAGGATGCAGGCGACGGGACGACCATCGTCGAGTGGCGCGCGCGATTCAAGCGCCTCGCGTACTGGATGGATCCACCACCGGCTGGTCAGGAAGACCAGACCCTTACCGATTTCTTCAACAAGGTCTACAAATCAGGCCTCGAGTCACTCAAACAGAAAATCGAGGGCGGGCAGCAATAGCCACGGCTGCGAGCTTCTCTGCGGCCAATAACGCGTCTTTGAATCGCTTTACCACCTTCCTCCAGGATGGCGGTCGTCGCGTCCTATCGCGCTCCGGACTGCGCTGCGGATTCGGCGAGCAGCGCTTCGATCTCGGCCTTAAAGACGGGGAGCGGCGCTGAGCCTCGCAATCGCCGCACGACGCGGATGCGGTCCCCGCCCTCGGCAAACGCCAGCAAAAAAGTGGGCGTAGCCTGTATGCCACCCTGCCGAGCGACCTGCGCATTGTTCTGGACCAACTCCGCGTATTTTCCTTCCTGCATGCAGGAGTCGAACTCCGGCAAGTTCAGATGGAGCGCTTTGGCATGGGCATCCCACGGCTCCAGCTCGCGCTGGTTATCGAACAACAGCGTGTGCATTTCCCAGAAGTGCTGCTGGTCGCCGGCGCAACGGGCTGCCTCGGCCGCCTTGGCCGCGAGCGGGTGGATCTGCACTAGAGGAAACTCGGATACTGCGTAGCGTAGCTTGCCGGACGCGATGAATTCGCTTTCCAGTTTCGGGAAGACCTCTCGCGCGTGCACGGCACAATAAGGACACTGGTAGTCGGAAAACTCCACCAGAACCAGCGGTGCGCGCGCATCGCCTCGCTGCGGAGCGTCCTCCAGCGCCAACACGGCGTTGTCGACGTGCTCCCATGCTGGTTGTTGCCTGCGGCCGGACAGAAACTGCTTGATCTCCTGCAAGTCCTGCTGGACGGCGCGTAGTTCCTGCTGCAGTTGCTGTACTTCCCCCTTCAAGGCGGAGAGATCGTCAGCACGGACGGACTGTCCGAGCCACGACGAAAGAACGACCAACCCCAAGCATAGACCGCGGTTTGCGAGCATCGGATGACTCTATCGAGACGAGACAACCCCGCCGGCGGGTGACTCACCCGACGGAATCGAGGGACCGGAAACGAATGCGGGCTCAGCCGAGCTTGCGCAAACGTCGGCGGCCGATCATGGCAAGCATCGCAACCCCAGCCAAGAGCATGGCATAGCTGCTCGGCTCGGGCACCAGCGTCGGGTTGCCCACGAACAAGACGTTACCGGGGACATCGACGGAATCCGCTCGTAGATAGCGGCCGCCGCTCACCAGCGCCGGGTTGTCCACCAGGGTGACATTGATGGTCCAGCTCTGTCCCGGCGTCAAGGTGGCACGATCCCACTCCAGCCCGAAGTCGGTAGTGCAGCCGGTCAACGCACAGTTGTTCGCGTTGTCCGTGACGCCATTGTTTGAAACCAACAGGGTGTTGAGCGCGCCGACGTTGAGGTCCTGGATCTGACGCTTGTCCGGATCACCTGCGACCGGTACTGGCGGCCATTTCTGAGTCGCGACGTCGGTGGTGACAAACGCACTGGACCCGAACGCGATCACATCCAACATGAAGCGCAGACCGGTTACATTGGGGAACGTGTCGGTCGTCAGACGCGTGCTGGTGAATGTGTACTGCAGCTTCAGCGGCGAGGTTCCCCCGCCGGTGACCAAATAAGAATAATTCATTCCCGCACCGCCCACCTGCGTCTTTGCGGTTTTTGTGTCGCCCAGGTCTGTCGTGAAAAGCAGAGGCGTAACGAACGCTTCGCCGCTGCCGTCGCCGTAAGTGATGTCGTCCGGATGGAACTTTGAACCGAATGAGCCGTCGCCATTGTGATCCGTCACGGTAATGATTGCGGAGGCGGCACCGGCGTAGGCAAGTCCAAGCGTAAGAGCTAAGCCCGCCAGCTTCCTGCTAGACACCTTCAACATGATCGACTCTCCATTGCGATGCGGTAGGCTGTCCTCATACGCTCCCACGCCCCCCAACTTCCCACCGCGTTATTGAACGTTCCTGCGGTTCGGGCGCGGGAAGCTGCTTCCCCGCGCCACCCGCGACTCAGCGCCCGGGCACCGTGGCATCAGGTCTGAGCGGCCGGCCGATCAGCGCGTACTCTCTGACGAGTCCCGCGGTCCCAATCTTCTCCTCGATGATCTGGTTGAACTGAGCAGGACTGAGCGCTCCCGTGGCAGGGGCGACGTAAACTTGTATCGCCGGCAGGAGGAGGCCGAAAGTCCCGCGCCAGTCGGAGCTGTAGACGATATGTGCGGACACGTGCGCGATGCGCCCGCCCTCTCCCGCCAGGTCCTGCGAGATTTCAGTCACGAGTTCCTGTCGAGTCTTGGCGTCTACCGCACGGAGCGTGTCGTCCATTCTAAGCTCCTGCCAGTTTTCCAGTATCGCCCCGACCACTTGCTTGTTGCCGTCTATCAGGACCTTCGCCACGCCGGGCGCGGGGATGAACGGCATCACGACCTGTTGCGTCTTCGGATCTGTCAGATTGACCTTGAGACCGCGCGGCACCTGCACTACCTTGTGGATCATCACGGTTTTGATGACGTCGCCTTGCGCGCCCGCTCCCGCAACTGCTAGATTGCTCACGAACAATGACGCATCAGGCCCTGCTGCGCCTGCTGGAGTCGGAGGGAGCGGAAACTCGAAGGGGTGCCCGGTGTTTGGGTCGCGCGGCAATCCAAAATTCCCCAGGAACGTCTCTGCCATCGACAGCGCGGTGGCGTCGGAAATACCGTCGACCGGCACCAGCTTAAGCGGATCGAACTTCTCGTCGAAGGCGGTACGCGACAGAAACCGGATGTTTCCCACCCCCAGGTTCTTGCTGAAGCTGAGCTGGCTGAACGCCCCCCCACCTTCGGGTGACGCGGAAGTCGCGTTGCACTCGCCCTGATCCGGTTCATTCACCGGAGTGCCCTTGCGTGAGCACTCTGCCGCGAAAACCGGTTGCGCGCGCCCGAACGCGGCGCGCACCGCGATCGCTAGCTTGAACGTCTCGCTCAGGGACGGTGCGAGCGGCGGCTTGAGTAGCTGCTCCGCGACGGCGCTATTTTCGCCGGTGAGGATCGGTGGCAGGGCAGCCTCGATCAACTGCTGGATGTCCTCTTTGCCGGTACCGATCGTCCCTTCGGTTTGTGCGTAGGCAACGCTGGCTGCCGCGGCGAGCAGCGCGGCGACCGAATATCGTAAGCATTTGGAAACGAGCAAAGACATGGCAGACCTCATTCGCGATATATAGTGTAAAGAGTGCGTGACAAGAGTCTCGTCTGGGCGACGCTCAGAACGGAGGCTTGCCCTCGGGCTTGCAGCCTGGGTAATACATCCAGGCATAGCCGCCATTGCCCCCCGGGTTGCTCATGACGAAGTTATAGCGCTCGTTGAGCAGCCGGTTGAGGGCGTCGGTGCCGTTGGTTCCGATCGAATAGGCTATCGGACACTGGTCCTTGCAGGTGCCGAACCAGTTGAACGGGTCGTACGCCGCGCAGTCGAACTGGCCCTTCTTGTGATGATTGGTTACCCAGGCCGTGGAGATGGGGACGAAATGCCCATCCCACGCGGTGTTTTGATAGTTTCCGTTGAAGCTACCGCTGATCCACATGATGCCGTGGAAGCCGTCCCACTGATGCGACCGCAGAGCCGCACCGGACTTGGCCATCGCTAAGCGGATGTTCGGCAGCGTGTCGCCATCTGCACTGAAGCAGGACGAGGCGATAAAGAACTTCAGCCATTGATCGCCAAAGTGCGTCTGCCCCGAATTGCCCGCGCGAACCCAGCAGTCGCCATCGGCAGAGAAGGAGTAGCGCTGCAAGCCGGCCCAGTAGTCGGTGCCCACCGGTGAGCCGTGATATGCGGCGATGGCAGCGTCGGCCCAATCGTAGCCGTAGCCCGACCAGGACCAGTAGTCCAAGCAACTGGCGTTGTAGCTTGGATCGCATTCGTGCTGCTTGGTCATGTAGCCGTTCACCCAACGCCCGGCTTTGAAGTGCCCGAAGGCCCCCATCTGGTTGTACCACGCATCCGCCATTCCCGGCCAGGCGCTCCGGTTATCGGCGGGGTTCGTGTCACAAGCCGCCGGCCCAGTGGCGCTGCTCCAGTCGCCGATCGCGAACTCTTCGACGTACAGCGCCAGCGCCGAAGACGAAACTACAGCGGCAGTGATCCCGGCCAGCAGTTTGAGCGCTGCCGAGAACCAACCCTCATGCATCTTCATCAAGACCTCCATAGTCTCAAGGTCAACGAAATCAACCGACCCGCCGTGCGATCGCCGCTAGAGCTTGAACAACGTCATCGCGGGCATAGTCGGTCTCCGTGATTGGACGAGTGGATGAGCAATACCCCCCTGAAGCGATGACGCTGTTGCTCTGACACACGTCGGGGTCATTCTCCGTTCACGCGATTCGCGTGCGATGTATCGAACGAAAGAGACAGCGCGAAGATCTTGTGCGATTGACAATACGCCCGCGTATGCGTCAATACAATATATCTCCTGAATCATTTGCGTGAACGCGCGTATAACTTCGTCAGCTCTATGTTCGGTAGCGATCGTGGTATCCGTATCGGCATCTCCTTTCACAATCGCTTAACACTCTGCGCGTTTCACCATTAAAACAATGGCAAGATGCGTCGAGGATTAACGTGCCGGATTGTACGCAAGCTGATCGTCAGGAATTTGTGTCGCGCGCAGGCGACGAGCTGAAGGCATCTTGCTGTCATCGCATATCAAGAGCGCCGGCGCACCGTTGAAATTATTTTGCTGCGAGCGCTGCGCGAGCGCAGGAGCCGCACAAGAAGAGGAGCGGTCGGCGCGCGCAGTCGAGCGAATGAGATTCACTCTGTCTGGTGCCCGAGCCAAGGGCTGAAGCTCGAACCCGCCCGCGCTACAAATCGATGTCGCGAGGGCCGCCGTGCAGGTGGTTGTCCCACATCTGGAGACAGGCGGCTTCCAAACTCCCGGCGAATGCGGACGTGTCGAAGAGCGGGGTCGTCTCGCGGTTGCGAGCGAGCTTGTCGCGCACGTCGGCGAGCTCACCGGGATTGGCGAATAGGAAATTGAAACGCACCTTTTCACCAAACGTGACTATATCGCCAGCCTCACGAGCGCGCGATGACGCGAGTGCGCGTCCAGATTTTGGCGATATTGATCGGTGCTCTGCTTGCGATGCCAGCGAGCGCGATCGTTGCTCACCTTCGCAACTGCTGCCGGACACGCGCGGGAAAGAACTGGTGGTGCACGACTGATAGTTTGGTCGACGGGGTTGCGGGCGGGAGCGCAGCCGCCTGCGCCGTCGGCTCAGCGGTCGTAGATCAACCTGCGCACCTCGGCAGGCTTGGGAAATTTTCCGGGCGCGAGTCGCAGATAACGGATGCCGGCGCCGCGCAAGCGCTGCTCCTTCTCGCGCTCGGTCGGCGTGTCGACCTGCGCTCCGTTGGGGAGATCCACGGCCGCAACGATCGCCAGCTCCTTGTTGCATACCACCAGATCGACACGCAAGTTGGCCAGCGCCGGGACTGCGAGCCCATCCAGCAGATCCGACAGGCGGGTATTGGCGAACACGTGATGATCGGGCAGCCCGGCCTTGAACACCAGAAAGCCGAGTTTGCTCGGTCCGGACAGGAAGGCCGCGCGAGCCTTCGCGGCAGTCGGCACCGCAGCGGGAGCCGGCGGTGCGGGCTGCGTTGCCGGCTCAGGCGGCGGCGTGCTCTCCTGCGGCCCTCCTAGAGACTTGTCCCGACGGTAGGCGGCGATGAACGCCTCCAACTCGGTCGATCCCGCCTCGTCGGTCTTCTTGCCCAGGCTCAAGCCGGTGTTCTCCCCCTTGATCTGCTTGTGAAACCGAAAGACCAGGAGGAGGGCGGCGATGATGATAACAAGGGCCACAACCAGCTTGAACACGAACATTTGGAGCCTTGTGCGAACCGTCGGCGCGGCCGGTGGTTCCGGCGCGTTGCAGCCAGTATAGCGTCAGGAGGGAGCGGGTTGCTCCGGCCCGCGGGGGCGCTATACTGCGGTCACAACTAAAACCCGGCAGGGCGCGAGCGCCCTGCGGGATACTCAGTAGGGGAGGAGAGAAATGGAGCTTGCCACCGGCATCGCTTTGCTGGTCGCGTTTGTCGTCGTCGTCGTCCTCATCGTTCGCGGCCAGAGCCCGGTGATCATGCTGCTGCTACTGGCCATTCTCTGGGCGGCGCTGGCGGGGATCGGCGTGAACGATATCCAGGCCAAGATCCTGCAGGGCGGTGGCGTACAGTACGCCAGCTCGGTCATCATCATCGTGTTCGGCGCCTGGTTCGCTCAGGTGCTGATCCAGACCGGCATCGCGGAGAGCGTGATTCGTTCGGCGGCGGAGTTGGCGGGGGACCGCCCGCTGATCACCGCGATCGTGATCAATCTGGTCACCGCGCTGCTGTTCACTTCCATGTATGGAGTAGGCGCGGCCATTGCGATCGGTGTGGTCGCCCTCCCTATCATGATGAGCCAGGGCATCCCGCCGCGTATCGCCGCGCCGGCTTTCACCATGGGGGTGGGCGCCGGGATGTACGTGAACCCGGCGCTGTTCGGCACCTTCAAGCCGCTGTTCCCCGGCATCCAATACGAGGCGCCGTGGCTCACCTTCTGGATCATCGGCATGGGGATTTACGTGCTGTGCGCGTGGCTGATGATCTATATCAATCTGCGCCGGCTGGGTGTGCGCCATGCGGCGTCGGTGGATGCGGCGGAACCAGCGCCGCCGGCACGCAAGCGCACGCCCTACTACACCTATGTAGTGCCGTTGTTTCCGGTACTGATGATCATGCTGTTCAAGTGGCAGATCATCCCCACCTTCCTCCTGAGCATCGTGCTGGCTCTGGCGCTGACCTGGAAGGATCGCCCGCTCCAGGGGCAGCTCAACCTGTTCAACAAATCCTTCTACGATGCGTTTCCCGACATCGCCACCATCGCCGCGCTGTGGATCATCTGCGGCATGATCATCGCGGCCGGTCAGACGCCGCAGGTGTCGGCGGCGCTGAAACCCATCTTCGGGCCGATCCTGCCGCATAGCACACTCCAGGCCGCCATCTTCTTCGCCGTGCTGGGCGGGATCGGCAGCATCTATCGCGGGCCGCTGGTCGTGATCGGCACCGGCTCGGCGGTGCTGGCCATCATGCTCTCGAGCAACGACATCCCGGTGCCGTACCTGTATGCCATGTGGCTCGGGCCCACCGTGATGCAGGGCAGCGTGGACCCGACCAACTCGTGGACGCTGTGGACCATCGGCTACACCAAGGTATCGCACGGGCAGTTCCTCAAGACTGCGCTGCCGTTCGGCTGCCTCATGGTGGCGATCGTTTCAGTCATCGGCTACAACATGCTCGGTTGATGCATGGAAGCACGCAGGACTTACCGTATCGGCATCGATGTCGGCGGCACCTTCACCAAAGCGGTCTTGATCGACAACACGACGCTGGAAGTGGTCGGCCGCTATTCCGTGCTCACCACTCATGACCACGCGCGCGGCGTGGCCCACGGCGTGGTGGAGGTGTTCCGCAACGTGCTGGAGCGATCGGCGGTGCATCCCGGGGACGTCGTGTTCCTGGCCCACAGCACCACGCAGGCGACCAACGCGCTGCTGGAAGGCGACGTGGCATTGGTGGGCGTCATCGGCATGGCGGGCAAGATGGAGGCGCTGCTCGCCCGCGGCCAGAGCAACATCAAGGAAATCGAGCTGGCGCCGGGGCGCTGGCTGCGCCCCCTGCATCAGTTCGTGACCAACGACGCGCTGAATCGTCAGAGCGTGACCGACGCCATCCGCGCGCTGCGGGCGCAGGGCGCACAAGTGGTGGTGGCGAGCAGCGCCTTTGGCGTGGACGACCAGAGCGGCGAAGAGCTGGTGATGGAGGTGGCCCTGGCGGAAGGCGTAGCGGCTACCGGCGGGCACGAGATCACCAAGCTGTACGGCCTGACGACGCGCACCCGCACCGCCGTGATCAACGCCAGCATACTGCCCAAGATGATCGATACGGCCAACATGACCGAGGCCGCGGTGCGCGAGGCCGGGATCCAGGCGCCGCTGATGATCATGCGTGGCGACGGCGGCGTGATGGACATCCAGGAGATGCGGCGTCGGCCGGCGGTCACCATGCTGTCCGGCCCGGCTGCGAGCGTCGCCGGGGCGCTCATGCACCTCAAGGTGTCGGACGGCATCTACTTCGAGGTTGGCGGCACCAGCACCAACATCGGCGTCATCCGCAACGGCCGGCCGACGGTGAAGCATGCGAAGGTCGGCGGGCACGACACCTACGTCAACTCGCTCGATGTTCGCGTGATCGGCATTGCTGGCGGGAGCATGCCGCGCGTGCGCGGGAAGGAGATCGTGGACGTAGGCCCCCGCAGCGCCCACATCGCGGGGCTGCACTATGCCGCGTTCGCTACACCGGAGGAGATCGTCGAGCCGCGCCTCGAGGCGTTCCGTCCCAAGGAAGGCGACCCCGACGACTACGTGGCAATCCGCAGTGCCAGCGGCGAGCGCTATGCGATCACCAACACCTGCGCGGCCAACGTGCTGGGTTATGCCAAGCCGGGCTGGCACGCGTGCGGCAACGCCGAGGCGGCAAGCCGCGCCATCGCGCCGCTGGCAGCACAGCTGGGCATCTCGATCGAGGACGCCGCGCGCCGGATCTTGACCAAAGCGACCGACAAAGTGATCCCCGTGGTGGAAGACCTGATGCGCGAGTACGGCCTGGACCGGGACCAAGCGGTGCTGGTGGGCGAGGGCGGCGGCGCGGCGGCGCTC
>JBGPMS010000240.1:0-8892 GCA_041487115.1 Gammaproteobacteria bacterium
GCCTGTCGAGTACAACTATCGGGACCAGACGGCGCTCGAGCAGTTGGGCCAGACCTACCACGTGAAGGGTGAGCAGCCGGGCGCAAGCGCTTTTCTGCGCCAGGGCGGCCGCGTCTATCACACCTACTCGACATACGGCCGCGGCCTGGATCCGCTCATCGGCGCGTACAGCTACCTCGACCTCGCGCCGAACGGCCGCGACGAAGACGCCCTCGAGTTTACGATGGAATGGGTACGGCATCACGACCGCTACGGCAACGCTCATGCCGTCGACGCAGCGGCGCAGTATGTCGCACCCAAGGAGTCGGATTCATGCTGCGCAGCGGTTCCGGGTCAGGCGAGCAAGCCGATGATTGTGTAACCGCGCCGATTTGGGCCGAGGACAAGACGGCGAGGACGCCGTGCGCGCGCGATCATTCGTCGACGAACATGCCGCAGCAGCCGGATGAGGCCGGCTGTTCGGGCTCGAGTGTGCCTGTGCGAATCGACTCGTTGTTCGCACGCAGCCGTGGGTAGCTGTCGGATTTGCCGCCGCGATCGATGAAGACGCTGAAGCTGAAAATCTTGTCTGCGTCGTAGTGATACGTGTTGTCGCCACTCTCGCCCAGGCAAGGGCTGGCGCAGGAATAGGCATCCCAGCCATCGAGATCAATCAGGACTGCGACGGCCTGCTGGGCCGCTGACCCTTGCGCCAGCACGTTCGCGGAGTAGGTGTCGTCACCGCCACGGTCGATCAGCATTGCGGTGCTCTGATCCCAGGCCGCGCCCTGTGCTGCCGGACCGGTGCACGTATAGGTGTCGTTGCCGGCATCGTCGATCAGAATGCCAGCGGCCTGATGGGCAGCGCTGCCTTGCGCATAGCGGGAGCCGAGATAGTGGTCGTTGCCTGCCATGTCGTGGAGGATGCCCAGGCCCTGAAAATATCCGACGCCCTGGCCAAACTCACCGACCGAGTAGCGATCGTCGCCGGCGAAGTCATAGATTGCGCCGACGCCGCCTGCGGCGTAACCACGGATTCCGAATCCGAAGCCCTGACTCAATCCGGCGGCAACGCCCGGTGACCCATACCTGCTGGGGAAGTGCGGACCGTTCGCCGTGTAGGTGTCGTTGCCCTCGGTATCGACGATGAGGCCGATGCCGCCGGGTCCACCCACGCCTTGCGCCAGTATCTGGGCCTGGTAGACATCATCGCCGGCCCGGTCGATGAGCACACCGGCCCCATAGACTGCGGCGCCTTGCGACCAGCCCGCGCCAGGCGTGTCGTTGATGTACTGATCGTTCCCGGCCTCATCGATCAAGATCCCGACGCCGAACAGTCCGGCGGCGATGGAGCCCTGGTGATGCGAGATGTAGCGGTCGTTGCCGGCGCGATCGTGGATGATCGACACGCCGAAGACAGCCGCTGCCGGGCCCGCAAAGTCCCCCTTCGACTCGTAGAGGTCGTCGCCGGACTGATCGATGACGATCTGATACGGCCGGCTTGCGGGAGTCGAGTAGGTATAGACATCCGAGCCCCCGACGTCGAACACTGCGGCGATGAGATCCATGTTGTAGCGGTTGGGCTGATCGCCGCCGACGACCCAGAGCTCACCGTCGACCAGTTTGGCACCGAGGACGGGGCCTTCGACAGCCGCGCGAACGCGCTCGATCAACTCGGGTGGGATCGGCTGGGGGGATGTGGACGCCTCTTGCGCGAACTTCTCGAGCTCCGTCACGTGCCGCGCGACCTCGGGAAGCATCGCGACGGACAGCGGCGTGAGCTGCGAGCTTTCGCGGATCAGTTGCAGGTACTGCGGGAAATTCGGCCCTGAAATTGCGGTCTCGTCACGAATGTCCTTCAAGAAGCTGATCGCAAGCTGCTGATAGTTGCGTCGCGCTGCGGACAGCCTCGAGGCTACATCGGGCTGCGACTGAAGATCCGGAATATCGAGAACGCGCAAGATGAGCTCGTGCAGCGCGAGGAGGCTCTGTTGCAGAGACTGGGGCCGGGCGAGCGGGCGAACCAGAGCCGCGATGCCGGCCTCGACGCGATCGAGGGAGAGAGGACGCTCGAGCGCGTGCACCACGGCCGGCAGCGCGTTGGGGTCCAGCAGACCTCGCTGCAGCGAAGCCAGATACGGGAGCAATGCTGCGCCTGTGCCGTCTGGACTGCGCAGGCCGAGCTCCTCGGCTTTGCCGAGAATGAGGTCTTCGAACTCGCCCGGCTGCGCCGGCGGAATGACGCGCGTGGGCGGGAGTCCTTGACCGATGGTGCCCCGCCATACGGTGGCGTCGCCGAGGACGATCTCGACGCTGCGCTCCTCACCGTTGGGATCACCTCCGGGAACCGCCGAATAGGGGTCTGCACTCGACCCGCGGCGATACACGACTCGCAGCGTGTCGCCTGCGGCCAGCGACTGCATGAGTTGCATGTATCCCGCGAGGTCGAGCGACTGACCGTTGAGCGAGACGATGAGATCGCCTCGCCAGATCGAGGGAGACTTGAAGCCGTCCCCGCCCAAGGGGCCCGGCTGGACCGCAACGACGACTACCCCTTCTGCAGTCTGGCGCAGGCCCAGCCCTGCGTACGCGGCTTTCCTGCCGGATCGTTCGGAGGGCGCACCTTCGGGAGCGGCGGGTGGATGGGATTCGTGCGCGGAGGTATCGTCCGGCTGTGACCATGCGAAGCCGGCGCCGCACAGCAATGTGGCGCAAACGAGGACACACTGCAAAAGGACTCGAGGGAACACCTTCACGCCGCGAGGCCCGGCGCGAGGAGGCCGACGGTAAGATTCGCGCCGATGACCAGATACGGTGCGATCAGCCGACCCGAAACGGCCCGTGACCTGCCTGCGTGAGCAGCGTGTCCCGTGTCAGCTTCCCGGGGCGTCACCTCGTCGGCTCGCCTCGAACAGAAACCAGGTACGCTGTTCCGCCTCGTCGATCCAGTTTTCCAGGAGGCTCGCGCTCGCGACATCGCCGTGCTCATCGCAAAGGCTGTGCGTCGCGCGCATATGCGCTGCAAGCTGCACGTTGTCGTCGCGCAGCTCCGCCAGCATGTCCAAGGGTGTGACGAAACTGGCGTCGTTGTCCAGCACCCGCTGCAGGCGGCCGATATGTCCGATCGAACGCAATGTCGTGCCGCCGATCTTCCGCACACGTTCGGCAATGGCGTCGGTGCTGTCGTAGATCTGCCCGGCCTGGTCGTCCAGCAACAGATGATAGTCGCGGAAGTGTGGGCCCGAGACGTGCCAGTGGAAGCTCTTCGTCTTCATATACAAGGCGAACATGTCGGCGAGCAGAATGTTCAGCGCGCCGGAAATGTCCTGCGTGGCATTGGCGGCCAGGCCCGTTGGTGTTTTGAGCGGGGCCATCCGTCTTACAGTTGCATCTTTGGTATTCATGGGGTCAATCTCCTTCTGCATTGTTGGATCGCGCGCCAGCGCGATCCGGGTCGATAATCGGTGCCGTGTTCGTCGAGCTCGTGCCAGGCCTAGCGCGCTTTGGTCTTCGGGTGAAACGATCTGACCGCCATGATACCGAGCACGACGAAGATCGCCAGCACGACGACCTGCGCGATCAGGAACGGCGGCTCGTTTTGTGTCGGCGCCAGCGCGTTCAGGAACGGCACCTTGAGGAAAGCCTGTACGACGCCCACGAAGACATTGAGATAGAGCGCCAGCACAGCGCTTGCGACGTAAATCCAGCGCCAGGATCTCACCAGGTGGTAGACATAGAGCGCGATGAGCGCGACCGCTAGCACCACCAGCGATATGATGCCGACGATATGGGACGGCAAGAGCTGAGCGCGTGGGAAGAAGAACCCGGTTACGCTCGTCAATACCGTGGTTGCGAGAAAGAGCGCGGTCCAGCCTTCGAGCTTGCTCGAGGTGAGCAAGCCGAATAGGACCACCAAGCCGGCAGCAATACCTATCAGACTCAAGATAACGTGGAACAACGTAAAGGTAGATATCGACATGCCGAGAATCACGGTACACCTCCCTCGGGAATATTCTTTGGCGGCGAAGGGCTGTTGCGGAAATCGTAGCATAACGCCATCGATACGATACGCGCTCGAGGTCCGTCTCGGAAAACGCCTTGATGCAGAAGTAGGAGGCAGGGAAGCCGGCCATCATCCCCTGGAGCCAGAACGACTCGCGCACGCCTTCCGAAATCTTCGCGCCCGGTCTGTTGTACCCATAGAACGGCATACTGAGATCTTTCCAGAACTGCGATCGGTCGGCGACGACGCTGGCGCGGAGCTGATCGAACACCTCGATCGGCAAGCCGCCGGGGTTGGCGGCGGTCTTGAGCATGAGCGACGGTATGGCGCTGATCAAGACCGCCTTGGGCACACGCTTGGTGCCGTGGCGGCCGATATAGCGGGCGACTTCGCCACCACCGGTGGAGTAGCCGACATGGATCACGTTCTTGAGGTCGAGCGCTGTCACCAGCGCGGCCAGGTCGTCGGCGTAGGTGTCCAGATCGTTGCCGTTCCAGGGCTGGCTCGAGTGGCCATGCCCGCGCGTCGGTCATGCGCGATGCAGCGGTAGCCGCGGGAGGCCAGGTAGAACATCTGGTCCTCGAACGCGATCTTCGGCCTGCGGCACTGGTAGCCCATCTTCTGTCCGGGAATGAGACGCTCCGGGTGCTGCGCAGCGCCGGCGTTCCGATGTACGGCGTGAGCGGCATCTTCGTCGACCCGGCGGACAACCGGGCTCATGGCTTGAACGAGCGCGTAGAAGTGAAGCGGCTCTACGAGGGGCGGGAGTTTCTGTATCGGCTGGTCAGAAGACTAGCCGAGTGACACCAGGGGAATTCCAAGCAGGCTCTGCCGCTAGTTCTTGCCGAGCGCCTTACGGATCTCGGCGAAGGTGTCCTTGATCACGACGTCCTCCGTACTCACGAGGTTGTCCCGCCCCTGGCCCGCAGCGAGCAGCGGCTCGTGCGAATCGAAATCGTACAGCGAGATGACGAAGTAACGGAAGCGGTACCACATGTCCCAGATGCTGACGTATTGCAGCCGGGCGACCAGCTTGGGCTTTTGCTCCACATCCTCAGGAACGATACCTGAACGGAGCTTCACCACCGACTTCTGCACCTCCTCGAAGCTGCGCCCCTGGTCGAACGACAGAGAGCGGTAGACGTCCTGATGCTGCAAGTTCAGGAAATCGAGGACCACGTCCCCCTTGATGGCGAAATTCACGTTCTGCGGCAACGCCCCACCGGTTCGCGCCATTGTATTGAGGGGATTGAGCGTTTGCTGGATCACGCCCACCACCACGCCATCCTTGTCGAGCAGCGGACCTCCGCTGTTCCCAGGTTGAATCTCAGCCGAGATCTGGAGCTGGTTCGGGTTGTCCTTGAGCCCGTTGATCGAGCTGATCGAGCCCTTGGTGAACCGCGCACTGTTGCCTAGCACGCTGCTCAGCGGAAATCCGATCGTGAAAACGTCCGCGCCCAGGCTGTAGTGATGATCGTTCCTGAAGCTCAGGCTCTTGGTTGCGGGCATTGCATTGCCTCTCATCTTGAGCAATGCAAGGTCGCGATCCTTGTCCTTGCTCAGGAGGTCGGCCTCGTACCGAACCCCGGACACCCACACCGTCGCCGTCATCTCGTCACCCAGCACGTGCGCGCAGGTCAACACATGGCCGGCGCCAGTAATCACGAAGCCTGTACCCTGCGCGCCCTCCATGGGCTTCGAGCCATCGATCACTTTGACGTTGAAGCCCATCGCCTTGAACTGCTCTACCACTTTGGGCATGACGTTGCGCGGATCCTCCTTTGGCGCGATTACGTAAACGTCGCTGTATCTCTGGATGGTGGCATTCTCGTTGCGAACCGACTTCGTCGCCGACACACAACCAGAAAGCACCTGCGCCGCGAGCATTGCGAAGATGCAGCAGTCTACAGAACGCGGATTCATGCGCAACCCCTCCTTGAGCTCCAGCGACCAGTACCGCGCTGACTCATGACCTGTCTGACGGCACTCGCGCGCAATCCCGGTGAGTTCGACGCCCTGCGCGACAAGCTCGCTCGCAACCGCGAGACGGCCCCGCTGTTCGACACGCCCGCATTCACCCAGAATTTGGAAGCCGCCTACCTGCAGATGTGGGACAACCATCTGTACGGCGGCCCTTCGCGACATCGATCTATAGTAAGCGCGGGGCCGTTTTCTTTCTTGCTGTTGGCCTAGGACGCGACGCCCTACTTGTTCAGGTAGCGCCGCCTCTCTTCCACAGTGAGGCCTCGCTTCACACGTGCCGTGACAAGGCGGGCGAGATCTTCTTCTGACCCACAGATGGGCATCGGGAACTCGCGCGCCGTTCCGTCCTGGCTCACCGTGAGCACGCTACGGCTGTCGTCGGAGAAGGCGATGGACGTGATCGCACCGAAGTGTCCCCACAGTTCCTCCAGCTTCGTGCCGGTGTCCGCGTCCAGAACCACGCCTAACGCGCCGCCCGGATAGCTTCTCCCGACGGCAGCACACTTGCCGTTGGAACTGAACGCGACGACCGCCACGGCGAAGCTGTCCGGCAGAGCCTTCTCCCACACAGTGAAGCCGTGCTCGACATTCCACTTCGCGACTCGGCCATCGGATTTGCCGACGATCAGGAACCGGCTCGCGGGATCCGCGCTGAACGCGGCCGACGTCATGTCCATCCTCGGAATTTGCAACGCTTCCCCCGCCTTGCCCGAGTCGAGGTCCCAGATTCGGGCAACCGACTGCTCGCCGACAAGCAGGTAACGGCCGGACGGTGAAACAGCCACGGCTTCGGGGGGATACTGATCGCCGCGATACATGTTCAGCTCCGGCTTGCCGGTCTTCCATGACCAGAGGCACCAGCCGTCACAATTCGGACCACGAGCGAGATAACGGCCTTTGGCGTCGACGACCAGAGTCCTGCTATAGACATAGCTCTCAAGCGTCCGGACCAGCCCCTCGCTCTTGGTGTCCCAGACTCGCACCCGCCCGACGCTCCGCGCGAAGAGAGATTTGCCTTCGTCGTCGAGCGAGATCGCGTCCACCTTTGTCCCGCCCTCCTTGGCGTCAAGCTGAAACCGACGCACATACCCCTCCCGAACGTCCCAGAGGTTGGCCCGCAGGTCCGGAGATACGAGCACTGCAACCCCGGCGCTGACCGCAGTCGGTAGCGGATCTGTCGGACTGCTGCTGAGGATGGCCTCAGTGGCCAGTTGTTGCGTCGTAATCCGCTCTCCCACGGGCGCGGCGCGGACGACTCCGTCATCACCGGCCGAGAGCAAATACTTCGCATCCGGCGAGAAGGCAAACCCGCGCCAGTGCTCGGACAGTCGCAGAACCGACACCACATGGCCGAAGCTCGAACCCATCAAGCTCCACATGAACGCTCTATCGCGATTTCTCCCGGTCAGGAACCGGCCGTCGGCGCTGACCGTCAGGTCCCACGCTCCACGCACGTCGTCGAGCCGCCCGACCGGCCCGCCCGTCTCGACGTCCAACATCTCCAAGCCGGCAGACCCGGAGACGATGAGCCGCCCCGCGGTATCCAAAGTCGCGTCGTCAGCCGACCACTCGAACACTACCTTCGGAGCTGGCGAAGTGATACCCCACACCACCGACCGTCTCCGGTTCTCGCGATCGTGGACCGAGACGGAAACCCGGTCGGGTGCGGACTCGGGCCCGCACACCACGCGCACGAACTGCGGTTCACCCATATCCATCTCGAGCGGTGAGCCGCCTTGCCGATCCCAGGCTTTGACCTTTTCGTCTTGGGCTGCGCTCACGACGTACCGGCCATCCGAGGTGAAGCACAATTCCACTACCTCGCCTGCGTGAGCCTTCCACTCGCGGATCGGCGCCACACCCGAAACCGGCCAGATCTGGACCAACCCGTCGCTCCAGCCCAGCCCAATGAACTGTCCCTTCGGCTCATAGGCTACGCTCACCGGTCTTTCAAGCCCCGTTGCGGCCGCACTTCTACTTAGCGACAACTCGCGGCCCGGTCCGGGATCCGGGTAGCTCCACAGCGACACCTTCCCGTCGGCTCCGACCAGGACCAGCTCTTCCCTCGAGGGCGCCACCGCGATAGACCGCACGTTGGTGGGAATGCGCGCGACCTCCCGGCCGTTCCACTCGCTCAAGCCGCGCCGGAGCACCTGCTCGGCATGCGGCGTTGGACTGGCCGCTTTGGCCTCCAAAGCAAGCAGTATCCCCAGCTCGGGGTCGCGCTCGAGCTTGGTCTCCGCCACCGTCGCCAGCTCGCGCGACCGCGCCTCTTTGTAGTTCTTCTCCGCTGCCGCGCCCTGGCTCACGGCCCTCTCGGTGCTTGTTTTCGCCAACTCTAGCGCCGATTCGGTCTCTTTCTTGGCATCGGTCGCTACACCTAGTGCTGTCACAGCATCGGTCTTCGCTTTCGTTTCTTCCTTGGTTGCTCGCTCCGCTTCCTTCTTGGCAGCGACGGCGTTTGTCTTATCTGTTCTTGCCGACTCTAGCGCCTCTTCGGTCTCTTTCTTGGCATCGGTCGCCACACCTAGTGCTGCCACAACATCGGCCTTTGCTCTCGTTGCTTCCCCGGCTTGTTCCTCCGCGATCGCGGTTTGGTGATTTGCTTTCAGCGCGGCCCACGCTGCGAGACCCAGAGCGCACAACAGCATCGCGGCCAGACCCAGGAGCCAGTTGCGCATTTTGGCCAACCGGGCCCGATCGCTTTCGGCTTGCTGCCTTGCTCTGGCCTCCGCATCGGCCCGGTCCCTTTCGACCTTCGTTTCGACCCAGTCGAGGATCGGCCAGGCGAGGATGTCGTGCAGGATCTCGTAGCCGCGCGCATGCCTGCCCGCGGGCAGCTCGACAGCGCGCAGAAGGCGGTTCTTGCCGCTCGCCAACGGGGCGAGGACGCTGTCTATTCGCGTGGGTGCCACCTTCGCGACCAC
>JBGPMS010000241.1:0-8891 GCA_041487115.1 Gammaproteobacteria bacterium
ACATGCCCGCACAACCACTTCCACCAGACACCCTCTACCGCCCCTGCGACCTCGGCACGCTGTCGTTCACCACCACCGAGGACCTGGAGCCACTCGCCGGCATCCTCGGCCAGGAGCGTGCCCGCGAGGCGGTGGAGTTCGGGACCGGAATGGCCGCGCGTGGCTACAACCTGTTCGTGCTCGGTCCCACCGGGCTCGGCAAGCGCAGCCTGGTGCGCCAGATGCTCGAGGAACGCGCCGCGAAGGAGCCACGTTCGTCCGACTGGTGCTACGTGAACAACTTCGCACAGTCGCATCGCCCGCGCGCACTCAAGCTTCCGGCGGGCCAGGGCGCGCAGCTGCGCCAGGACATGCGCCAGCTGGTCGAGGAGTTGCGCGCTTCGATTCCGGCGCTGTTCGAGAGCGAAGAGTACCGTGCGCGCGTCGAGCAGATCGATGCCGAGATCGGCGAGCGAGGACAGAAACTATTCCAGCAGCTAGGCGAACGGTCTGAGAAAGAGGGGATAGCCCTGCTGCATACGCCGTCGGGTTTCTCGCTAGCGCCCATGCGCGAAAGCGAGGTAATCACGCCCGAAGAATTCGCAAAGCTTCCCGACGATCGACGGGCGCAGATCGAGCGCACGATGGAGGAGCTGCAGGGTGAGCTGCAGAAGGCGATCCGCGAGGTGCAGAAGCTCCAGCGTGAGCGGCGTGCGCGGCTCAAGGACCTGAATCGGGAGATGTCGCTCGTCGCGGTGGCCAGCCTGATCGACGAGATCAAGGCCAAGTACTCGACCTTGATCGAAGTCACGCGCTATCTCGATCAGGCGCAGGCGGATCTGCTCGAGAACATCGACGATTTCCGCAGATCGCCTGAGGAGGAGCAGAACGCTCTCGCTCTGTCGTCAAAGGAGCCGGCCTTGCTGCGCCGCTACCAGGTCAACGTGATCATCGGAGACCTGCACGGCGACGGCGCACCCATTGTGACGGAGGACTATCCGACCTACCAGAACCTGCTCGGCCGGATCGAGCACATCGCACGGTTCGGCATGCTGGTGACCGACTTCGCTCTGATCAAGGCGGGAGCGCTGCATCGCGCGAACGGCGGCTATCTGCTGCTGGATGCGCGCAAGCTCCTCTCGCAACCCTTCTCGTGGGACGGGCTCAAGCGGGCGCTGTCCACGGGCGAGATCCGCACCGAGTCGCTGGGTGAGACCTATGGTCTGATCAGCACTGCTGCGCTCGAACCCGCGCCCATCCCGCTGCAGGTGAAAGTCGTCCTGTTCGGCGACCGCGTCCTCTACTACCTGTTGCTCGCCTACGATCCCGAGTTCGGCGAGCTGTTCAAGGTGGCGGCGGACTTCGAGGACGAGCTGCCGCGCAACCCCGACAGCGAGGCGCTGTTCGCGCGGCTCGTGGGCATGCTCGCCCGCCGGGAGAACCTGCTGCCTTTCCATCGCGCCGCCGTCGCGCGCGTGATCGAGCACGGGTCGCGCCTCGGGCCGGATGCGCAGCACCTGTCGGCGCATCTCGAGAGCCTCGTCGACCTGCTGCGCGAAGCGGACTACGACGCGCGCCAGGCCGGCGCGGGCGGCGTGGACGAAGGGGCGGTGGAACGCGCACTCGCGCGCCAGGAGCGCCGCGTGAGCCGCGTGCGCGAGAAGATTCTAGCGGCGATTTTGCGTGGCGAGCTGATGATCGACACTCAGGGCAGCAAGGTGGGGCAGGTAAACGGATTGTCGGTGAGCTTCGTCGGGAACTACGGTTTCGGCCATCCCACTCGGATCACCGCGACCACCCGGCTGGGCGACGGGGAAGTGCTGGACATTCAGCGCGAGGTGGAGATGGGCGGCCCAATCCATTCCAAGGGCGTGCTGATCCTGTCCTCGTACCTGGCCTCGCGCTACTCCGGAGACCGCCCGCACGCGCTGTCGGCAAGCCTGGTCTTCGAGCAGACCTACGCAGAGGTGGAAGGCGACAGCGCCTCGGTCGCCGAGCTGTGCGTGCTGCTCTCTTCGCTCTCCGGTCTGCCGCTGCGCCAGGATCTGGCCGTCACCGGCTCGGTGAATCAGCACGGCGAGGTGCAGCCGGTAGGTGGAATCAATGAGAAGATCGAGGGGTTCTTCGAGCTCTGCCAGGCGCGCGGGCTCACCGGAACGCAAGGGGCGCTGATTCCGGCAGCCAACGCTTCTCATCTCATGCTCAAGCGAGAGGTGCGCGAGGCCGCCGCGGCAGGCAAGTTCCGGATCTACTCCGTGCACAGCATCGACGATGCCATCGAGCTGTTGACCGGAACCAGCGCGGGCGCACGCGATACCGACGGCAACTTCACCGAAGGCAGCGTCAACTTCCTGGTCGCGTCGCGGCTGGCGGAGCTGTCTCTGATGCGGCAAGCCTATGCCAGCATGCAAGTCAGAGTGAAGACGGTCAGAAGAAGAAGGAAAGACAAGCAGCCACCGAAGCCGCCATGACGTCCGCTCGCTCCGACACACCTCTTCGGCGCGTGCTGCTGGCTTTCGATCACGGTGCGCCTGCGACGCAGCCTCTGGCGACGGCCAGAACGCTGATCGAAATGCTGGGCGGGGAGCTCGCCGGACTGTTCGTGGAAGACGTCAACCTGCTGCGAGTGGCGGCTCTGCCGTTCACGCGCGAGGTCGGCGCGATGTCGGGCGTTTCGCGGCCGATCGAGCTGCCTGACGTGGAGCGCACGCTGCGCGCGCGGGCCGAAGCGGCGAAGCGGCTGCTTTCGGAGCTTGCAGCGGAGCTCTCGGTACCCTGGTCCTTCCGTATCGAGCGCGGGAACATGCTCCAGCGCGTGCTCGCGCAGATGACGGAGTCGGTTGCGGCCGTGCTGGTTCCGCCGAGGCTGTCACACAGGTTAGGGCCGGCCACAGGTCTTCGGTCCGAACGTCCACGCTCCTCGGCTCGGCACCTGTTCGCACTGTGGGATCGTTCTTCGTCGGAGACGCAGACCGTGGCTATCGCACTGCGGCTGGCCGAAGCGCAGCATGCGACGGTTACGCTGATTGTGGTCGGCAACGAGCTATCGGCTTCCGATTCCCCTCCTCAGGCGCTCGCGAGCCTGCTTGCATCCGCCCCGCCCGGGCTTCGCATCCTATCGCTGCCGCGCTCCGGGGCTGCCGTGCTTGCTCGCCGGCTGCGTGCTGCCGACTCCGACCTTCTCGTTCTGAGCCGGCGTGCACTCGGCGAGGAGCCGGGTGAGATGCGCGCCCTCATCGAAGGTGTCGGCTCTCCGATCGTGCTGCTCGGATAGAGCGGCTCAACGCGTCGTTCACGAGCAGTGTGTGCGGCCCTGAGCGCTACTCGGGCTCCTGCGGCGCCGACGCCTCCTCTGTCGCCATCGGACGCCCCGGGTTCATGACCATGTGCTCGATCTGCGCCTCGGCCTCCCACCAGTCGTCCAAATCGTAACCGTCGTCATAGCCTCGCTGTGTATAGAGGTAGTAGGCCGCCTCGCTAATCATCCGGTGACGGAGGTCCGGGTCCAGCGTGCCGTGTGCCCCTTCCTCGAACGGCGTGTCGGGCATACTGCCGCTGTCCTCGCTCGCTTCCGGCACCGCCGCCAGATGGGGACGCTTGCTTGTTGCATGTTTCATTTCATCGCTCCTCGGGTGAAAATGCCCGATCCGCGGGTCGGACCGGGCGGATATGGGAAAACGAATCACATGATCGAGAACCTTCTGACCTGCACCGATTTGCCGCCGCCATGGGGCAGCCCCGCCGCGGCGTTCTTCAGCGTCATCGCGCGTGCGAGCCGAAAGCACTCCTCCGTGTTCACCTCCCGCGCCATGCGTAGCCCCCCGATCGAGGGACCGCGCCCCACGTTGTCGACCACCAGGAGGGCTTTCAGCCCGAGCGACGGCTCCTGCACATGGATGACTTTCGCAGGCCCCAGCTGATCCGCGAATTGGAACGGCTCGATCATCGCTTACTCCCAGGCACGCAAACCGACCTCCACAGACGGCACGGCATTGCGGCCACTCGTCGCGTCTGCGCGGCTCAAGGGAGCCTTCCTGTGGCTTGCCAGCCTTGTCTGGAGCTCGGGCAGCGCGATCTCACACAGGATCGGCCGCGCAACCCTAGACTAAGACCTCCGGAGTGCTCCCGGGTTGACCAGAATCAACAGCAGTGCACGCGGATCTGTTTTGATCGAGGTCGCGCTGGTCCTGCTGATCGACTACCCGCCTTTGGGGCAACTTCCTGCTCGGCACGTCACCCGTTGCGGTAGCGGTGTGGCTACTCATCGTTCCATTCGTAGCCGGCCTGCTCGTCCTGGAAGAGGGGCGCAAGTGGCTCGTTCGCACAAGGCAAACCGCGGTCAAGGATTGACGCACATCAACCCGCTGACCGAAGAGCGTGATAAACATGGCGTGTGAGCATCTCCCGAGACATCGCGACTTGCCGGGTGCCCGGTTCCCGGCTCGAGTCTCGCCTCGCAAGCTCTATCCAAGCGCGCGCGGGCACGAGGTGCTCCATCGTGGACTGGGTGCGCACTGTCGCCCAGAGCACCCTGCGCGCCGAGCCATGACCCCACGCTGGGAGCACTTTCCCCATGAGGCGGACATGGGTGTGCGCGGGTTTGGCGCAACCGAGGCCGAAGCCTTCGAGCAGGCCGCGCTCGGTATGACCGCAGTCGTCACCGACCCGGCTACGGTGCAGCCGCACGAGGCGATCGCGATCGAATGCGAGGCTCCGGATGATGAACTGCTGTTTGCCGAGTGGCTCAACAGCCTGATCTACGAGATGGCGACACGCAAGATGCTGTTCAGCCGTTTCGCTGTGCGACTCGACGGAACGCGTCTAAGCGGGCAGGCCTGGGGCGAGCGTGCCGATGTCGCGCGCCATCGTCCGGCCGTCGAGATAAAAGGCGCGACTTACACTGCGCTGCGCGTTGCTCGCGATGACGGTGGCTGGGTCGCGCAGACGGTCGTGGACGTATAGACCATGGACACCAATCTCTTTACGCGTCGTTCGGAGTATGAATGGGAGATCGCCCGGCACGGCGCGATGCGTGCGCCTATAAGGATGTTTCGGCTGTGGTAGACACGGCCGACGCGGCCGGCCTGGCGCGCAAAGTCGCTCGCGTCGAGCCGCTCATCTGCGTCAAAGGGTAGCCGCCCGCCCGGTCCTGCCGGTGCGGACGGCACAACGATAACGCGCTCGAACGCGTGGCCGTGCCGGCGGTCCGCATGAGTGCCCCGATTCCGGTGTCAGGCAGCGAACGCTCGCGTGATCCCATCCACCGAGGGCCGTGGCCATATGCCCAGACCCGCCGCGGTTCTACGCTCAACCAGCGCGGGCCCCTCCACGACGACTCCGATGTCGGCGCATTCGATCGCCTGATTCCGCAACGCGTCGCGGATGGCATGGGCGTCCGGAACGGGTGCCGTTATCAGCAGGGAACCGGACGCGATGGACGAGAGCGGATCGATGCCGAAGGCTTGGCACACGCGCGCGGCAAGGGCGGGGACCGGTATCTGGCGCGGATCGACCCGTAGTGTCTTGTTGCTCGCCACGGCGAGCTCCCATAGCGCCGTGACGATCCCGCCTTCGGTGGGATCATGCATCGCATTCACCCGACCCGCCTCGACCGCTATGCGTGCGTCACGGGTCACGCCGATCCCCGGCCGGAACAAGTAACCCTGCGCTTCTGTGAGCTCGCTCTCCGTCAAGATCCCGCGCAGCCGTCCGGGAAACTCTCGCGATAGAAGTGCGGTCGCCTCGATCGGCACGCCTTTGGTCACGAGTAGACGGTCTTCCGCTCTGGCGCCACGCGGCGAGATCAATTTACTGCGCATGACCTCGCCGATCATGGTGCCGATGGCAATGGGCCGGTCCAGGCCGGTCGTGATCTCGGTATGCCCGCCGATGACCGCGATCCCGAGAGCCTCGCACGCTTCGTAGATCTGGGCCATGATGGTGTCCGGCAGGTCCGCCGTCGTGCCTTTTTCCGGCAGGAGCAAAGTCACGAGCAACCATGCAGCCCGTGCGCCCGTGGTGGCGATGTCGTTGGCGTTGACCTGCACGAGGTAGTATCCGATCTGATCCGTCGCAAAGGTGATCGGGTCGGACTTGTAGACCGTCAGGCGCTCGCCTGTATCGATCACTGCACAGTCCAGGCCGATGCCGGGACCCAGAATCACGCGGGAGTCGTGCACCGGGGCGCGAGCGAGAATCGCGGCCAGCAGCTCCTGCGGCAGCTTTCCGACCGGAAGCGCCGAGGGCATACGCTCAACGAGCGGGGAGACTCAGCGGATCTTTGAGCAGAATGATGTGCCGGTTGTCTTCCGCGTCGATCGCCTCGATGCTGTGCAGCGAGTCGATCTCGTGATCGATATGGATCTGCTTCGGACGGCGGATCAGATGATCGACCCCTTCCGCGATAACGGCCAAGACATCGTTCTTGGGATCATAGGAAACGCCGATCAGCGGAATCCAGTCCGCCACGATCTGGTCCCCCAGCCCGAGTCCTACGACCTCGATCTGCACCTGCTTCGTGCCGAGAGCCTTGGCAAGGCGGTCGAAGTAAGGCTGCCATTGCGCTTTCGCGAGCTGTGTCAGCGGCATTTGCGTCCTCTCCTGGCCCATCGAAATCGCCCTCCTCGGGCGTGCACCGCGCTCGCCAGTGCATTGAGAAACTGCACCCGATGGGCTCCGGGCGCACATGCACCTGCTGCAACGCCGGGGTTCGGCGAGTACGCGCCTTCGATGCAGAATAGAACCTATGCAGGCGGGCTGCTTTGATGTAGATCAGGAGATGTTCGGGTCCCAAGGCCCGGGCGTCGATTTTCTCCCGGACCTCTCGGAGCGGACGGTGGATCGCATCTCCAGAAGCCTACTTGCATGGGAACGCACCCCCGAACGCGGCCATGACCAGGTCTGTCGCTTCGTCGTGCAGGCGCTCCGGATGCTCGTTGAGGTATGTCACTACGGCGCGTGCGCCCTCGTGGATTGTGATGCTGTCTGGCAGGCAAAAGGGAGCCTTGGCGGGGCCGTCTCCCGATGCCGCTTGTGCGCGGCGGTGGGCACCCGCCACACCGTGAATGAGCCCGGCGCAATACCCGACCAAGACGTGACCGTCGGCATCCAAGGTCTTCCAGTCCGCCAGTGCACTGTTGCACGCCTGGAGCAAATGGCTACCATCCAGGTCTCCATAGGCGAGCGCCGCTGCGGTCGTACACACCGAGAGGCTAAGCGCAAGGAGCGCGCGAGCAATCATTCGATCCCTCCTGTTTCCGGGCGGTCGCTGCAGGGTCGGATCAACGTGGCGTGACGGAGACGTTCACGCCTAGCTGGCTGCCGGGGTTATAGGGCAACCGGGTGCTGAACCGCTGGCCGTTGTACTCGTAGATCACTGTGTAGCCTGTAATAACGGTCTCGTAGTGGTCCACCTGCTGGCAACGCTGAACGGGCATGGTCGTGAGGGATGTGCCGGATTGCTGGCTGCCCAGGCGTTCCCCCACGATCGCACCCACACCCGCCCCGACGGCCCCAGCTGCAACCTTGCCGCTGCCTTCACCGATCCGACTGCCCAGCAGACCGCCGGCCACACCTCCGATCAGCGCGCCAAGAAGCCCATGCTCGCGCTGCGCAGGAGCCGGCTGCGTGATCTGCTGATACTCCGTCCAGCAGTCTTGGGTAGGACGGTTCAGCGTTTCGGTGAGCGGCGTCACGCTCTCCACATTGGCGAAAGCTTCGAAGGCTCGTGCGTCGCTCCAGGCAAGCACAAGCAAAGCCAGGGCAATCGAGGTCTGCTGCATGATCAAGACTCCGTCTTTGCGCGGCTGCGCCGTCAATGATGCGACTGGAAATGCGATGTCGCTCGATTCAGTCAGTCGTTGCCGCAGAATATCGTCGAAGGTATCGGCCCGGGTTGACGAAGATCAATACATGAGCACTAGGCGATGTTTAGATTTGGGGCGACCGGACACGGGCATCTGTGCAGAGGCCTGCGACCGGAAGGCGGCCAGCGGTTTTCGTGGCCGCGCAGGCGACCTGCCCGCGCCAAGGTCGTCCTCCTTGTTTCTCGGACAACACGAGCAGCACGAGATTACCCATTGAAGCCCACCTGGTTCAGCTTCGGAGGAACGGCCGCGATCGTCACCAGCATGGGGCTCATTGTGGGGCTGCATGGGTTGCCGACCAGCAAAGCCTCTCTCGTCGGCAGCCTCTTGATTATCGCCGTGGCCGACAACCTTACCGATTCGCTCAGCATGCATGCGTATCAAGAGGCCGAAAATCTGCCGGCCAGAAAGGCGCTGCAGGCTACCGTGGCCAACTTCATCGCGCGGCTATTGCTAGGCTGCAGCTTCGCGATCTGGGTTGTGATCCTGCCATCCTGGTGCGTGGTGTGGGTGGCGCTGGTGTGGGGGTTTGTGTTGCTCTCGGCGCTCACCTATTGGATTGCCCGGACGCGCGGCGCAAATCCAGCCGCAGAGATCGGAAAACACCTGGCGATCTGTGGAGTGGTTTTGACTATCAGCCGGCTGCTGGCTTACGGAATCTTCGGCTATATCCAGGGGTGAGTCGACGCGCCTGTGAGCCCTCCGGTCAGGCGAGTTGCCCGGCCGTATTTCTCATGCCGGGCTGTCCGCGACCAAGGCCGCCCGCGCTCGACGTTGACGTTCGCCAGAAGCCAGTGTCGTGTAAGCCAGGCGCCCGCACGCTGGAACGTCGTCGATGCAAGAAGCCAGATTAAGCCATCCATGCCGCCCGCGGCTTGACGAGGATCAACAAAGGCTTCACCGGGATCGCGTCATTGCCCATCATGCTCTGCGGGCCCTGCGTTCGGACCCCGGGACGCGCCAGCCCCGCCGCGGCCAATACTCTCCTGGCCTTCAGTTGACCTGCATCAAGTCCCGTCGGTGCCATGGAAGTAACCTGAAATCTCG
>JBGPMS010000242.1:0-8872 GCA_041487115.1 Gammaproteobacteria bacterium
CCTGGGTATCGAGCAGCTTCAGAAAAAACTGCAGGCCCTCCCGGAACAGCGAATGATCGTCGGCGTGCAGGATTTTCATGGCACGGTCGGCCGGTGGCGTCGCGGAGAGCCGGTGTGCGCGCCGGCAAGAGGCACGAACGGAGTCACGTCAGCGTCGAGCTCGGCGCTGTCGGAAGGGTAAAACAGAACTCGTTGCCCCCGCCCGGCGCACCGCTCACCGAGACCGCACCGCCCAGCTTCGAGACGATGCGTTGCACCGTGGCGAGCCCCAGACCATGTCCCGTGGCGCGTTCCTGATGCAGCCGCGTGAAAGGGACGAATACGCTCCTGCGCTCCTCCTCCGACAGCGGTTGGCCATTGTCCCGCACCCAGAAGTGCGCGTACCCACCGTCCCGTGCGCCGCCCAGCTCGAGACGGGGTGGAGAGCCACCGTATTTGAGCGCGTTGCTGAGCAGGTTGAGCCACACCTCCCCCACCCAGGGTCCATAGCCCGACGCCCGCGGCCACGCCTTCGGCAACTGCACACTCGCTTTCGTGTGCGTCTGCAGGTCGACCAGCTGGTTCAGCGCCTGCCCGACCAGGCGCCCCATGTCCAGCGGCCGCGCCTCCACGCTCTGCTGCGCCACCGTAGACAGCAGGAGCAAGGCGTCGACGACTTCGCCGGTCATCGCCAGCGCGCCGCACGCCTGCTGCAGCAGGTGCCGCTGCTCGTCGGACAGATTGTCGGACTTGAACTTGTACAGGATGTCGAGGAAGCGATTGGCCGCCGCGAGCGGTGTCTTCAGGCTGTGGGCGATGGTATGCCCGTAGGCCTCCAGCTCGGCGTTCTTCAGCGCCAGATCCTGGCCCTTCGATGACAGCTCTTCCTGCAGGCGGTGCAACTGAAGATGATGCTGGATGCGGGCCAGCAACTCCTCGCGCTGAAGCGGTTTGGTGATGTAGTCCACGGCACCGAGGCCGAAGCCCTCCACTTTGTGCGCGGTATCGTCCACCGCCGTCATGAAGATGACCGGGACGCTGGCGGTGCGAGGGTCGGCCTTGAGGCGGCGGCAGACTTCGAAGCCGTCCATATCCGGCATGCGCACGTCGAGCAGGATCAGGTCGGGCGTGGCCAGTTGCACCTTCTCGAGGGCCTGCGCGCCGCTGCGTGTGAGCATCAGATCGAAGCCGTGCTCGGCGAGGAAGTCGGACATCAAGCGCAGGTTCTGCGGCTTGTCGTCGACGATCAGCAGCGTGGTACCGCGCGCCTCATTCGATAACGGCATCGCGCTGCGCTCCCAGGCATCCTTCCAACAACGTGACCACACGCTCCTCGTCCAGGCAGCGCGCCAGTCCGTACAGGCGGCGTGCGAAGGGACGCAGCGAGGGGTGTTGCTCGAGCTCCAGCGCCATCTGCTCCACGCGCACCAGCTTGCCCAGGCGCGCCAGCTCGAGCAGTTCCTCGAGCACGGCCTGCGGCGGAGGAACGAGCGGCACGTCCGGCCGATCCTGCTCGGCCGCGGCGACACCGCCATCTTCCACGCGGGCCGTCTCCACGTAGCGCCATTTCAGCCCCAGGATGCGCTGAATCGCGTCGATCAGATCGGTGGTCTGGAACGGCTTGCGCAGGCACGCGACGAACGTGCTCGGCTCGGCTTCCGCGTGCTCCAGATCCGCGCTGCTGGCGGAGGCGGCCACCAGCGGGACGCTCTCCAGTCCGGGCGATTGCCGGATCGTGCGGGCCGCATCGAACCCGTTCATCTGCGGCATGCGCAGATCCATCACGACCAAGTCGGGCCGGCGCTGGCGCGACGCGGCAACCGCCTCGAGGCCGCCGCCGGCAAGCGCCACATCGAAGCCCAGCGGCTCGAGCATTCGGCGCAGCAACTGGCGGTTCTCCTCTTGATCGTCCGTCACTAGAATGGTGCGGCGAGTGCCCTCGTAGCCCACGACATGCCGGCGTGCGGGTGCGGTGCTCAGCTGTTCCTCGACCAGCGGGAGCCGCACCGTGAACCGGAACTGGCTGCCCGAGCCGGGCTGGCTGTCCACCTCGATCGTGCCGCCCATCCGGTGCGCGAGCTCCTGGCTGATGGCGAGCCCCAGACCGACGCCGGATTCGCGCCTGCGCCCCTGCTCCGTCTGCTCGAAGGGCACGAAGATGCGGAGCTTGTCCTCCGGACCGATGCCCATGCCGGTATCTTCCACGCTGACGCTGAGCTCGATCCGCCCCTCGCCGGCTGAAACGGCCCGCACGCTCAACGTCACCCGCCCGGCATCGGTGAACTTGATCGCGTTGCCCAGCAGGTTCAACAGGATCTGCCGGAACCGCTTGCCGTCGGCCTGCACCAGCGCAGGCAGGTCGGCTGGCACATCGAGCACGAAGATGAGCCCTTTCTTCTGGGCATCCACTCGCACCATCGCGGCGATCTCGTGCAGCAACGCGGGCAGCTCGACTGGCGTCGGATTGAGCTCGAGGTGGCCGGAACGGATACGCGACAGGTCCAGCAGGTCGTTGATCAGCGTCAGCAGATGGCTGCCGCTGCCCGCGATGGTGGCCAGCGCATCTTGCCGGGCCGGCTCGGTCAACGCGCCCTCGCGGATCAGCTCGGCATAGCCGAGAATCGCGTGCAGCGGGGTGCGCAACTCGTGGCTCATGCTGGCCAGGAACTGGTCCTTGGCCCGGTTGGCGGCCTCCGCCTCGGCGCGAGCCGCGAGCAGGGCCTTGCGCTGCCGGTTGAGCAGCGTGATCCACAGGACCGCCGCCAGCAGAATCGCGGAGAACACCGCCAGCGACGTCCAGATGGCCCGGTAGTCGACCTTGCTCTCGTAGCGCACGGACAGCCATTTCTGGGAGATCTCTCGCTGCTCCTCGTGGCTGATGTTGAGCAGGACCTTGTCGAGGATGCCGACCAGTTGCGGCCAGTCCTTGCGCACCGCGACCGAGAAGCCCTTCGGCTGCAGCGCCCGCTCGACCGGAGTGGCGATCTTCAGATTGCTGATCTGGTGATAGCGGATGTTGAACACGATCGGGAAAATGTCGTCCACCAGGCCGTCGGCCTTCCCGGTCGAGACCGCCATCAATCCGTCGAGCAGATCGGGGTAGGTGGTTACCTTGCTGTTCGGATACGCCCGCGAGAGCAACTGTTCCGAGGAGTGTCCCGCAACGACCCCGACGCGCTCCAGGGAGAGGTCGCGCAGCCCGGTCACGAAACCGAAGTCGTCGCGAGTGACGATCACGTTGACGTAGTGCAGGTAGGGTTTGGTGAAAAGCAGAAACTGCTCCCGTTCCGCGGTCGGCGCCAGCGCGAGCACGACGTCCACTTCCTTTTTCTGAAGCTTGCTCTCTACGGCCGCGAAGTCCGGCATCTGATGGACCTCGAAGCGGACGCCGAGCCGGCGTTTGAGGATCTCCATATAGTCGGCGACGACGCCGGAGAAACGCTTCCGGCTGTCCTGGAATTCGTAGGGTGCATAGTTGATCTCGGCACCCACGCGGATGACCCGATGCGCAGCCAGCCACGTCTTCTCGGCGTCGGTGAGCTCGAAGCTCGCCCCGCTATCGGCCTCCTGACCAGCGGTCTCGTTCCCGGCTGTGTCCTGGCCCAGCGCGACGTGAGTCAGGGCGAGGGCCGCCAGCGCGGCCAGGCAGAGTCCCGCCGAACGGGCAGCCGAGCCGTATCCTGTAGCCAATGAACGCATCACCTCGAGCCTTCCCATGTGAGGCGGATTCGAACCAGGGCGCACCTTGCGACCCTGCTCGACCGGGTAGTTTAATCCGTTCGCGCGCCCGCGCGGAGCCCGTCGCCGCAGAACGGCTTTGCAGCGTAAACTCCGGGTTTGTTTCCACAGGAGAACTGCGCATGCATGTTCGCATCGTCGCCGTATTGGCCGGCATGCTGCTGATCGCGGGTGCTGCCCACGCAGCCGAGCGGATCGTCCCCCTCGAGGAGGAACCGCAGCATCAGCTCAAGTTCCAGAACCAGCACGTGCGCTTGTTCGATGTGCTACTGCCGCCCGGCTATCGGGGCATCTGGCACAGCCACATCTACGACGGCGTATTCGTCAACATCGAGGCCGCGACAACCCGTGCCCAGGACCTGGGCGCCGACCCCGCCGACCGCGCGCCGCGCATCGTGGGCGACACCTACTTCTTCAACTATACCAAGAAGCCCAAGGTCCACCGCGTGGCCAATATCGACAGCGTAGCCTACCGCGTAGTCGATACCGAGATCCTGCAGAACTGCGGCGGCTTCGCTCCGGTCAAGGATGGCGCGGGCCAGTCCCTGATCGTGGAGAACGACCGGGTCCGCGTGACGCGCGTGATGATCGCCCCCGGCGAGAAGATCGCGCTGCATCCGCCCTGCGGCATGCTGGTGGCGGTAAGCGGCGGCAAGCTGAAATTCAATGCGCCCGGCGGGGAGGAACTGGTGACGTTCAACCCGGCCGGGTTCAAATGGCGCGACACGGCAGCGGCACTCGAGCTCATCAACGCGGGCGACGAGGTGTTCCATGGGGTGGATGTGGTGGTGAAATGAGGCATTCAGTGAAGGGTGAAGAGGAAACAGGTGAAGAGTGAAGAGTGAAGGGTGATCCCCCTCACCCCAGCCCTCTCCCCCAGTGATGGGGGAGAGGGGGAGGGAGGTGGAGCGGTAGCTCCGTTTACTCTTTACTCTTTACCCTTCACCCTTCACTCGTCACCCTCACCCCGTGCCCTCCTCCAACAAAAACGTCCTCGCCCTGGCCGTGTGCCAGGGGCTGTTGATCACGAACAACATCACGGTGATCTCGCTCGGCAGCCTGGCCGGCTACGGTCTGGCGGCGGACAAATCGCTGGCCACGCTGCCCGCGACCGGCTATGTCGTCGGCAGCGCGCTCTCGACTTACGGCCTGTCGCTGTTCATGAAGCGCTACGGCCGCCGCGCCGGTTTCACCCTCGGAGCATTGGCCGGAATACTGGGTGCGGCCGTGTGCACCACCGCCGTGGCCATCCAAAGCTTCTGGCTGTTCTGCCTGGGTACCCTGGTGGCCGGCGTCTACCTCGCGTCGGGCGGTTACTACCGCTTCGCGGCCGCGGACGTGTCAACGGATGGTTTCAAGAGCCGCGCCATCTCTCTGGTGCTGGCAGGCGGGATGATCGGCGGCGTGCTGGGCCCCGAGAGCAGCAAGCTCACCAAGGATCTGCTCGCGGTCACCTTCATGGGCTCCTACGCGGCGCTCATGCTGTTCGGGTTGACCGCACTCACCGTCATCCGCTTCCTGCGCATCCCGACACCCCCTCCCAGCGAACGCTCGGGCCACGGCCGGCCGCTGCGCGCCATCATCGCTCAACCGGTGTTTATCGTCGCTTGCCTGGGTGCGGTCACGTCCTATGCGGTGATGAACCTGCTGATGGGCGCCACGCCGCTGGCCATGCAGTTCTGCGGACTGCCCTACCCCTCCGCCGCGCTGGTGATCGAGTCGCACATCATCGGCATGTTCGCGCCCGCCCTCTTCGCCGGGTGGCTGGTGCAGCGCTTCGGCGTGCTGAGGATCATGACCCTGGGTGTGCTCACCTACCTTGCGTGCCTGGCGGCCGCGCTGTCGGGGCAGACGGTCCTCAACTTCTGGCTCTCCGGCACACTGCTCGGCGTGGGCTGGTGTTTTCTGTATGTGGGAGGCACCACGCTGCTCACCGAGGCCTACGAGCCGGCGGAGAAGGCCAGGGCGCAGGGCATCAACGACCTGATCGTATTCGTGGTGATGGGCACCACCTCGGCGCTCTCCGGCGTCATCCTCTATCGCCTGGGGTGGAACGCGCTCAATTTGTTTGCCTTTCCGTCGCTCATCGTCACGGGTGCGGCGATCGTCTGGCTGGCGCTGGCACGGCGCGCGGCTTACCGTACGGCGGCGGCGATCCCTCCCATCCTGGAGTAACGTGCGCCTCTCGATCCTCGACCAGTCGCCCATCGTCAGCGGTCATACGCCGGCGCAAGCCATTCATGCCACGCTCGAACTGGCGCGCGCGGCGGACCGCCTGGGCTACCACCGCTACTGGCTGGCCGAGCACCACGCGACGAAAGGGCTGGCCGATCCATGCCCCGAGATCCTTCTCGGTCAGGTCGCCGCCACTACGTCCCGGATTCGAGTCGGAACCGGCGGCGTGCTGTTGCCCTACTACAGCCCGCTCAAGGTGGCCGAGGTGTTTCGCATGTACGAGGCGTTGTTCCCCGAGCGCATCGATCTGGGCATTGGGCGCGCGCCGGGCGGGAACCTGCTCACCGCCCGGGCCATGAACGCCGACGCCTTCGCCGGCGAAGACCGCTTCCCGACGCAGGTACAGGAAACGGTCGGCTACATGAACGATGCGCTGCCGCCGGACTATCCGTTCCACGCCGTGAAAGCGATGCCGGCCGGCCCCACCTCTCCCGAGGTGTGGCTGCTCGGCTCGTCGGACTACAGCGGCTCGCTGGCTGCGTACCTGGGGCTGCGCTTTTCTTTCGCCCACTTCATCAGCGCCCATGGCGGCCCGGCGGTGATGCGCTCTTATCGCGGCGATTTCCGCCCGGTCTACCGTGACGAGCAGCCCTACTGCATGGTCGCCGCGTTCGTCATCTGCGCGCCGACGCAGGCCGAGGCCGAGCGCCTGGCGGCGAGCATCGACCTGCGCCGGCTGCAAATGACGCGGGGGGAGGACGAGCCGATCGCGACGGTGGACGAGGCGCTGGCGCGGCCCTACACCGACGCGGAGCGCGCCATCATCGAGAAGGAGCGCGCGCGTGCGGTGATCGGTACGCCCGAGCAGGTCAAGCAACGCCTGCTGGCGCTGCAAGAGCAGTTCCAGGCCGATGAGATCATGATCATCACCATCACGGGTGACTATGCGAGCCGGCTGCGCTCGTACCGGTTGCTGGCCGCCGCCTGCGGCCTGCGTGCGGAGTAAGTCGCCGGGCCCGCATACCGGCATCACACAGGAGAAATACGCGATGAAAGCACTGACTTCGCTTGGCGTCCTGGCCCTGGCCCTGCTCGCGGGGTGCTCCATGATGGGAGGGGCAAAAGACAGTGGACCGGCGGTCATCACCAGCCAGAACATCGACCGGGTACAGGGGCGCCAGTGGGAGCTGAAGAAGCTCATCATGGACAGTCGCGAAGTCGTCATGGACCTGGACGCGAACATGACTTTGACCTTCGGCGCCGACGGTAAGGCCACCGGGTTCGGCTCGGTCAACCAGTTCAGCACCACCTATTCCTTCAGCCAGGACGGCAAGCTGACCTGGACTCGCATCGTCACCACCCGCAGGGCCGGGCCGCCCGAGCTGATGCAGAAGGAGCGCGTCTATCTGGAAGCGCTGACGAAGACCAGCCGGGCGATCGTCAAGGGCATCGCCCTCCAGCTCCATAGCGACGACGGGGCAACCGCGCTGCCGTTCCTCGAGGCTGGGCAATAAACACGCGCCGGCAGTAAGGTCCGGGCGCGGTCCACGACCAAGCGCCGTCACTCGTCAACCATCGGCCTGGATCTTCTCCTATGCCTTCCACCTACGACGCCCTCGTCATCGGCACCGGCCAGGCCGGTCCTCCTCTCGCGGCGCGCCTGTCCGCCGCCGGCATGAAAGTCGCCGTCATCGAGCAAGGCAAGTTCGGCGGCACCTGCGTCAACAACGGCTGCATTCCGACCAAGACACTGGTGGCCAGCGCCTATGCCGCCCACCTTGCGCGCCGCGCCTCCGAATACGGCGTCGACACTGGCGGCCCGGTGACAGTGGACATGAAGCGCGTGAAGGCGCGCAAGGACGAGATCTCGGGTCGCTCCAATCAAGGTGTCGAGCGCTGGGTTCGCGGACTGGCCAACGCCACGGTGTACCAGGGCCATGCGCGTTTCATTGCACCGAAGACGGTGCAGGTGAACGACGATGTTCTGACCGCGGACAAGATCTTCGTCAATGTCGGCGGCCGCCCGCTGGTGCCGAAGATGCCCGGGCTGGACCGTGTTCCCTATCTCACCAATCTCTCCGTGATGGAGGTCGATTTCCTGCCGGAGCACCTGATCGTCATCGGCGGCAGCTACATCGGGCTGGAGTTCGGTCAGATGTACCGCCGCTTCGGCAGCCACGTCACCGTCATCGAGATGGGACCGCGGTTGATCGGGCGCGAGGACGAAGACGTGTCGCAGACCGTGCACGACATCCTCGAGAAAGAGGGGATCGACGTCCGCCTCAAGGCCGAATGTCTGTCCGTGGACCTCGAAGGCAACCGCATCGCGGCGAACGTCGGGTGCGAGAAAGGCGCGCCGCGCGTGGTCGGCTCCCACTTGTTGCTAGCGGTCGGACGGGTGCCGAACACCGACGATCTCGGGCTGGAAGCTGCCGCAATCCAGGTGGACCAGCGCGGCTTCATCGTGGTCGACGAGGAACTGCGCACCACTGCGCCCGGAGTGTGGGCGCTCGGTGACTGCAACGGCAAAGGCGCCTTCACGCACACCAGCTACAACGACTTCGAGATCGTCGCCGACAACCTGCTCGACAACGCCGGCCGGAAGTGGACCGATCGGATCACCGCGTACGCCCTGTTCACCGACCCGCCGCTCGGGCGCGTAGGCATGACCGAAGCCGAGGTGAAGCGGGCCGGGATCAAAGCGCTGGCGGCCAAACGCCTCATGACGCGCGTCGGACGCGCCGTCGAGAAGGGGGAAAGTCTGGGCTTCATGAAAGTCGTGGTCGATGCGGACACCAAGCGCATTCTCGGCGCCGCGCTCCTCGGCACGAGCGGCGACGAGGTCGTGCACTCGCTGCTGGACGCGATGTACGCTGGCCTGCCTTACACGGCGATCCAGCACGGTGTGCGCATCCATCCCACGGTCAGCGAGCTGATCCCTACGCTGCTGGGGGATCTGGTGAAGGTCTGATCGACTTCG
>JBGPMS010000243.1:0-8868 GCA_041487115.1 Gammaproteobacteria bacterium
AAGGGCATGCTCAACCCGGGTGTCTTGATCGACCCCGAGAGTTGAACCGCACGGGCACAGGGCAGGTCAAAGCGACTTCGGACTGCGCCGTTCTCTCGGCTCTTCAGCGCCTCCGCGGTTGAATGCGTCACCCGCGGAAAGAGTCTATATTGAGGCGGTAGGTTGGGAATCGTCGACTCCATGCGCCTGCTGCTCTCTCTCGCATCGTTCCTCCTGCTGTTGACCGCGTCGGCCGCACCGGCGCCGGTGGTGGTGTTGACGGTGAACGGCGCGATCGGTCCGGCGACCGCGGACTACTTTCATCGCGGGCTCGATCACGCGGTGCAGGACGGCGCGCAGCTGGTGGTGCTCCAGGTGGACACGCCTGGCGGCCTGGACACGTCCATGCGCACGATCATCAAGGACATCCTCGCCTCGCCCATTCCAGTCGCGGTGTACGTCGCGCCCAGCGGCGCGCGCGCGGCGAGCGCGGGTACCTATATCCTCTATGCCAGTCACATCGCCGCTATGGCGCCCGCCACCAACCTCGGGGCGGCGACTCCGGTGCAGATCGGCGGATCGGGCGAGCCGGCCAAGCGCGACGAGCAGCCCGCTGGAGGGGAGAGCGGCAAGCAAGACCAGAAAGCCGACAAGAAAGCCGACAAGAGAACCAAGGAGAAACCGGCGCCGGAGCCGGGCGATACCTTGGGGCGCAAGGCGGTGCACGACGCCGCCGCCTATATTCGAGGCTTGGCCCAACTGCGCGGGCGCAACGCGGAGTGGGCCGAGAAAGCGGTGCGCGAAGCGGTGAGCCTCCCCGCCGAGGAGGCGGTGAAGATCAAGGTGGCCGATCTGATCGCCTCGGATCTCGCGGACTTGCTGCACAAGGTAAACGGCAGGACGTTCGAGATCCAGGGGCAGAAGCGAACCCTGGAGACGGGCGGCGCGGCGCTGGTGCGGATCGAGGCGGACTGGCGCAGCCGGCTGCTGGCGGTGATAACGGACCCCAGCATCGCCTACATCCTCATGCTGCTCGGCATCTACGGGTTGCTGTTCGAATTCTACAACCCCGGGCTGGTGTTGCCGGGAGTGGTCGGCGGAATCTGCCTGCTGGTAGCGCTGTACGCGTTCCAGCTGCTGCCGGTGAACTATGCGGGACTGGCGTTGATCGTGCTCGGCGTCGGGTTCATGGTGGGAGAACTGTTCGTGACCTCTTATGGCGCTCTGGGCATCGGCGGGGTGATTGCTTTCGTATTGGGATCGGTGATGCTGATCGAAACGGATGTACCCGGCTACGACCTTCCCTGGAGCCTGATCGCGGTTCTCGCCGTGGCGAGCGCGGCCTTCTTCGTCGTGGTGATCGGGATGGCATTGCAGGCGCGGCGGCGGCCCGTGGTGACTGGCAGGGAGGAGTTGATCGGGGCGCGCGGGGAAATCATCGAGCACGCGGACGGACAATGGTGGGCGCGCGTGCATGGCGAGATGTGGAAGGTGCGCGGCGAGACGCAGCTGCAGCGCGGCCAGCGTGTGCGCGTCAAGCGCATCTACGGGCTCCTGCTCGAGGTGGAGCCGGACAGCAAGTAACCAGGAGAGCGAGCATGCAAGGAATCACCGGAATCGTCATTCTGTTCATCATCGGCGCGGCCGCGTTCTATTCCGTCCGCGTATTGCGGGAGTACGAACGCGGCGTGGTGTTCCAGCTGGGCCGGTTCTGGAAGGTGAAGGGGCCGGGCCTGATCATCATCATCCCGGTGATGCAGCAGATGGTCAAAGTCCAGCTGCGCACGGTCACGATGGACGTGCCGAGCCAGGACGTGATCTCGCGCGACAACGTGTCGGTCAAGGTCAATGCCGTGATCTACTTCCGCGTGGTCGATCCCCAGAAGGCCATCATCCAGGTGGAGAACTATCTGGTTGCGACCAGCCAGCTGGCCCAGACCACACTGCGCGCGGTGCTGGGCAAGCACCAGCTCGACGAGATGCTGGCCGAGCGCGAGAAACTGAACCTCGACATCCAGCGCAACCTCGACGAGCAGACCGATCAGTGGGGGATCAAGGTGTCGATGGTCGAGATCAAGGCAATCGACCTCAACGAAGTCATGGTGCGCGCCATGGCGAGACAAGCCGAGGCTGAGCGCGAAAGGCGGTCCAAGGTGATCCTGGCGGAGGCCGAGGCGCAGGCCTCGCAGAAATTGCTGGAGGCGGCGCAAACGCTCGCCATGCAGCCGGAGGCGATGCAACTACGTTACTTGCAGACTCTGACTGTCATCGCGGGTGACAAGAGCAACACCATCGTCTTCCCCGTCGATATGCTCAGCTCGCTGTCGCAGTCGCTGAGCCGGGGCTCTGCAGGCAGGCCGCCTAACCCTGGTTGACTGCGCAGGCGTGGAGAGAAAGTCAACCACCCCGTCGCTTCGCGCCACCCCTCCTTGAAAAGGAGGGGAGAAAGAAATCTTTCCCCTCCTGCCCGAGCATACGAGGAGGGGTGCCTGCGTAGCAGGCGGGGTGGTGGGCGCAGAGTCACTGCTCGAGCGCCAACGCGGGTTCGCGTGACGCCGGCTCTGCGCGAGAGGTCTTGCCGACCGTTTGCTTCGGGACGATCACCAGCGGCAACCCGTCTTCGGACTTGAGGTAGCTGCGGGCGACCGCGTTGAGGTCGGTCGTGGTAAGCGACTCCAGCTCCGGCACGCTGGTCGTGGCGCGGAGCAAACGCTGCGGTTGCTCCTGCGACCCGGAGACGATGGCCGACATTAGATAATTGTTGTCCATCAGCATCTTTTTCAGCTCGTTCACCAGCGGGTTGCGGGCGCGCTCCAGTTCGTCCTTCGTGACGCCGTCGCGCACGATCCCACCGGCGATGTCTCGTATCTCCAGTGCCAGGAGCTGAGCCTTGTCCGGTGGCGCATCGACCAGAGCGTATAGCAGGCCATACCCGGGGAAAGCGATGCTCGGCGAATGCCCGCCCTGGGCGGTATAGGACAGTCCCTCCTGTATGCGGATGCGCTCCAGGATGCGGCCCTCCAGGATCTTGGCCAGCACGAACAGCCGCCGCACGTCGCTCACGTGGCTGAAGTCGGTGGTCGGCCAGTACACCGTCGCATACGCCTTGGGGTCGCGCGAATCGAACGTGAATACTTTGAGCTTCCGCTCGCCGGGAAAGTGGATCTTGCGTTGCTCTGTATAAGCAGGCTTGGTTGCCGCGCGCGGCGCCAGGGAGCCGAAGGTCGAATCCACCAGTTTCAGCGCCGCCTCCGGGTCGAAGTCACCGACTATCGAGATCTCCATATAGCCGGTGGCGAGCGGCTCCGCCAGCCAGGCCTTCAGCTCGTCGAGCGTGCGCCGGGCCGCGTCGTCCTGGTCGGGAACGCCGAAGCGCGGATCGCCGTCGTGCAGGAAGCGGGAGACCTGGGATTGCAGCACCCCGCCCGGTGTGCGCGTCAGGTTCAGATACAGCGAACCGAGCCCCTGGTGGAACCGGTCCAGCGCCTCCGGCCGATAGCCCGGCGCCGTGACGTAAGCGGCCATGAGCTGCAGCTGCAGCAGGAGATCCGCGGGCGTAGTGCGCCCGCTCAGCACGAACGCATCGTCGTCGACAGTGAATTCGACCCCGACGTTGCGTCCGGCCGTCAGCCGGCCCAGATCGTCCACGTTGTGCTTCCGCAGTCCACCGCTGACGAAGGCCTGGTCCGCGAGCAGCTTGAGGCCCGGCTTGTCCCGTGGCAGATCCAGTCGGCCGCCGCCGAGTCGGATCGCGACCAGGATCGTGTTGGCATCGAAGCTGGTCTGCTTCAGGTTGAGGCGCACATTGTTGCCGAAGCGGATTTGCGTCACGTCCAGCCCCGCGACTCTCCTCTCCATCACCGGCGTCGGCGTGCCGAAATCGGTATAGGCAAATTGCTGCAGGTCGCCATCCTTGGGCGGCGTCACCGGTTGCGAGCGGCTCTGCTCGACCACGTGCAGGATCTCGGCCTCCGGCTGCTGCAACGTGATCGGTCCCGAGACGAAGGCCAGCGGCCCGACCTCGCTCCACACTTCGCGCAAGGCTTGTTGCGCGCTCTCCGCCGTGATCGCGGGCAGCATCTTGGCGAGCTCCGCGAGGTCGTAGTCCGGATGCGTGAACACGCTGAAGCCGCTCAGATGCTCGGCCAGGTCATTCGCGAGCTCGGGCGACTCGCGCGTCGCAGCCGACTTCGCCTGCTGCTCGAGGAAAGACAACAGGTTCTTTTTCTGCTCCTCCAGCTCTGCCTGCGTGAAGCCGTAGGTCAGCGCACGGCGCAGTTCCCGCTCCGCGGTCGCGAGTGCCTCCCTCCACTGCTCGGGCTTGCACTGCAGAGTCACCGAACCGATGCGGGCGAAGCGCAGCAAGTCGCTGGTCTGAGCGCTGCCGGTGATGAAGCTCGCATCACCTTTCAGAGTCAAGGTCGCGAGCCGGCGCGAGAGCACCGCGTTGGCGAGATACAGCTTGGCGTCCTGGACATGGCTCGCGCGAGTATCGGCGCCGGGGTCCAGGTTTGCCACCGTCTCCAAGCTGACCCGCGTCTGGGCGTCGGGATCGCTGTACAAGCGCGCGGAAGGACCGCGCCGGACGATGGCGCCGAGTTCCGGGTTGGGCTGGCCCGGCATAATGGCGCGTAGCGAGTCGAAATGCTCTTTGATGTGACCAGCGAATTGACCGGGGTCGACGGCGCCCACCACGATCAGCGTGAGATGTTCGGGCCGGTACCAGGTGCGGTAGAAGTCGACCAGCCGCTGGCGCGGCGCATTTGTAATCACGGCATCCAACCCGATCGGGGAGCGCTGCGGCACCAGCGTATCGGGTACGAGGAACTCGAGGTTACTCGTGAAGCTCCGATAGTCCGGGGTGTCGCGCAGGCGCTTCTCGCTCAGGATCACGCCGCGCTCCTTTTCCACCTCCGGGGCCAGGATCAGCAGCCGGTCTGCGGTTTCGCGCATCACCGTCAGGCTTTTATCCACGAGCTCGGGATCGCTGGACGGCAGCTCCAGTTGGAACACGGTGTTCTCGAAGCTGGTACGCGCGTTGGTGTCCGCGCCGAAGGCCATGCCCAGGCGCTCGAGGTAGTGCACCAGGTCGCCTGCCGGCAGGTTCTGCGAGCCCTTGAAGGCCATGTGTTCGAGGAAGTGCGCCAGCCCGCGCTGGTCGTCGGTCTCCATCAGCGACCCCGCGGCCACCAGCAAACGCAGGCTGATCCGCCCCTGCGGCGTATTGTTCGGGAGCAAGACATAGCGCATGCCGTTGTCGAGCTTGCCCCATACCGCAGCGGGGTCAGGTGTGAGGTCGCTTTGCTCCTGCGGCCAGACGTTGGACTCGGGCAGTTGCCGTGCCCAGGCCGGCAGCGCCAGCAACAGAGCCAGAAGCGACAATACGGCCAGGCGCGCGGCGCAGGTGCCGCGGCGGATGAAGCAGGAGGTCATGGGATTAGCCGCAGTAGGTTAGCCTGATGCACAAGCGACGCGAGCCCGTCCGCGCGTGGGCGCGTGCAGGAGTGCATCGTTACATGGGTCGCAAAGGTTATCGGGTCGAAGATTCCGTGGGACAACCTACATGTTCGGATAGTTCGGACCGCCCCCCCCTTCGGGCACCACCCAGTTGATATTCTGCGTGGGGTCCTTGATGTCACAGGTCTTGCAGTGCACGCAGTTCTGGGCGTTGATCTGCAGCCGCGGGTTGCTGCCGCCGGCGTCGCGCACGATCTCGTACACACCGGCCGGACAATAGCGCTGCTCCGGGGCATCGTACAACGCGAGGTTCACATTGATCGGAACCGAGGGATCTTTCAGTTGCAGATGCGGTACCTGGTCTTCCTCGTGGTTGGTGTTGGATACGAACACCGAGGACAGCCGGTCGAACGTGATGCTGCCGTCCGGTTTGGGATAGGCGATCGGCGTGCACTGGGAGGCCGCCTTGAGCGCCGTGTGGTCGGCGTGGTTGTGCAAGGTCCAGGGGGCCCGGCCGCGCAGCACGTAGGTGTCGAGCGCCGAGTAGCCGATCCCGCCGTACAGGCCGAAGCGGAAGGACGGGCGGATGTTGCGTGCGAGGTACAGCTCCTCCCACAGCCAGCTGTGGCGCAGCCGTTCGGGGTAGCCCACGACTTCGGCCCCGCCACCGGTGCGCAGGTGCTCGAACAGAGCTTCCGCCGCGGCCATGCCCGATTTCATCGCCGTGTGGCTGCCCTTGATCTTGGGCGTGTTGAGGAACCCGGCGGTGTCGCCCACCAGCAGGCCGCCTGGGAACGTAAGCTTGGGGATCGACTGGAAACCGCCCTCCGACAGCGCCCGCGCGCCATAGGAGATGCGCCGCCCGCCTTCGAACGTGGGCCGGATTGCGGGATGGGTCTTGAAGCGCTGGAGCTCGTCGAACGGGGACAGGAACGGATTGCTGTAGTCGAGACCGACGACGAAGCCCACCGCGACCTGGTGGTTCTCCAGGTGGTACAGGAACGACCCGCCGTAGGTGTCCGGCTGCAGCGGCCAGCCTACCGTGTGCACAACCAGTCCGGCGTGGTGCTTCGAGGGCTGGACTTCCCACAGCTCCTTGATGCCGATGCCATAGGTCTGCGGGTCCACGCCCTCACGCAGTCGAAAGCGTTCGAACAACACTTTGGTGAGCGAGCCGCGGCAGCCTTCCGCGAAGATGGTCTGTTGCGCGTGCAGCTCCATGCCGGCCTGGTGGCGCTCGGTGGGCTTGCCATCGCGGCCGATGCCGAGATCGCCCGTGGCCACACCTTTCACGCTGCCGTCCTCGCGGTAGAGCACTTCGGCGGCGGCGAACCCTGGATAGATTTCCACGCCCAGCGCCTCGGCCTGTTGGCCCAGCCAGCGGCACAGGTTGCCCAGGCTGATGATGTAGTTGCCGCGGTTGTGCATCTGCGGCGGCGTGGGCAGCCGCCACGATTTGCCCGCGGTGAGATAGAGAAATCGATCGTCCTGCACCGGGGTGTTCAACGGCGCGTTGCGCGCCTGCCAGTCCGGGAACAGCTCGTTCAGTGCGCGCGGCTCCAGCACCGCACCCGAGAGGATATGCGCGCCCACCTCCGAGCCCTTCTCCAGCACGCAGACCGAAACCTCGTGATCGTGCTCGGCGGCGAGCTGCTTGAGGCGGATGGCGGCCGCCAGGCCGGATGGCCCGGCGCCGACCACCACGACGTCGTAATCCATGGACTCGCGTTCAGCCAACCTTTACTCCTGGAGACCCGTGCGCACCAGGCGGCCACGGTTGTTGCCCTGCCGGCGGCCACGGTTGTTGCCCTGCCGGCGGCCACGATCATTGCTCTGCCGGCGGCCGCGGCGAGGCCCCTGTTAGAATTGCGACAGCATCGGACACACGGAATGATAAACGGTTTCAGACGGGAGAGATGCGAGCATGCAGACCGCTGGGCGCCTGGTGCATGTGGAGCGCATGACGATGCGGTGGGGCGATATGGATGCGCTCGGCCACATGAACAACACGGTCTACTTCCGTTGTCTGGAACAGGCGCGCATCTCCTGGTTCGAAGCGCTGGGCATCGACTACCTGGGACAGCAGGAAGGCCCGATACTGGGCAGCGTGAGCTGCCGCTTCCGCATCCCGGTCGTGTACCCGGCCAATCTTCTCATATCCCTGCATGCGGGCAAGCCACGCAACAGCAGTTTCGCTCTGACCAGCAGCATCAGCGACGAAGCAGACGCGGCGCGTGTCTATGCGACGGGCGAAGCTCTGCTGGTGTGGATCGATCTGAAGGACGGCAAGTCGAAGCCGCTGCCGGACTGGTTCCGCCCGCACCTTTAAGGAAGCTCTGATCAAGTCTCGCATGCGCGACCGCCCCGGTCCCTCGAAAGAGGTGAAAATTTATCGGGTTGTGTCAGGTGCGGCGTCTGCATTGTTGCGCTCCTCGCCAAGGTACCTACCTTGGCTTCGTCGCGACGCCTCGTATCCATCCGCACCTGACGCAACGCGCGTCGCGAGACTTGATCAGAGCTTCCCTAGCCGCTTCAAGCATCGGCGGGGTGGTCCTTCTCGGCGGCGGCCGAGTACGTCCGCCGCGGTAGCAGGATGAGGAAAATGGTTCCGCGGCCGACGCTGCTGCGGCAGATGATCTGTCCGCCGAGGCGCTTCAGGATCGAAGCGCTCTCGGTCAATCCAATGCCTTCGTGACCGGGTCCCTTGGTGCTTGTCCCGGGCTGGAACAACCTCTGCATCACGTCCGGAGGGACGCCGCCTCCGCTGTCGCTGACCTGCAGCAGGACGAACAGCTCGCCTCCGAAGTTCACGCTGTCTGCCGTCATGACGCCGAGGCGACCTCCGTTTGGCATCGCCTCGGCTGCATTGGTCAGGACGTTGAGCGCGACCTGCTTGATCGCTCCTACGTCGGCGTGAAGCAGCGGCAACTGAGGATCCAATTGCTGAACGACTTCGATTCCGCGCTTGCCGAACAAGGTGTCCCTGCACAGCGTCATCAGCTCGTGGACCACGCTGTTCAGGTCGAGCCGCACCGGCTCCTCCAGCTCGATGGCCAACGGATCGCCCATGCGTTGGACAATCCGTGTGACACGGTCCAGCTCTTCGTTCAGGATGGTGAGTTCCTCGTGGAACTGACCCTTCTCGCCGAGCTTGTCTCCCAGAAGCTTCAAGTAGTTTTTCACGATCGTGAGTGGATTGCCGACCTCGTGCACGATTCGCTTGCCAGCGGAACGGAAGCGGTCGGTAAGTTCTGCGCGCGTGCGCTCCTCGTTACCACTCCGCTGGCTTATTCGAGACAGCGTTTCGGCCGCCAGGGAGGCAAGCCAGGCGAGGAGCGCCTCCTCTTCGGCTGGCTCCTCCCAGTCGGACGGAAGGCCGATGGCGATCACGCCGAGCGTCGACGCCTCGTGGACCATGGGCAGGCAGAGCAG
>JBGPMS010000244.1:0-8864 GCA_041487115.1 Gammaproteobacteria bacterium
CAACCGCGTCCGGGCCGGACGCCAGGTCGATGGTCAGCCTGGGCCCCGCCTCGAACTGGGCAGTGAGCTGCGTGTCGAGCGACCCGGCAAGGCTCCACTGTGCGCGCTGAAGAGCGAACCGGATCGGTGCCTTCGGCTCCAACCCCTGCGGCAATTGCCCGCGGTGCCACAGCCATTGAATGAACTTGGCCCCCAGCCTGCCGTCCGCGACGGAACCGTCGATCTTGAGGCGCTTGCTGGTGTAGTCGGAGAGCTTGCCGGATGCCTTGACCTCAGCGTCGAGCAGAGTGCTGGTGACACCGGCGAGAGTGATCGCGGATTGGGTGATCCGGATCGACCCGCCGGCGACGCTGACGGGCGCAGGAAGATCGCTGATGTCGACGTGGATCTCACCCGGCTGCACCGTACCCTCGTACGTGAGCGTCGCGGGCTCTTGCGGTTTGCCCGCGAGCCGCTCGACTACGACGTCGGCGCTGCCAGTCAAGGACTTGACGTGTTCCAGCGCTTTCGCGAGGCCTTCCTGGGAGCGCAGCCACGGGTAGATCTCCGCGAGCACCGGCGTCGCTTTCCCGGATGCGCTCACGATCCGAAACGACTCCGCATAGGAAAACTCCGCGGCCGCCTCGGAGACCGCAGAGCCCCCGACGCTGCCGCGCACACCGTTCAGCTTGAGTCCCCCCGCAAACAGCTCCACCTCTCCGGCCTTCACCGACATGGGCCACGGCAGCCAGTCGGCCTTGAGCACGGAATCCGATTGCGCGACGGCGATCGTGGCGCCCCAGCGTCCGCCCTTCCAGGTCACACCGGCGCGTCCCTGAGCGCGCCCGGCGAGCGACCGAATCGGGGCGATCGATTCGCGATCCGACTTCGACAGCAGCCCGCGCACGATGTCCAGCGTTGGCTGAAGGACCAGGTCGAATCCGCTGTTGACCGACGCTTCGCCCGTGGCGAGAGCGTATTCCGCGGTCCCGTCGGAGACGCGCGAGCCGCCGAGACGGGCGGAGACCCCGGAGCCGCGGAGCTTGCCGTCCCGCAGCTCGAACTTGCCGCTCACCTCCGTGGCCTCGCGTTCGATCGCGGGCAGCATGAGACCCCCTTGCGCGAGCGTGACCGAGCTGGTCATGTTCTGCAGGGCGAACAGCTCGTCGAGCGTGTTCGCCTTCGCACCGAAGCGCAGATCCGTAACGACCCCACCGTTCACGCGTCGCGCATACTCACGGACGAGCGCTTCGTCACCGGCGATGGCCAGGGCCGCGTCGCGCAGCTTCGAGAGCTCCAGCGCAGGAACCCGAATGTCCAATTCGCTCGCTGCCGCGCCACGTGCAACACGCAACGTTACCTCACCGACGGGGACCAGCTCGCCCGGGCGAATCCCGATGAGCCTCACCTCGCTCAGCTGAGGGGTCAGGAGGGCGTTGCCCTTGAAACTCGTGGCCGCAAGCTCGAGATGGCGCTCTCCTCGCGCGACCTGCAGCGACGGGATGTCCCCGGAGAAAGTCACGTCGATGGCTGTGCGGCCGTCGGTGCGCGCTTCGGCATGCAGGTTGGCGCTTGGAAGCGCGACCACGAACGGCTGGGGCACGGCCCGCGTCAGCAGCGCCTGCGGCTTGAGGTCCGAGACGTCCAGCGCGGCCTGACCGCGCAGATCCGGGAGCTCGATGCGCGCATCGATCTGCAGGTGGTTCCAGAAGTTGCACGCCGCCGACCCCTTGACGGTCAGGCTGCCGGCATCGGACCGGCCGTGCACGGAGAGGCTGCCGAGATCGATCCGCGGCATGCCTTCGATGTACAGGTCGAGGTTGCCGTCTTCGATCACCACGGACGCATTCGGCGCGACGGAGTGGACCAGGCTCGCGACGTCCTTCATCACCGAGCGATACGCCACCAGGGGGTCCGGTGTGGGGCTCGTATCGGCGGTCGAGGCCGCGACGCGAACCTGGAGCACCGGCCGGATCAGCTCGATGGACGCAATATCGGCGCGGCCCAGCAACAGGGGCAGGAAGCGCAGATGAGCTTCAACGCCTTCGACTCGACCGCTGACAGCGCCGGGAATGTCGATCGTGACACCCTGCAGAACGCCGTGCGGGTAGGGCAGAAAGCGCAACTTCAGCGTGTCCCACGTCACGCGTCCCTGCACCAGCTTCGAGATGTGTTGCTCGAGCTGCGTGCTGACGGCAGGGACGTTGAGCAGCCTGGGCAGGCCGAAGAGCACGGCGATCACGAGCAGGCACAAGGCAACGATCGCCGCCAGCGTGTGGTGCAGCCATCGACGTCTTAGCGGATTGTTCATGTCCTTCGATCTGGGCTGCAGGTGCCCGTCGACAGCATACGTCAGCCCGACCCCGCAGATTGACCACACGGCCCGCGCGCGGTTCCGTTCCGGCGGCGACCAGCCCCGAATGCCCGGAGCCCCGGGCTTCCTGGTCAACTGGGCACGCCAGGTGGCGAGCTGGAGACCGACAGGCGCTCACGGACCCCGACCGCCGCCGGTCGGCGGGGAGCAGGTTGAATCAGCTGGTCCAGGACACGTTACTAGGGGATTGCTTGAGGTCGATGCGGTTCTTCGATTGGAAAAAGGTGATCGCCCTGTTGGGGGGGGCGTGCTGGGGGCAATCCCGCGTTACGATCGGGCGATATCGCGCGAGAGTTGCATCTCCGAACGGAAAATCCCCCCGGCCCCCCTTTTGCAAAGGAGGACGACGACTGCGGAGCTTCGTCAGTCGCTCTAGTCCCGCGCATCATGCAGTGCGAAGCGTGAGCTCCTGCGTCACGGCGCGCGTTTCCAGCTCAACCTCGGCACCTACGATAGGCGGGCGTGCGTAGTGCAGGCGCACGCCCGGCAAGGCGGCCTCGCCCAGGGCGGGCAGGACGGTCGATTCCCACAGTCCCGGGATGTCGGCAACCAGATACAGGTCCACGTGCGTCGCCCGGTTCCACTCCAGTTCCAGCTCGGCCAGCCGGTTGCCGATGACCTCGATGCAGAACTCCAGTTTCTTCTTCATGCCTGTTGGCGAGGTGTCGCCGTCCGCGACGATCTTGCCGCGTGGATCGATGTCGGCAGTGCCGGAGATGCAGAACGTCAGCGCTTTGCCGACGCTCGGCACGGTATAGCTGAAGGCGTGCACGCAAGCTTCTTTTGGCGCATTCAGTCCGGGCGCGACGTTGGTCCGGCACACCGGACTGTAGCTGCCGTCGACCAGGCCCCACTTGCGTAGTTGCTCGACGTAGGGGGCGTTGAACGCGCGGAAGGCGTCGAAGCTCATCGGCGCCGGGACGCGCAGCTCCATGCCGCATAGCGCCTGGACCGGCCGCCCCAGATTCTCGAGATAGCTCTCGATGAAGGTATAGCCCTGGGCCAGCGGTAACCGCGGCCGCAGGATGGCGTGCACGACTTCGTAGCCTTCGTTGGGGACCACGCCGCCGCAGAACACGCCCCCGGCCGGCAAGAAGCGATAGTTCCCGGCTTCGACTTCGAGGATTGCGGGCGGGTTGATCCTTCCCGCTGCGCCGGCTGTGCGCACCAGGGCAGGGCCGGCGGCGGCGAGGGCAGCGAGCTGATGCAGGAACTGCCGCCGCCCAGGGGGACGGAGCGCTGCGCCCGTGCGAGTCATGCCTTCCTGGGTACCCTGCTTGGTCGACATCCTTTCACTCCTCCCCACTCGAGTGGTTCGAACCCGGCGCCAGCCGGCCGTTGGATTCCCCCAGCTTCGGATAGCGCAGCTCGGAGGCCGGGCTCCGAAACGCCTCGTCGATCGGCACGCTCACCGCCGGCAGTGCCTCGTCGTCGCCGACCACGCTGCGCCGGAACAGCCCGCGGGCCAGGAATTGCGGATCGGCCATCGCTTCGTCGAGGGTGCGGACCACGTTGCAGCAGACGTCCTTTCCTGCCACGCGCTGTAGCCATTCTGCAGCGCTCCGTCGCGCGATGATCCGGGCCACTGCAGAACGCGTCGCGTGTGGATCTTTGCGGTCATGCCGAAACTCCGCGGGCAAGTCGATGGCGTCGCAGAAGTTGGTCCAGAAGCGATCCTCCAGCGGCGCGGCCGCAAGGTATCGACCGTCGGCGGTGCGATAGAGCTGATAGCGCGGGCTGCCGCCAGACAGCAACTCGCCGCCGGGACGCGGCCACTGCCCGGTGGCGACCCCGTTGCCGACACCCCAGTACAGAAAAGGCAGCAGCCCATCGGTCATGGCGATGTCGAGCTTGCAGCCCTTGCCGGTCCGGTCACGGTCGCGCAGCGCCAGCAGGATGTTGAGCACGGCCGGATAGGCGCCGCCCGCGATGTCGGCCACCAGCGCGTTGGGCACCACCGGGGACCCGTCCGCCGCTGCGGCGATCGACAGCAACCCGGCGTCCGCCTGGTAATTGAGGTCGTGGGCCGCAACCTGCGCCTTCGGTCCGGTTTGGCCATAGCCGGTGATGGCGCAGTAGACGATGCGCGGATTGATGGCCGACAGCGCGTCGTAGCCGAGGCCGAGGCGATCCATCACGCCGGGCCGGAATTGCTCCACCACCACGTCCGCGGATTCGATCAATGGCCGCAGCCGCGACACCGCATCCGGCGCCTTGAGATCGATGGCGATGCTGCGTTTGCCCCGGTTGAGCATGGCGAAGTACACGCTGGTGTCGGCGAAGCGGGGCTCGAAGCCGCGCAACTCCTCGCCGCTTCCGGGCCGCTCGATTTTGATGACTTCGGCACCGGCCTCGGCCAGGAGCAGGGTGGCCACCGGGCCGGGCAGCAGCGTGCTGAAGTCGAGGACGAGGATGCCCGAAAGGGGTTGCATGGTAGCGCGGGAGGTCGACGGCAGGTCATTTTACGCGGCCTACCCTCAAGTATGCGGAATCGCGGACGAAATTGAGTATCAGGAGCCCCATCCCCCACCGGCTTCGGGAGCAAAACGATGCGCGTCCATTCCGCCGCCCGGCCCGATATCGCCCTTGTCGAAGCCGGTATTGATCGCGTCCCGCTCGACATCAAGCTGGAAGAGATCTGGAACGGCATCGCCCTGGACCAGTTCGTTCCCCATTTCCAGCCCAAGGTCGTCCTGCGTGGGATGAAGGTAGTCGGCGTCGAAGCCCTGATGCGGTGGAACCATCCCGTGTACGGGTTGATCCCAGCCGGCTCCTTCCTGCCGCTGATCGAGGACAACTTCCTGTTCGACGACCTGACCGAGATCATGCTGGAGAAGGCTATCCTGCAATGCCGCCATTGGCGCAAGCAGGGGCTCGACATGCAGGTTGCCGTAAACATCTCGTCCGACCTGCTGCTCGCTCCCGGGCTCGCCGACCGCATCGAAGCCAAGATCATCGAGTACGGTGTCGAGCACGAGAAGCTGATCATCGAGGTGTCGGAAGCAGCCCTGGCACACGACATCCGGGAGGCGCTCGACACCCTGCTGCAACTGCGCGTGCGCGGCTTCGGGGTGGCGATCGACGACTACGGAACGGGGCACTGTTCGCGCGAACAGCTCCAGCGCATCCCCGCCAGCGAGCTGAAGATCGACCGCAAGGTGCTGGCCGGCGCCGCCCAGCGGGCGACGCTGCGGGCAGCCTTGACCGATGCATTGGAGATCGCGCGCGAACTGAAGCTCAAATCGGTGGCCGAGGGCGTGGAGAGCCAGGAGGAGTGGCAACTGGTCAATGAGCTGGGCTGCGACATGGCCCAGGGTTATCTCATCGCGCGGCCGATGGCCGGCGAAGATTTCATCTCCTGGCATGAAGCCTGGACCGGCGATCCTTTCTTATGATGCGGTAGTCGACTGCTCCTCAAGCCGGCTGCCCGCAACCGGGACCTGTCCCAGCTGGAGGAGTTGCGCGGTGGGTTCCTGTCCAACCTGGAAGCGGTCGCGGCGTATGTTCGCGCACAGTGATCGCAGCGGGGCTCGCGACGGTTTCGCTAGCCGCGTGAATCGTCAAAAGTCTGCAAACTCGCGCGCCGTCGCTGAGCCGGTGGAGACCGCGTAAAGTACACTTATGCAGTCCCGGGTATAGCAGTCTCGGGTCCAATAGCCCAGCTTCTTCCAATGCGCGTCTTCATCCTCACGCTCGGCACGCGCGGTGACTTCGAGCTGTTCTGCACGCTCGGCCGCGAGTTGCGCCGCCGCCGCCATCACGTCGTGCTGGGCACATCCGGTTTCTACGCGCAGGCCGCCGAGGCCGCCGGACTGGAGTGGACGCCGATCGGCGACGGTACGCAAAGCGAGTTGCTCGCAGTGCTGCGCTCGCTGGGTGAAAGCGGCGACCGCCTGCGCCGCGTGCAGCTCTACGTCTCCGGCTGGGTGCGCCCGCAACTGCAGAGCGCTCATGCACAGCTCACGCGTGAGAGCGAGCGCAGCGACTACTTCATCAGCAATCTGAAGATGATCGTCGAGCGCGGCGGCGAAGTGCTCCCCGGCGCATTCGTGAGCTACGATTCGCCGGATGCGGTCGAGAACCTGGCCCGATTCGGCAGCGCCAGCCGGGGTGGCCGCATCGTCGAGCTGGTCGCGATGAGCCGCCGTCTGGTCGACCCCGAAGGGCGCTGGGGCGCGCAGTTCCGATTCACCGGCTTCTGGGCCGCGCCGATGCGCGACGATTGGAAGCCACCTCCCGGCCTGGTTGCGTTTCTCGACAGCGGGCCGCCGCCCGTCGTCATGACCCTGGGCTCGATGGCCAGCTTCGACGCGGATCGTCTCACACGGGACTTCGGCAGGGCTCTCGCCGTCGCCGGCCAGCGCGGCGTCCTGGTTTCGGGGTGGGCCGCGCTCACTGGCAGCGCGGACCGCATCCTGACGGTGGCTGAAGCCGACTACGACTGGTTGTTCGCGCGCGCCGCGTGCGTGATCCATCATGGCGGAGTCGGAACCCTGGCCGCCGTGCTGCGAGCGGGGAAGCCTTCCATCCTCCTGCCGCAAATCCTCAGCCAGGCGCAGTTCGGGAACATGCTGCTGCGCGAGAGCCTCGCCGCCGGTGTTTTCGATGCCAACCACATCGAGCCGGGTGAGCTCGCCGCAGCAATCCAGCGCGCGGTGGGCGACGAGGAGATGATCAGAACCGCACTGCGCTGGCAGGCGGCGGTGCTGGCCGAAGGCGGCGTGCGCGCCGCCGCCGACCTGATCGAGCAGCATGCGCAACACCTCGCACTCCCGGGTGCAAAGCCGTGAATCGGCCGCGTATCGTCCGCGCCGCCAACGACCTGCTGTTCGCCGCGGACGGCCAGCGCTACATCGACCTGTTCTCCGCGCACGGTGCCACGTGGCTGGGCCACTGTCATCCGGGCATCGTGGCAGAAGTCGCGGCGCAGCTCGATCGCGTGTGGCTGACGGGCGGGCTCGGGAGCGAAGTGCTGGAGCAGGCGCGAGCGCAGGTGGAGAGCTTCTTCCCGGCGTCGCACGGGGTCGCGGCGTTCTACTCCACAGGCATGGAAGCGGCCGAGTTCGCGCTGCGCCTGGCGCGGGTGACAACCGGCCGGACTGCCGCGGTGGGGTTCGAGAACAGCATGCACGGAAAGTCGCTCGCCACCGCCTACCTGGGGTGGAACAACCGGGACGGCGTGCGGCTGCCGGATTTCCATCGACTGCCCTTCGTACACCGCGCCTCCGAGGACGATATCCTGAGCGAGCTGGGCGAGACGTTACGTCAGCAGCCGGTGGGCGCGGTCTTCGTCGAGCCGCTGCAGGGTTCCGCCGGCGGGCGCATGGCATCCGATCGCTTCTATCGCGAGGTGGCGCGGCTCTCCCGCGAGGCTCACGCCCTGCTCGTGTTCGACGAGATCCTCACCGGGTTTTACCGCACCGGCGCAGCGTTCCGATTCCTGGAGCTGGGCATCGCGCCCGATGTCGTGCTGATCGGGAAAGCTCTAGGCAATGGCTTCCCGGTGTCCGCCGTGGTGGCTGACCGGCGTTACGCGCTGCGCCCCGAGATGCTGCCCGGGAGCACTTTCGCCGGCAATCCGCTGGCGGGCGCGGCGGTGTCCGCAACGCTGAAGCATCTGCGCGCGCTGGATGTGACGGGCCGCGTCGCGGCGATCGCACAGACCGTCATGCGCCGCCTGGGCTGGCTCGGGGATACGGAGCTGGCGCTGCGCGGTAAAGGCGCGCTCTGGGTGATCGAGCTGAGCGAGGCCATCGACGTGGCCGCGGTGGTGGTCGCGATCTATGGCGCCGGCGTGTGTGTAGGCATCGCGGGCCGCCAGATCAGGATCATGCCGGCCGCCACGATCGAGCCCGCGAACCTGGAGCACGCCTGCACCGTGGTCGCGGAGGAGCTCTCGGCAGCGCTCGCGAGGGTCGGCGCGCATGGCTGAACCGAAGCTGCTGTTCCTGCTGTCCAATGACTACGGCGAGCTCTCCACCGCCCTCTACGTTCTGCGCGGCACCGGCCTGGATGCAACGCTGTTGCTGCCCGAGCGTCTGTTCGACGCCAACCGCGATACGCTGCAGGTCCGGTCGCAGCTCTACGCCAACCTCGCCGACGTGGTCGACGCGCTCGACCGAGAGCAGCCCGACGTCGTGTTTTTGTTCTCCGCCTATCTCTATGCCATCAACGGCATCTTCGACCTCGCCGCGGTCGAAGCGCTGCTGGCCGAGCTGGAACGCAGGCCTGTGCACGTGGTGACCAGCGATCCGTTCCTGGGCCTGCTGCTGGCGCGTGGAATGTCGCTCTTCAGCGAGCGGCATCCGCAGCGGCAATGGCTGGAGAGTCATTTCGCGCGTCTCGCTGCCCGACTGTGCGAGGTGACGCACCTATACCTGGTGCCGCCGGATGGTCTCGCTGGCGAACACAAGGTGTCCGTGTTCAATCCGCACATCCTCACCGATACGGCAGCCAGCCGGCAGCGCGCGGCGCGCCTCGCAGCCCGCAGCGGTATCGAACTGGACCGCCC
>JBGPMS010000245.1:0-8813 GCA_041487115.1 Gammaproteobacteria bacterium
GCGCATGGCGAGGTCGGTGGAGGACTTGGAGTAGATCTCCGACTGCGCCTTCGCCCCCAGCTCGGCGAGATAGTTGGGGAAGCTGAAGCCGTGCACCACGAACTCGTCCTTGGTCTCCAGCAGCGGGTAGTTCAAGCTCTCGAGCGGACCGCCGGCGAGGCTCGCCTTCTTGTGCAGGATCAGCTGGAAGGTCCCGGTAAGCGAGCACTCGATGGCAGTGCCGCACAACTCCGAGTCGCCCTGCGAGGCGTGCGGATCGCCCACCGACAGCAGCCCCCCGTCCACCGAGACCGGGTAGTACATGCTGGCGCCCCTGCCGATACGCCAGTCGTCGATGTTGCCGCCGGTGTAGCTGGGAGGGATGGAGTCGACCATGTCGGCCTCGGCCGGGGCCAGACCCATGGTGCCGAAATGCGGGCGGATGGGCACCCGCACGTTCTTGAGCACACCCCAATTTTCCTTGATCGTGGCATGGTCGACCGGCACGCCCGGATAGTCGATGATCTTGTGCACCACGCCGAAGGGGTCGGTCTGCGGCGTCCAGCGGAAGTTGTAGAGGGCCTTGGCCCAGTTGCGCTCGCCGCGCGGGTCCACCTCGTAGATGGTGATGACCTCTCGCTTCTTCGGCTCCTCGACCATATCGTTGTAGTGGTAGCCCCACCAGGCCGCGGCGTTGCTGCCGAAGGTCTTGCCCGGGAACTTGGGGTTGGCGCAGGGCCGCGGCTTCACGTCGAGGATGCGGACCTCGAGGATGTCGCCCGGCTGCGCGCCCTGGACTGCCACCGGCCCGGTGCAGATGTGCACGCCCAGCCCTTCGCCGGCACCGCGGCCGAACAGGGAGGCGTCCATGGGACCCGCCCCGCGGCGGTTCACCCCCTTGCGGGTCTTGTCCCAGTAGAACACGCTTTCAGCTCCCGGGTCGCCCTTGACCATGCGCTCGGCGTCGTCGTTCGCGTGATGGGTCAGCGTTTCGATCGTGACGAAGTCCCCGGATTCCACCACGACCAGCGGCTTCAGGTTCTTGCTGAAGTAGCCCCAGTGCACGGTCTTGTCGGTGGCCGGGACGTAATAGTGGCTGATGCTGCTGCGCTTGAGGTCGGTCTGCGCATGGGAGAGCGAGGATGCTCCCATCGCGCCGAGCGATGCCGCGCCCGCCAGAGCCCCGGTGAGGAAGTTGCGACGGGCGGTGTCGGTGCCTCCGGCCGGCATTGCAGTTTCCGCGCACTTCGGGTTCGCGCAGGTCTCTTGTTTTTCTTCCATGTAGTCCCCCTATGTCGTACGAATGTTGGATATCGGCAGTGGCAAAGGGGATTGCTCCCCCGTCCTCGCTATAGCAAGCGGGGGACCACGCTGCCACGGCTCGACGTGCCGCATGTAAAGTCGCGCAGACTCAAGCGACTAAGGGGCGTCCGACCCCTGGCCGGGGGTGCAGAGGCCGAGGTCGGCCGCACCAAAAGAGTTCCACCCCGATTCGCCCGGCTCCAGCGTGAGGCAAAAAGCGCGTGAGCAGACGACGGCCTGCGGTGGGTTCTTGCTAGACTGATTCGCGGACAACTGAGGTAGAGCGCCATGACCGGCACCAACAGATCGGATGCACCATCAGGCAAAGAGATCGCCACGCTCGCGGGCGGCTGTTTCTGGTGTCTGGAGGCCGTCTACGACGAGCTGAAAGGCGTGGAGAGCGTGGAGTCTGGCTACATGGGGGGGCACGCGGCAAACCCGAGCTACAAGGCCGTTTGCTCCGGCGGCACCGGCCATGCGGAGGTGGTGCGCCTCACCTTCGACCCGAAGGTGATGAGCTACAAGGACCTCCTGAACGTGTTCTTCGTCATCCACGACCCCACCACGCTGAACCGCCAGGGGAGCGACGAGGGCACCCAGTATCGCTCGGCCATCTTCACCCATTCACCGGAACAGGAGCGCGTCGCCCGGGAGGTCATCTCCGAGCTCACCAAGGAGGGCGTGTATGCCGACCCGATCGTCACGGAAGTCGTGCCCACGGAGACCTTCTACGTGGCCGAGGGCTACCATCAGGAGTATTTCCTGCGCAACTCGCAGCAGCCGTACTGCCAGTTCGTGGTCGCGCCCAAGCTGGCCAAATTTCGGAAACAGTTTCTGGATCGCGTGAAGCGCTAGCCTGGATGATGAATTATCCAGGCTGAGGGCCTGTCGCCGGCTCGCGACCGTGTGACCGGGCGCGCCGGCGCGGCTGCCGCTCGCTAGCGTCCTGCGTGCCACAGCCCGTATAGACCGAAGCCGGCGATGAGCAGGCCGCTCGTCGCATTGAAGGCGCGCACGGCTACGGCAGTCGTCAGCCAGCGTTGCAGCGTCGCGCCGAAACCGGCGTACGCTACCTGGACCATCAGGCTCCCGAGAAATAGCCAGAGCGCCCCGGCCAGCACCGCGCCAGCACCCCCGGAAACGGCCATCTGTCCGGAGAATCCCGCGAACAGCAGGATAGTGAGCGGGTTGGCGAGCGTAAGCAGATAGAGGCGGACCAGCCCTGGATCTCGCGCCTTGCCTGCGCCGGGGCCGGACGCGCGCGGCACCTTGCGCGCCGCTTCCACCGCCAGCCACAGGCCCAGCGACGTCAGCAGCCCGGAGGACGCAAGCTGGAACTCGCGCTGCTGGTCGTGCAGCAGTTCCGCCAGTCCCGACCCGGCGGAAAGCGCCACCAGCGCGTAGGTGAAGTCGGCCAGCGCCACCCCCAACGCCCCCGCCAGGGCTGCCGCGAGCCGATGGTTAAGCCCCGTGTGGATCAGCAGCAGCGCGATGGGTCCGAGCGGCGCGGCGACGGTCACCCCGAACAGGAATGCCCGGAGCGCGTCCAAGTTCTTCGGCCAAGCGGTTCAGTCATTCCGCAAAGATACCTTGGTGCGCGGTTCGAAGTAACCGCAGGCCGGTCTGCCGAGGTTCCGTTGGGACGCACTGTCCTCCCTCGTCGCGCGCCTGCTATGCGCGCGGGATAGCACCGAGCGTCGCTCGCGGCCGTGCGCAATGGCTCGAATGCCCCGTCCCACGGGGCGTCGGCGGGATGAGGAAGAGCCTGAGCTACAGCCAGGGGTGTGTTGTCGGCTCGCGACGCTCGGCTGCAAGCGCCCGCGCACTGGGGCGTTCGTGCCATTTAGCTGTTGACATGACATGCACCCCTCGGCATTCTGTCGCTGCCGCGCCAGTGTCGAATGGTGAGGCAGCGCAAGACGTGACGCACAACTGCAATTCGACTCGAGTGGAGGTATAAGCAATGGCCATGAAGAAGACTGCAGCGAAGAAAGCTCCGGCGAAGAAGCCGGCGGCGAAGAAGCCCGCCGCCAAGAAGCCGGCTGCCAAGAAGGCTGCTCCGGCCAAGAAGCCGGCCGCCAAGAAGGCTGCTGCGCCCAAGAAGAAGACCACCGGCGTGAAGCGCAAGCCGAACGCAGCGTTCATGAAGGCGATGAACCCGACCCCGATACTGGCCGCAGTCGTTGGCGACAAGCCACTCCCCCGGACCGAAGTCACCAAGAAGATCTGGGACTACATCAAGAAGAACAAGCTGCAGGATGCCATCAACCGACGCATGATCAATGCCGACGAAAAGCTGAAGGCTGTGTTCGGCGGCAAGAAGCAGGTGTCCATGTTCGAGATGACCAAGCTGGTCAATGCCCACCTGAAGTAGTCGTCTCGCACCCTGCGGCCGCGGCGACGCCCGCCAGCGGCCCGAACCCCGTAGACAGGCCCGGTGCCTGTCTGCGGCATGGTGTAGCGTCGGACGGCGTAGATCGGAAGGCCGGGCGCGCCGCGCGCCCCGCCGCGGTTCACTACGGTCCGCCCAGCAGCGGATGGGGGGGCGCCGCCTGCGCGCCCTGGAACTAACCCAGCCCGAACCGCCGGATGAGCCGGGTCTTCACCAACTGCGTCAGTCCGAAGTAGCCCGCCAGGATCGCCGCGAGCGCGTAGAAGAACGGCCACGGCAGCGGGGTGAAGCCCCAGGCGTGGCCGAAGGCGGAGAAGGGCAGCCACAGGCCCAGCGCGCAGATGGCGAGTGTCGAAAAGAGCAGCGGCGTGCTCGGCCGGCTCTGCAGGAACGGAATGCGGCCGGTGCGGATCACGTGCACGATCAGTGTCTGCGACAGCAGCGACTCGACGAACCAGCCGGTCTGGAACAGCCCCGGGTGAGTCCACCCGCCGAAGGCGTACAACAGGCAGAAGAAGGTCGCGTAGTCGAACACCGAGCTGATCGGGCCCATCACCAGCACGAACCGCGTGATGGCGCCGATGTCCCACTGGCGCGGCTTTTCGAGATATTCAGGGTCCACCTCGTCGGTGGCCACGGCGGTCTGGGAGAAGTCGTAGAACAGGTTGTTGAGCAGCACCTGCAGCGGCGCCATGGGCAGGAACGGCAGGAAGGCGCTCGCTCCCAGCACGCTGAACATGTTCCCGAAATTGGAGCTGGCCGTCATCTTCACGTACTTGATGAGGTTGCCGAACACCTTGCGGCCCTCGATCACCCCTTCCTCCAGCACCAGCAGGCTCTTCTCCAGCAGGATGATGTCGGCCGACTCCTTGGCGATGTCCACCGCCGAGTCCACCGAGACGCCCACGTCGGCCGCCTTCAGGGCCGGACCGTCGTTGATCCCGTCGCCCAGGAAGCCCACTACATGCCCGCGCCGATGGAGCGCCTTGATCACCCGTGCCTTCTGCTGCGGTGCGAGCTTGGCGAACACCGACACCCGCTCGGCCGCCTCGGCCAGTTCCTCATCGCCCATCGCCTCCATCTCGGAACCCAACAGGATGCGCTCGACCGGAAGTCCCACGTCGCGGCAGATCTTGCGCGTGACGACCTCGTTGTCGCCCGTCAGGATCTTCACGGCTACGCCGTAGCGCTCGAGCGCGGCGATGGCCGGCCCAGCGCTTTCCTTGGGCGGGTCGAGGAAGGCGATGTAGCCGACCAGGGTCAGCGCGCGCTCGTCGGCCACGCCGTATGCTGGCCGGTTCCCGGCCTGCGCCTGGTACGCCACGGCGATGACGCGGAACCCGTCCTCGTTGAGGTCGCGGACAGTCTTGCGCAGCTCGGCCAGGTGTGCCGCGCTGAGCTCGACCTCCCGGCCCTCGATGTCGGCCCGGGCACAGATGCTGAACACTTCTTCCACGGCGCCCTTGCAGATCAGCAGGTGCTGGCCGTCGTCGCGCTCCACCACCACGGACATGCGCCGCCGCTGGAAATCGAAGGGGATCTCGTCCACCTTGCGCCAGGCACTGTCGGCGCGCAGCGTGGTGTGCACTTCCGCGTGCTCCAGCACCGCGACATCGAGGAGGTTCTTCAGGCCCGACTGGTGGTAGCTGTTGAGGTAGGCATACTCCAGCACCCGAGCGCTCTCCTCGCCGCGGATGTCCACGTGCTTCTCCAGGATGACTCTGTCCTGGGTCAGGGTGCCGGTCTTGTCGGTGCACAACACGTCCATGGCGCCGAAGTTCTGGATCGCGTTCAGGCGCTTCACGATCACCTTCTTGCGCGACATGGCGATCGCTCCCTTGGCCAGATTCAAGGTCACGATCATCGGGAGCATCTCCGGCGTGAGGCCCACCGCCACCGCCACGGCGAACAGGAAGGCCTCCACCCAGTCGCCCTTGCTCAGGCCGTTGACCAGGAACACCAGCGGCACCATGACCAGCATGAAGCGGATCATGAGCCACGTGAACCGGTTTACGCCCCGGTCGAAGCTGCTCAGCTCGCGCCGCTGGACCAGGGTGGAGGCGACCGACCCGAAGTAGGTGTCCGCGCCGGTGGCCACCACCACGGCCGTGGCGGTGCCGCTCAGCACGTTGGTGCCCATGAAGCACAGGTTGCACATCTCCAGAACGCTTTTCGAGTCGGCCGACGGGTCCATCTCGAACTTCTCCACCGGCATCGCCTCGCCGGTCAGCGCCGACTGGTTCACGAACAGGTCCTTGGCCGAGAGGACGCGCAAGTCGGCGGGAATCATGTCTCCCGCCGACACGTGCACGACCTCGCCCGGCACCAGGCGCTCGATGGGCACCTCCACGCGCGAGGGCGACGGAACGTTCAACCGGACCTGGAACAGCCGGTTGATCTCTGCGGGCACGCCGGCGCGGCGGTCGCGCCGGATCACCGAAGCGGTGGTGCTCACCATCGCCCGCAGCCGCTCGGCAGCACGGTTGGAGCGATACTCCTGCACGAAGGCCAGGAGCACCGAGATGACCACCATGAGGGAGATCACGATCGCGCCCTTGATCTCGCCGGTCACATAGTTGAGCAGAGCGAGTACCAGCAGCAGTGCCGTTATCGGCGTGAGGAACAGTCGCGCCAGGTGCGTGGCGGGATTGAGATGCGTCTCGCGTACCGCCAGGTTCGGCCCGTGCTGTGCCAGCCGCTCGTCGACCTCGCGTTCGAGCAGGCCGTCGGGCGTGCTGTCCAGATCGCCCAGCAGCTCGGCCGCCGGGATCCGTGCGGCCCGGCGCAGCAGGGCGGTGTTGCGGGTGCCGGCGGCGCTGACAGCCGGAGCGCTGCGCGCGGGTAGCCGCAGGAAGGGAAACAGCCTGCCGATGTCGATCCTGAGCTCCATGCCGCACCTCTTTCCGGATGCATGCGCGGGCCGCGCGGCTCGGGTGCCGTGCGGTGGCGCCGATTACTCGAAACTCGAGGCTGTTCAGACTCGGGGCTGGGCGCCCGAGGAATCTGCCAGACTCTCCACGTCGTTTCCGACTAACGGGAGGTCCAGGCAGCTGGGGAAGGAAAAGAGGGCTGCGGGGCTCGCGTCAGCGGGGGGTTACCTGCTGCAACTGGGACTGCTCAAACGCGTGCTCCTTAGGGTAGTTATGCCGCGGCCGCCGCAGCGGGATTACCTCGCAGCCGGCCGCGACGAGAATCGATTGTCGCGCCCACGCGCCGCGACTTCACGCATTGCGCGGATGCTGACATGCACAACTTACGTTACGCTTAAGGGCATACTCGCTTTTGCAGACTTCAATAGCAAGAGCAAAATACACACCATGTCGCCGACTCCGCGCGGGGATGGCGCACAGCCTGGGAGAGGAGAACGCATGCGAAGGATTCTGGCGGGACTGCTGTTTAGCGCGCTGACGGTTTCAGTGGGGGCCGGCGCCGCCGATTCCATCCGGATCGGCGTGGTCAACGAGATCACCGGCGCACAGGCCGAAGCCGGCGTGTTCACGGTCAACGGCATCAGGCTTGCCCTGGATGAGATCAACAAAGCGGGCGGTGTGCTGGGGCGGCAGTTGGACCTGCGCATCGAGGACAACGGGAGCACCAACCCGGGCACCGTGCTCGCGTTCTCGAAGCTCACCAGCGAGGGGGGCATCGCGGCCATCATCGGACCGATCCGCAGCACCCAGATCCAGGCGGCCTCGCCCACCATAGCGAAGGGCGGCATTCCGACCATGATCGGGGGCACCGACACCAGCCTCACCCATGTGAACAACCGCTGGGTGTTCCGCGCGCGGCCCAACGACAGCTACTCCTCGCGCGTGATCGCGGAGTTCGGTGTCAACACGCTCAAGCTGCGCAAGTGGGCCATCGTCCACTCCACCGACGCCTTCGGCTCCGGGGGCAAGACGGCGCTCGTCGGCGCCCTCAAGACCGTCGGCGTGGAGCCGGTGCTGATCCAGGGCTACACCAACAACTCCCAGGACTTCACCCCCATCGTGCTGGCGGTCAAAAAGTCCGGTGCCGACATCCTCGCCACCTACATGACCAACTCGCCGGATGTGGGCATCTTCTCCAAGCAGTTGCGCCAGCTCGGCGTGACCCTCCCCTGGGTGGGTTCGCCTTCGATCATCTCGGTCACCGCCCTGAACCTCGCGGGCGAAGCGCTGTACGGCACCTATGCCATCGCCGACTTCACCACCGACGCGAACGACGTGACCAAGGCGTTCACCCGCAAGTACAAGGACAGGTACGGCATCAACCCCGACACGTTCGCGAGCTGGGCCTACGACAGCCTGTACGTCCTGGCCATGGCCATCAAAAGCGCCGGCAACACCGATCCCGAAGCGATACGCAAGGCCATTCTCGCCATCAAAGGCCACCAGGGGGTGGAAGGCAACTACGACTTCGACGAGAACGGCGACGGGCTGCACGGCTACAACGTGGTCAAGAACGACGGCGGCAAGATCGTCTTCATGAAGCACGTGGAGTTTCCGCCGCAGTAGCGGCGTGCGGCGCGATCAGGTTCCCGGCCCAAACGGGTGCCGCTCGACCCAGTGTCGAGCGATGTCCACGCGCCGGCAGATCCACACCTTGTCGTTGCTCTGCGCATAGTCGAGGAAGCGTTGCAGCGCGGCAAAACGCCCGGGCCGGCCCGCCAGCCGGCAATGGAGCCCCACCGACATCATCTTGGGTGAGGTCCCGCCCTCGGCATACAGGACGTCGAAGCTGTCCTTCAGGTACTGGTAGAACTGTTCGCCCGAATTGAAACCCTGTGCGCTGGCAAAGCGCATGTCGTTCGCATCGAGCGTGTAGGGTACGACCAGGTGCGGCTTCCCGCTCACCTGGACCCAGTAGGGCAGGTCGTCGGCGTAGGAATCCGCGTCGTAGAGAAAGCCCCCGTGCTCGACGACCAGCCGCCGGGTGTTCGGGCTGTCGCGGCCCGTATACCAGCCGAGCGGCGCGGAACCGGTCATGCGCTGGATGATCTCCACCGCGCGGTGCATGTGCTCACGCTCGGTAGCCTCGTCTACCTGCTGATAGCTGATCCAGCGCCAGCCGTGGCAGGCGATCTCGTGCCCGCCTTCGACCATGGCAGCGACTGCATCCGGGTTGCGCTCCAGAGCCATGGACACGCCGAAGATCGTGA
>JBGPMS010000246.1:0-8765 GCA_041487115.1 Gammaproteobacteria bacterium
AACTTTTTCATGACATCCTCCTGCAGTGACTTCTCAGTTCATCGGACGCGCCGGCCGGGGCTCCGACAGTCTTTCTTCGCTCGCAGTCCCATCCGTGCGCTAACTCTGCGACGCCCTGGCTCGTCGCGCTCCCACTCTGGTTCGGTTGACTCGATCAAACGACAAATCGCGTGGCCGTCGGGCGTGCCGTCAGGCATCGTTTCCCATCGCCGCACAGTGCGCTTCATTCGATCGAGTAGCGGAATCAGCTGCTGGCGGCTAATCCGCGCAGCCAGCTAGTGTGAGGAGCAACGACCCGAGGACTGCCAAGCTGTCGGATGCGGATCGCATGTTTGCCCTCCATGACACTCTTCAACCCCCAGCCTCGTTTCCTGCGGTTGGCGTTCAGGGTTGCCTTGCGACTACGAGCAATACGCTACGCTCTATACCCCAATGGCACTTGATCCAAGTCAAGCCCCGATAATCGTTCGTTGCCAATGAACAGGGCACTAGAGCGCCGGACATGGCGCCCCCGTTTGGGTTCTGCCGCGCGAAGTGGGAACACGTAGCACGCCGCGGGCAAACCCAGTTACCATCCATTCAAGAGGGAGACGGTGTGGTCCATTCCGCGCCGCAGAACACGACGATGAGAGTCAGCGAGAAGCCGCTAAACGAGTATCCATGGTACGTGCGGCCGTTCTTCTGGAACCAAAAGCGCAAGTACGGTCAGGTCCTGAGGCCCGGCCTCCTATGGGGGAGATCGCCACTCTTGTTCATCGCCGTGGCGCTCCTCTACGGCGTCCTCGATCGACGAAGATCGCCGCTCGACCCCGTGCTGCGCTCGCTGGTAACCGTCCGCGTGTCGCAGATCAACTGGTGCCGGTTCTGCGTGGACCTCAACTCCCACACGCTCGCCAAGCGGGCGGGCTCCGAAGAGAAGGTTGCCGCCCTCGCCGCCTGGCACAGCAGCAGCGTCTTCGACGACCGGGAACGGGTCGCTCTCGAGTATGCGGAGGCCATCACTTTTACGGACCGTCACGTGACGGATGAACTGATGGCGAAGCTCAAGGGACACTTCGACGAGGCCGCCGTGGTGGAACTCACCGGTCTCATCGCCTTCCAGAACCTTTCGAGCAAGTTCAACAGCGCGCTCGATGTTCCCTCGCAAGGGTTCTGTCAGATTCCGCCGCCCGCACATTGAGTGAGCCGGACTCGCGGGACGGACAGGTTCTATATATAGCGGCGTAGCGAATAGGAAATTGAACCGCACCTTTTCGCCAACCGTGACTGTATCACCGGGCTCGCGAGCGCGCGATTGTGCGAGCGCGCGTCAAGATGTTGGGGATATTGATCGATTTCTTGCGCCGTTGGTCGACCGCAGGCGCCCCATATCGGAGTCGTTTAGCCTCTCGCGCGAGTGCAGGCGGAACGGGATCGTCGGCTTGGGGGCTAAACCGGATGGGAAGGGGGCTCAGTGTGCGATCAGCGCGGGTCGCGCCTCTTCCACAGCGTAAGCTTGCGCCAGTAGCCGTGGTCGCTGTAGCAATCCCACGCCCAGCGTACCCATCTCAGCATCGAGTAAGCGAGCCAGAGCGCCCAGGCCAGCATCAGGAGGCGATAGAGGAGCAGTGGTACCGACACCGTCCACGCGGTCGGCAGCGACGGTTGCGTGCGGTCCTGGTACCAGTGCAGGTTCCAAGCATCCGATCCGTTGCCCGCCACTTGCATCTGGGGGTAGCCCAGCAGCCCGGTCTGCACCGCCCAGAACAGGCTGACGGCCGCGGCCAGCGTCCACAGCACCAGCAGGACCTGAGCGAAGTTGAACCAGCGACTGGACGCGTACGACTCGCTATAACGCCGGCGTGCGCCCAGCGCGATGAACCAACCGGCGACGATCGCAGCCGTCGCCAGTGGGGCCTGAGTCAGCCCGAGAGCGAGCAGGAACCAGTGGTACCAGGCGAGCGGCGTCAGCCCGATCCGGCCGAGGCCGAAGGCGATCAGAGCGAGAACCACCACGACACCCCAGAACAGGATGGCCGGCCCCATGGACGGACCGCCGACCAGCAGCAGCCAGCGTCCTTCCGGCATGCTGACCTGAAGCGCACCGTTCACGCCTGATGCACCCACGTCGACCTGCGAGGTCACGAAGCGGACCGACATCCCGCGCGGTTCGCGCCACGCGATCGTCACTTCTTGCTTGCCCGGACTGATCGGCAGATTGACCGTCTGGCCTTCGAGTCGGATCGGCTGCGTCCGGCCGTCGATCGCCACGCTCTGCAGGATCGAGCCCTCCGGCAAGCGCACGCTATGCTGTCCGCCGCGGCTGGAGCGCAGCGAAAGCCGCAGCTCGGCATCGGTGGCGCGGATCCCAGGCAACAACGTCAGCAGGCTGCGGTCCAAGGTCAGTGTCTGGCCCGCGACACCCACCGGCTTGCTCAACGAGAGCGTCACTTCTTCTTCCGGCCAGGGCCGCCACTCGGGCAGCCAGCGCCCGGCGCTGTCCTGGTGGTGGACCACCGGGATGCCGCTCAACTCCACGTGCCACTGGGGCCCGAGGTTCAGACGCCAAGTGTGGATCTGATTGCTCTCGGCGGGCGCCTTGAGCGCCAGCCGGGCGTTCTCCTTGAGCGCGCTGTCGAATAGGAACTCGCTGGATTGCGGCCCGAGATTGACCAGCGCCACTGCGTTTTGCACCCGCACGTCGCTGGTTGTTACCGATTCGCCCGTGAGCAATGGGATCTTCACCAGCACCGGCGAAGTGCTCGGCCCGGCGCGCACGACACGCGTTGCGACCTGCCATACCAGCCCGAGCGTCAAGGTTCGCTCGACGCGCACGAACGGCGGCAGGCTGTCTCCGCTTCCGCTCTGCGCGGAGCGCCCCTTGGCGACCACGCGGGTGAGCAGCAGGCTTTCTCCCGCCTCGCCGCTTTCCCCCAGGCCATCCAGCGTCCAGCCGGACACGCTGGTCTCGACCCGATGCGGCCTGAGCGGCAAGGCGAGCTGGACGCTCTGGCGGCCGGTCAGGCTGGACTCCATCGCGACCTGATGCACGCCTCTTGCGAGCTGAACCCACAGGTTGCCCGCGGCGTCGCGCGACAATCCGCGCGCACGCGCGCCGTCGACCGTGACACGCTCGGGCCGCCACTGCTGCGTGCCTCCGGGCAGCGGAATCGCCGTGTCGGTGTCCGCATGCGCCTCGAGCCGCAGTTGCAGCACCTCCGGAGCGGCGTTCAACTTGAGCCGCGCGATCTCCGCGCAGTGCGGCAGACAATCCGGAGGCGCGAGCAGCTTGTCGCGCAGCTGGTCCAGAACCTCCGAGTCAGGCGTCGATTGCGCCCACAGGGATTCGCTCTGCGCACTCCAGAGTACTGCGATTGCAATGGCGACCACCGTGGCGGTCGACGCCCGGCCGAGCCTGGGCAACGCGATCGTTCCGGTCGTGGCGAGGCGGACCAGGAGAGCGAACAGCAGCGCCAGCCGCAGGACCGTGAGCAGCTTGCCCGCGGCCGGCGAGAGCAGCCACAGATGGATGGTCTGCGTGCGCTCGACCGGCCCGCTCCACGTCAGCGCATAGTCGTTCCAGCTCCAGTGCGGCAGCCCGGGGCCGGTCTGAACTTTCGCGTTGGGATCGATGCGATCGAGTGCGGCCTGGTCCGCGGAGAAGTACTCGTAGGAGCTGCCGCGCCCTGCGAGCGGTTTGTTCTCCGCCTTCATCCGCGCGTCCTTGCGGGCCGGAGCCGGTTCGGGAGCTGCTTCCATCAGCTCCGGCGGAGGCGTCGCGGGCGCTGCCGCCGGCGCGGGCTGAACCTGCGCGGCCACCTGAGCCTCGCGTTGCACAGTGCCGGCAAACTGATTGCCGATGGCCTGCCAGGGCCGCTCGAGCACGGGGTACAGCGCCTGGCGCACCTGACCGACTGCGAATGGCACCAGCACGACCGCGACCCCCAGCAGCGAGAGCCAGCGATAGACCGCGATCCACTTGCGCAAGCGTCCTGCGCGCAGCACGCGCAGCAGCGCCACCGCCGCGAGCAGGTTGAGCCATGCCCAGGTCGGCGCGCCGCTCTCCTGGTACGACAGGATCAGCGCGACCAGCGCGACCCCGCCCCAGCGCCAACCGAACAGCTTGCCGGTGGCGAGCGTGACGATCAGCGCCACGAAAAAGTCCAGCAGCGTCCACTGCTCGATCCAGGCCTGAGGTGCGCGATCCACGCCCGAGGCGTGCAGCAGGCGCCAGCCGGGCGGCAGATGCAGGGTCGCCGACAACTGGTTGAAGTCGTGCAGCCAGCCGGTCGCCGAAAGCCTGCGCGCGTCGAGATCGATGCGGCTGTCGGCGACGATGCTCGCCGTTCCCCGGCGCAGCTCGATCCCCGGCGGAGCGTTGGCATCGAGCTGCGTGATGTACTGATCGACTCCGTCGACCGCCACGCGGCCGAGCGCTTGCGGCTTGGCCATCTCCAGCCGCCACGCGCGCGTGACGCTGCCGGTGATCTGGTCCTGGACCGTGTAGCCGCCGCCGTTGAAGTCGAGCCAGATGCTGCGCGTCAGCGCCAGCCGGTCGGGCGCGGGATCGGGGTCCCCGCGCCTGGTTTGATTCAGGCGCATGACGTCGCCCGGCTTGAGCAGGAAGGCCGGGAAGCGCTTCCATTCCGGCGGCAGCGTCGTCTGCTGGGGATCGACTGCAGCCACGCCCTCCACGGTCGTCAAACGCAGCTCCGGCCGCGCTTCGTAGGCCCACACTTCTTCGCTCGCCGCGAGCTTCTCTGCGGTCTTCGGCAGCCCGAGCTGGGTCAGCGCCGCCGTGCTGCGGCCGCTCGCCACGATCTGCCATCGCCCCGGGCGCACCTGCACCCTGAGCCGTCCATCCGCTTCGAAACGCGCCGGCAACTGACTCGACAAGGACAGCGGAACGAACCCGTGCAGCAGCACGTTGGGCAGGACCACTTCCTGGCCCTTGCCCGAAGCGGTCAGATCGATGTGAGCCGTGAGCGTAAGCGGGATGTCGTCGGTGATGAGCCGGCTGGCGCGGATCTCGACGCGCTCGGCGCCTGCACCGGCTTGCGATCGCTGCTTGAGCCAGAGGCGCCCCTGCTGATCCAGGTTCGGCGCCGGCACCGGCGCACCGCTGGAAGTGAGCGCGACCAGCCCGATCGCTTCCGGTACCGGCAGGCTCTCCGGCAGTTCGCCCCAGGAGAAGCTGCCCGCGATGGCGTGCGCACCGGCCGTTACGCGAACCCCGGGCCGCCCCTCCTGCGCCACCACCGCAGCAGGTTTGGCGTCGACGCGGACCTCCTGCGGCCAGTGCTTCTGATCCCCGGGCAGCGGCATCCACAGCGTGCGGAACGCGAGCACCTGCTGCGAGAAGCTGCCGCCTCTTTCATTGACGCTCAGGGTGAGTCGCGAGGGCCAACTGCAGCGGCGCAGCTCGCTGCTGTTGTAGAGGTAGGGGCACTGGCGGTCTTCCGACCCCTGCAGCACCCACGGTACCCAGGTCTTGAGCGGAGCGGGGATGTTCTCCTTGGCGAGCGGAGCGGCGGCGGCTCGAGCACAGCAGAGAGCGACCACACCGGCGAGGAACAACCACAGGCACCCACGGCGAGCACGGCTGATCATCGGATCCCTACCGATTGCGTTCGTCATCATGCTATAAACGCCGGGAGCCCGTCCGCGGGGTCGAGCCAGGCAAGGAGTGTAGGCCGGCCGGCACTCCCCCCTCCCCTCGCCGGACATGTCTCCGGTCGATTGGCGAAAGAAAAGTCCCGATGAGACCAACTTGAGGACACCCCGTTGTGGTCATTGGCAATCCTCCTCGCGTTTCACCCGACTAGTGTCCTGTCCCGTTAATTCGCGGCCGAAAACCGAGTGTGGTATGTACGCGCAGCGGCGGGATCGTGGTGGTTTTCTTGGATGGCTCCAATTGCATTGCACATGCGATGCATATGTCAAAGAGCGCCTAATCGGCGCGGGGATAGGAAATTGAGACGCACCTTTTCACCAGCCGTGACTATATCACCGGTCCGCGAGCGCCCGATGGTGCGAGAGGTGCGTCGTCTTCGAGCTGTCTGGCGGCAGGCGGCGAATGACGAGATCCGCCATCGGTGACGGAGCGCGGCCCCGCGGGGTGACCACCCCCATGTCAGCGAGCCGACGCAAAGGAGCGTTGCCTAGCGGCTTCATCCGTTGGGGCATATCCGTTACCTTGGTGCCGCTCACCGTAGTTGTGCCGTGCAGGGCCGCGACCACCACATTGACGCCGGTAGCCGGGATCAAGGTGACCGTGAGCCCGGCAGTTACCTCGGTGGCGTCCCGGACCTTCAACGACTGCGTGTTGCCAGGCGCTCGAGATAGCGCGAGGGACGACCGGTGGAAGAAGACGATTTGCGACGGAGCCGGTGCGGGGGCAGCGTCGCAGCCGTTCATCGATTGGGCGAGGACATTCGGCGACTGCTAGTCTTCGCAAGGCGTGTGGGTGAGCTTTGGCGTTGACCGAAGGTCGCGGCACGGCGCCAAGTGGCTGCATGGGGTAGAGTCGACGAGTTCGGACGACTCGAGACTCCACTCATGCAGATCACTCACTTCGAAGCCTTCGTCCTGCAGGCTCCCGACGCCGGACGTCCGCACTGGGTCAGCAACTTCATCGTCCCGAAAGCCAACGAGATCCTGGTCCGATTGCGGACCGACGCCGGGATCGAGGGCTTCGGGATGGCCACCAGCTACACTTCCATCGAGCCCGCCGTCCAGGTGTTCCGCACCGGCATCGACGAGCTCGTGGTCGGCAGCGATGCCCTGGCTCCCGAGCGCCTGTATCAGCGGCTGTTCGCGCTCACGTCGCAGCGGTTGGCCCATGAGAAAGGCTGGGGGCGCGAGCCGCTCATCCGGATCTCCGCTGCCGTGGACATCGCTTGTTGGGACATCGTGGGCAAAGCAGCCGGCATTCCGCTGTATCGACTGTTCGGCGGATATCGCGACCAGGTGCCCTGCTATGTCACCTGCGCTTACTACCGAGAGGGCAAAGATCTCGCCGAGTTGCGGGACGAGATGGAGCGATTGAAAGCACAGGGGCACACCGGCTTCAAAGCCAAGGCAGGCGGCATGACGCTGTCCGAGGATATCGAACGTCTCGAGGTGGTACGCGACGTGATCGGTCAGGACAACGATCTCATGGTAGACGTCAATCGCGGATGGGATCTCGCCACTGCGATCGAGGGGGCCCGTCTGCTTGAGCCGCTGCGGCCGCGTTGGCTGGAGGAGCCGGTCCGCTGGGCAGATGACCGCCGCGAGCTGAAGCTGTTGGCGCAGCGCACGCGTATCCCACTATCCGCCGGAGAAAGTGAGCTGACGAGCTACGGTTGTCGGGCGTTGCTGGAGGAACAGGCGATTCAGATCCTGCAGTTCGATTGCACGATGTCGGGCGGCTTCACGGAGGGTCGCAAGCTCGCTGCGCTGTGCGACATGAATCACGTGCAGGTGGCGCCCCATCACGATTGCTTCGTCCACGCCCAGCTCGTCGCGTCCACGCCGGCCGGGTTCATCGTGGAGTCGTTTACCGACCCGGAGCGCGATCCGCTTCAGGCCGAGCTGTTCGAGAATCCACCGAAGATCGCCAACGGCTGGCTGACGCTCAACCAGGCGCCCGGCTTGGGGCTGACGCTGTCGGAGGCAGCCGTCAAGAAGTTCGGCCGGCGGATCGTCTGAGCTCGGCTCGCGACAATCGTCTGTCGTCGATGCCATCGAGTACCTGGCAATGCAGATGGTAGAAAGCCGTGGGCGAGGATGCCGCATTCGAGAAAGGCATCGAACTCGTCTTTGACGCGGTTCGGTAAGCTCGCCCCGGTCTCAGTCTCGACCTGTGCCAAGAAGGTCTCGAGGTGCTCCTGGACCACCTGATACAGTGTCGTTTCTTCCACGCGCCGTCGTTCGTAGTCGGCCGCCTTGACCCGCCTGGCTCGCTCGGACTACTATTCTCAGTAACTCATTTGTGATACAGGGTGTGTCTATGGCAGTTTCGCTCAGGGTTCCCGAAGAGGTGAAGAAGCGGATCGCCGAGCTGGCCAAGCAGCAGGACGTAACGCCACACGGTTTCATGCTCGAAGCGATCCGAGAAAAGGTGGAGGCTGAGGAGGCTCGGCTGGCGTTTCATGCAGAGGCCGAACGCCGGCTGGCGCGGATGAAAAAGACCGGCGTCGGCATCCCGGCGCAGGAGGTGTTCGAGTACCTGCAGCGGCGTGCCGCCGGGCGCAAGGCCACACGCCCGAAGCCTCGCAAGCTGCGGTGATCGTCTTCGATAGCGGAGCGCTCGACGACCTCGAACGTATCTTCGAGTTCAATGCGCAGCGCGACCCCACAATGGCCCTCGATCATGTGGAACTGGTGCGCAGCGCGGTTGCGATTCTCGACGCCCATCCCGAAATCGGCCGGCTGGCCGGCCGCGGCTCGACGCTGCACGAGTTGGTGATCTCACACGGCAAGAGCGGGTATATCGCACTGTACGAGTACTCGCCGATCGAGAAGCTGGTTCGCGTCGTCGCGATCCGCCACCAGCGGGAGGTCGGGTACCGGAGCAGATGATCGTCGTGGCGGGTCGGTGGCCATCGGCGAAACTCGTCCAACAGCGCCTTGGCTTCTTTCAAATCCTTCGTGTCGAAGCCTTCGGTGAACCAGTCGTAGACCGGCGCCATCTTCGGTCGCGCAGGTCTGCCGCTGCATGGGGGCACGCCGGTGGCCAAGCGCCGCCAGCTGGTCGAGCGGTTCCAGGAGGACGAGCTGACACCGTTCTTCGTGCTCTCGCT
>JBGPMS010000247.1:0-8730 GCA_041487115.1 Gammaproteobacteria bacterium
ATCGGCCGAATGGCCGTGCTCGCAAGCTGGCGCCGGCGCGGCGTGGGCGCGGCGCTGTTGACCGAGCTGACGCGGATGGCGATAGAGCAGGGCTTTGTCGAGGTGATACTCAACGCGCAGGTGCAGGCCATGGGATTCTATGCGCGCCACGGCTTCGTGGCCGAGGGCGAAGAGTTCCTGGACGCGGGGATCGCGCATGTGCGCATGCGTCGAGCCTTGACCTAGCCCGGGTTTGCCGCGAGCAGACGGGACGAGCCTTCAGCTCCGAGCTCGATGCTGCGAACTTCGGCCAGGATGCCGCCGGGGGCAAAGTTGCGCTCGATGAAGGTTACCTCGGCCGAGTGTTGCACCAGCACCACCGTGGACGCCCGTGTGCCATAGCCGGACGTGCTGATGAACGCCGTGCCCAGCAACCGTTCCCACTCCAGGCTCACCCCGGTCCGGGGAAGGGCGTCGTCCGGCGGGAGCTGGGTGTCTGCGAGGAGTCGAAACAACCCGTCCACCAGCAGGTCGCGAGGTCCTCCAAGCAGGCTGGCGAGCTCCGCCTTGCCACGCTCTACCTTCGGCCAGGGCGTATCGAGGACATCGTTGCTCAGGCCGTGAACGCCGGGTTCGACTGCGGTGATATTTCCACTGACGTTGGCATAGTGGAACAACCCGGACTCGTCGGCCAGCAGGAGGTTGAACCCGTCGTAGGCATCCCGCGACGCGTGGACGCGCTCGAGGAACGGAGCCGGCCGCAGATCCGACGACACGAAGTCATTGACCAGCAGGCCGCGGGACCGGGTGCCGGTTTTGCCACGTCTCCCGTCTCGGACGTTGGTCACTGCAGCCATCCGACCGTGCGCGGAAACGGCCAGCCAGCTTCCTCCCTTGTCCAGATCGCGACCGCCGAAGACGGCAGGGGATTCGGACCAGGGCGCGGCGGGGAGCGTAGGGCGCGCGAAGAATTCGTCTCGATTGGCGGCGAGCACGAGCGGAAAGGCCGGATGTGTCCGATAGGCGAAGAGAATCAGGCACACTCGAAACATTCCATGTGGCGCCGGGTCCCCGCCACCAGCAACTCGTCCAGCCGGAGCTCGTCGACGCCGGCTTCCAGCGCGCGCTCGAAGGCGTTGGAATCGGGCACCTGTTCGTAGACTTCCATCCAGAGGTTCGGCTCGCCGTGCTTGGTCATGAGCCGGCCTCGAATACCGGTGGCTTGCACCAGCCGATCCTGCAGTTGCTGGACCTGACTCCGGGCGCACGGCACCCGCTCCGGTGCCACACGGTAGTAGACGAAAAAGCTAACCACCGTCGCCAGCGCGTTGGGCCGAGGCCCCGGGCAACGGGTAGGGTAGCGGAAGCGGACGCAGCGGCGCTCCTTCGGCGCCCAGGCGCAGGGGCGCGCCGGCGTAGTCGGCTTGTATGGCCTCGAGCTGGACCACGGCCAGCAGCTCCCAGCCGCCGTCTGCTGAACGCGTGGCGTTCACGACCGTTCCAACCGGCTGTCCGCCGGCGAACAAGGCAGCCCCAGGCGTGACCTCCTCTGGCACCGAGAAGCGGGCGAGGCGGCGCTTGACCTGCCCCAGGTGCTGGCTGCGGGCCACGATCTCCTGCCCGGGATAGCAGCCCTTGCGAAAACTCACACCCCCCAGCAGCTCGAAGTTCAGCATCTGCGGCACGAACTGGTCCTGGGTGGCCGCGGTGACTGTTGGAATGCCACCAGCGACGGAACGCCGGTCCCAGGCATCCTGGCCGGCAGGTATGCAGTGGCGCGCGAGCCGGTCCCAGATCTCGATTCCGCGTTCAGCCTGCACCACGACCTGTACTCGCTCGCCCGGAAGGGCGATGGCCGTGATGCCGCCGCCCGCCCCAACCTCATAGGCCGAGGAAAGTGAGATGCCCAACTCGGCGCGTACCAAGTCGAAGGCGTTGGCCCCCGTTGCGCCCATGATGACCATCTGATCGGAGGCCACGGCCAGGCGCACGCGCGAGCGGAGGACATACATTTGCAGACGCTTGGCTGTCCGCTCGGCGAGCTCTCGCGGCAACTGCAGGGCGTAGGCTGCGTCTGCAACCCACAGCAGCACCGTGGCCAGCACGCGGCCTTTCGGCGTACAGTAAGCGGCCAGCTGACTCCGCCAGGGTGAGATTTGCGTGACGTCATTTGACAATTGTCCCTGCAGGAACGTCTGCGCGTCCTCTCCGGACACCAGGAGGAGTCCCTCGTCCAGGAGCGGCGTGAGCGTGGTTCCCGCCTCTGCCGCCCGCGCTTCGCGGTCGTGATCGCCGAAGTCGACAACGCGATCGTCCGCGATGCGCGCGCCGCGCTCGGCCAGTGCATTACGCCACGACTCGGTCACCTGATATCGGCTCTATCCAGTGTTGCCATGCCGAGGATTATAGGTCCGCAGCCGCGGCGCCGTTGCCCCCCTTTTCTTCATGGCTGAGCGGATGTCGCTGCGGCTGCGTCCGTCGCGCGCCCTGACCTGGCTGTTCGCGGGCGGCCACGTCCTGGCGTCGGCCGCACTTTGGCTGGCCCCATTCGCTGCCGCCTGGAGCCTGGCAGGCAGCCTGGCGCTGGCCGCTCATCTGGTCTGGGTCCTGCGCCTGCATGCCTGGCGCAATGCCGCCGGCTCCGTGGTGGAACTGGAACTGCGGGAGAACTGCTCGGTCTCGGCACTGAGCCGTGCGGGCGGCTGGATGGAGTACCAAGTCAGCCGGGAGACCTTCGTCTCCCCGCTCCTGACCGTGCTCGACGTTCGTGCAGAAACTGGGCACCGCGGTCGCTCAGTGCTGATTACGCCGGACAGCCTGGATGCAGACAGCTTCCGGAGACTGCGCGTGTGGCTGCGCTGGCGCTGCGGGGGCAGGCGCATCGATCAAGGGCTGCCGTATGTTGATCCGCAGCCGGTGCGCCAGGCCTCGTCAGGGTGAGGCCGACATCCGGGATAACCCCGGGCCGGGGTGAACTAACGGCGAGCGGCGGTTGTCTCTGGCTTGACAGCCGGCAGCACGGTTCCTGAAAGCAGCGCTGAACGCTATACTTAGGCGCTCTGGCGCGACACAGCTCGCGCTTTTTTTTAGGCTTTCAGGCAACCGGGCGAGATGGGTGACCGTGAGATAGACCAGCAGCTGGTCGAGCGGGCACAGCGGGGCGACAAGAAGGCGTTCGAACTGCTCGTGGCCAAATACCAGCGCAAGCTGGGGAGGCTGCTGTCCCGGTTCATCCGAGATCCGGCCGAGGTGGAGGATGTGGCGCAGGAGGCTTTCATCAAGGCCTACCGGGCGCTGCCTTCTTTTCGGGGTGAGAGCGCGTTCTACACCTGGCTGTACCGGATCGGCATCAATACGGCTAAAAACTACCTGGTCGCTCTGAGTCGGCGCGCGCCGACGACCACGGAGTTCGACAGTGAGGAAGCCGAGAACTTCGACGGCGGGGACCAATTGCGGGACGTGAACACGCCCGAGAACGAGTTGATGAGCAAACAGATCGCGCAGACGGTCAACGACACCATGGAGGCATTGCCCGAGGAACTGCGCACCGCCATCGTGCTGCGCGAAATCGACGGGCTCAGTTACGAGGAGATCGCGGCCGTGATGAACTGCCCGATCGGGACCGTCCGCTCCCGCATCTTCCGGGCACGCGAGACGATTGCGGACCGATTGCGCCCGCTGCTGGAAACGAGCAAGGACAAGAGGTGGTGAGATGGAAAAGATATCGCAGCTGATGGACGGTGAGTTCGAGGAGCGCGAGTGCCGCCTGCAGTTTCGGCGCCTGGAGCAGGACGTGGGTCTGGTGCAGGGTTGGGAAACCTATCATCTGATCCGTGATGTGTTGCGCGACGAGGCAGCCGCCAGCCCGAACCTCGTGCGCCGGGTGCATCAGCGGCTGGACCAGGAGCCGACGATCATCGCGCCGCACACACGGCTCGGCGCCCGCGTCGCCCGTTATACCCTGCCCATGGCAGCGGCGATCGCCGGTGTGACGGTGGTCGGCTGGCTGGCTTTGAGCATGCGGCCGGCGATCGAATCGGCCGGACCGGTGACTGCGCAAAACGCCTCGCCCCTGTCGGCCCCGGCCAAGCCTGCCCCCTCGCTCGCGGTGGCCTCGGCCAATGGGCAGATGAACGAATACTTGCTCGCGCACCAGGAGTATTCGCCCAGGACCGCGATACAGGGCGTGGCCTCCTATATCAGGACGGTATCGAACAGGGATTCGGAAATCCCGCGATGAGGTGTGTGACTGTCCGGCTGATCCCGGGCCTGATGCTGCTCCAGCTCTGCGCCGGGGCAGTACTGGCCGAGACCCTGGAGGAAACCGAAGCCCTGGCGTGGCTGCAGAAGATCGCCAACGCCGCGCGCCAGCTCAACTACACCGGCACCTTCATCTACCAGCACGGCGATCAGGTCGAGACTTCGCGCATAACCCACTTCGCGGATCGCTCCGGCGAATACGAAAAGCTGGAGACGCTCGACGGCCCGAAGCGCGAGATCATCCGCACCAACAACGAGATCCTCACCTTCGACGCCGAGCACCGCGTGATGAAGCGCGAGAAGCGCTCGCCACGCCGGGCGTTTCCGGCGCTGCTGCCCGATCAGCTGTTCCATCTGCCCGACTATTACCAGTTGCGCAAGGGGGACCAGGAGCGCATCGCCAGCTATGATTCGCAGGCGCTGGTGCTCGAGCCGCGCGATGCGTTCCGCTACGGGCACAAGCTGTGGGCCGATGTCGCCACCGGGCTGCTGCTCAAAGCTCGCATGCTGGACGAGCAAAGCCGCGTGGTGGAGCAATTCGTCTTCACCCAGCTCTCCATTGGCAGTGGCGTGACGCGAGACTCGGTGCGCTCCAGCTTCGACACCCGGGAGTGGGCCGGCGAGCCGCCGAGTCCGAATGCCCCGGCTCCCAGCGACACCGGCTGGATGGTCAAGAACCAGCCACCCGGCTTCAAGAAGATCATGGAGATGAAGCGCTTCAAGCCGGGAGCGCAGGCGCCCATCGCACACCTGGTGTACTCTGACGGGTTGGCGGCGGTGTCGGTGTTCATCGAGCCGCTGCCGACCAAGCGCAAATTTCAGGAGGGATTGACGCACCAGGGCGCCGTCAACATCTACACCCGGCCGCTTCCCGATCAACTCGTCACCGTGCTGGGCGAAGCGCCAGCTCTGACGGTGATGCAGATGGCCAACTCCGTAAGCCTCCGGGCCCCGTAGCCCGCGTGCCGCCCATCCCACCAGCTCAAAACACAACAGACCCGCGGTGAGCGGGTAGGGCGCCGCCGTTCACTACTCCACAAGGACCCCACGACATGCTGAGAAAGCTTTTTCTGGCAGCGCTGTTCCTATCCCCGTTGACGCTGCCGGCCCAGGGCCGGGATCTGCCCAACTTCGCCGACCTGGCGGAGAAGCAGGGCCCTGCGGTGGTCAACGTCAGCACCACCCAGACCGTGCACGCGCAGGCGGGCCAGCCTCCCGGCGGCGGCTCCGAGGACGACCCGTTCAACGACTTCTTCCGCCGCTTCGGCCCGCCGCAACCGCCACGCGACTACGAGACCCGCTCGCTGGGGTCGGGTTTCATCCTCAGCCAGGACGGCTACATCCTCACCAACTCGCACGTGGTGGAGGCGGCCGACGACATCACGGTGCGCTTGACGGACAAGCGCGAGTACAAGGCCAAGGTCATCGGTAGCGACCGGCGCACCGACGTCGCGGTGCTCAAGATCGAGGCGAGCGGCCTGCCGGTGGTGTCCGTGGGCGACCCCAACAAGCTGCGCGTCGGGGAGTGGGTAGTGGCGATCGGCTCGCCGTTCGGCTTCGAGAACAGCGTGACGGCAGGCATCGTCAGCGCCAAGGGCCGCTCGCTGCCGCAGGAGAACTTCGTACCCTTCATTCAGACCGATGTGGCGATCAATCCCGGCAACTCGGGCGGACCGCTCTTCAACATGGCGGGTGAGGTGGTCGGCATCAACTCGATGATCTTCAGCCGTACCGGCGGGTTCATGGGCTTGTCGTTCGCCATTCCCATCGACGTGGCCGTCGAGGTGGCCAAGCAGCTGCAGGCCACCGGCCGGGTGAGCCGCGGCCGCATTGGCGTCGTCATACAGGAGGTGACCAAGGAATTGGCGGAGTCCTTCGGGCTGCCCAAGCCGATCGGCGCACTGGTCAACTCGATCGAGAAAGGGGGCGCCGCCGACAAGGCCGGCATCCAGCCCAGCGACGTGATCCTCAAGTTCGACAACAAGGAGGTCGCCACCTCCAACGAACTGCCGCGGATCGTAGCCGCGACCAAGCCGGGCGCCAAGGTTTCGTTGCAGGTGTGGCGCAAGGGCGAGAAGAAGGACCTGCAGATCGTGGTCGGCGAGACGCCGGACGAGCGCACCGCCAAGCGACCGCCGCCGGGGAAGAAAGGCCCGAGTGAAGCGCTGGCCAAGCTCGGACTCACCGCGTCGGAGTTGACCGCCGATCAGAAAAAGGAGCTGAACGTGGCGGGCGGCGTCCTGGTGGAGAACGCCGACGGCGCGGCGGCCAAAGCCGGTATCCGGCGAGGAGACGTGATCCAGGCGGTCAACAACCAGGAGGTGAAGTCGGTCGATGAGTTGAACCGGCTGCTGTCTCCGGGTGACCGGGCGCGCACCGTGGCGCTGCTGGTGAAGCGCGGCGACGGGTCGATCTATGTCCCACTGAAGCTCAACGGCAACTGAGCGGCATTTCTACGTGTCGGCTCAATGGGTTGAAGTTTTGATTCGCGCCTAGTACCCGTTTTAGTCCCCGAACTGCCCACGACTGGGGGGCACTGGGAGCCACGCTCGAGCATCCGCGCGCCAGCTAAAACGGTGTGCGCTTGGTCGGATGCGATGGCGTGTGAGTAGACCTTGAGCGTGACTCCAGGGTTTGCGTGTCCGAGCCCTGCAGACACGTCAGGGATCGGGACGCCCGCCTTTAGCAATAGGCTCGCGTGGGTGTGTGACGAAGCTGGTGCATATGGACCTTGAACCCACGGCGCTTGGCGTTTGCGCTGAACCTCACGCTCACGGTGCTCGGGTCAAGATGGGTGCGGGGCGTCTACGGGCGATCCGGGAACACAAGCCCGTCTTGCGGCAGGGTGACGCCCACTCTCAGAGCATCCTGCGCCGTCTGCGCCCAGTGAGTGCGGAGAACCCGCACCGTAGTGTCCGGCAATTCGATTGTGCGAATGCTCCCCTTCGTCTTCGGCGATTTCACCCGCAGTTGACGCGTGGCGCCTTCTCCCGTTGCCTCAAGTGTCTGGCGAATGCGTACGGTCTTCGCGTCCAAATCTACCGCATCCCACTACAGGGCCAGCAGTTCGCCGCGACGCGCACCCGTGGCTGCCGCCAGCACGACAAGCGCGTACAATCTCGTGGCCTCTGAGGGCTTCTAGCAAGCGAGTGAGTTGCCCCTGGCTCAAGCAGTCGTGTATGTCAACGGTCTGGTCTTCGCTTCGAACAGGAGCATCGTCTGGCGCCGGGGGTAGATCGACGCCCTTGCACGGGTTGTCGGCTAGTTTCTTTAGGGTGACGGCTTTGGCGCGGGCGGGTTTCAATGCCTGATGGATGGACCGCACTGTGTTCGGATGCAGGCCGGCGCTCTGCCCCTTTGTCTATCGCCGGCGCCCGGTCTTGACGAGCCGGCCATAGAGCTTTTGTACGGCTTCCGTGTCGAGTGCCTGCAGGCTCACTTCGCCGATATGGGGTATCACGTACCACTCTAGCTGTTGGGTGTAGCGTTCTTTGGCTTTCGGTCCCGCCTTCGTCCAGTTCCCCAGCCACTCGCGCAGCCACACGGCAACCGTCGCCGCGGGGCTGTTCCGATCGCGTGGCCGCACGACGGACTTGCGACCGAGAAGGGTAGCGGCGAGTCGTTGATGTCGATCTACAACGCACAAGGGTTGCCGATGTTGCCCACACATGCGAGCGACCTGAGCGGCGGTAACTCTGTCGAAGCCTCGTTGGCTGATTTGATTGACAGGATGCAGACTCGGCGCTTGCGAGTCTTCAAGCACCTTGAGCCATTCTGGCGCGAATACCGTCTCTACCGGCGCGCGCCTGACGGCAAGATTCTCAAAGAGGATGACGATTGCATCTCTGCGGTGCGCTATACCGCAATGAGCCTAAGGCATGCGCGGCCGGTCGGTGAAGTGGGCCAGCGTCGCAACCGTGGGCCACAACAGGCGCTCGGCATGGACTACGACCGTTTCAATCGCGATAGCGGCGACGACGGCACTGACGCGCGGCCTGGACACTACGGCGAGCGAGAGATGCGGCGCCGCGCCCAGTCATTCAAGTACGACTGAGGAAAGACCAAGACGGGGATCGAGGAAGTTGCGCTAAGTAACTTACGCCTGCGGCTGACAATGAGGCGTTTGGTCGTAAGAATTAACCATATGGTATGGGAAGCAAAAGCTATAAGTAATATAGTAGCCGTTCGCGGGGATAGTCAGCGGGGGCAAGAGATGCCTCCTGGAATGTAGATCCAAAGGAATCATGACCTTGCCACAACTGTCAGATTGGCAGGCGGAGCATCTTCGGATCACCGCCTTCGCAAAGAACATTGATGCGGGCGGGCACCATGCATGGTGGAAATTGCTCGCCGAAGGAGAGCCAGAGAACCTGGTGAACCGGGCAGCGCAAGGTATCTGGAGTGCAGAGGGGCCTTTCGACCTCGGGCGACTCACTGTAAATATCGGGCCAGGCCGAGTAGACATTATCGCCGCGCCGGGGGTGAATCCCG
>JBGPMS010000248.1:0-8725 GCA_041487115.1 Gammaproteobacteria bacterium
CACGCGCGCGCGCTTCCTCGCACGGGCTTACCACGAGCGTTCGCTCCAGCCCCGGGAACTGCGCGGCTTGCTCGAGCGTATGGACCAGCAGCCACTCGATGAGCGCAGAACGTTGCGCGGGGTCCAGCGCTGACGCCAGGCGGCTTTTGCCATCGCGCAAAGACCTGACCGGCACGACGAGCCACACGCTCATGCCAGGCTTCCCGCTGCAGACGGCGCGGCCAGCGAGTGGGAAAGATCAATCACGCGGCTGGCCAGCTCGGCTCGGTCGCGAGCGTCTTTCATGATCGTGTTGGTGACCAGCGGACAAATACCCAGCGCGGCGATGGAAGCGCTCAATGCGGAGTCGGCGTGATCTATCACGAGCGCGTCGATCAGCCCGCGATAGAAGCGTGCGACTTCGAGCGACGAGGGCTCCTTCCCGAGCTCGCGCATGATCTTGGCGGCCGGACCCTTGAGCGCTCGACCCGCTACGATGGGAGATATGGCGATTACCGGTGCGCGTCTCCGTTCGAGCGCCGCGCGTACACCGGCCAGCGCAAGAATGGGAGCAATGCTCAAATAAGGGTTCGACGGGCAGACGACCACGGCCGCCAGAGAGCGGCTGTCCAGCCCGAGGCGGAAGGCTTCTGTCATGTGCGCTTGCTCCGCCCCGGCAAACTCGAGCTTCGTGACGGTCGGCTCGGCACGCCGGCGCACGAAATATTCCTGGAACGTCAGAACGCCGCTGACGGTATGCACGAGCGTACGTACCGGCTCGTCGCTCATCGGCACTACGCGATGCCGGACGCCGAGCCGTCCACACAAGCGCTCGGTGATTGCGGACAGGCTCTCGCCCGCGCGGAGCCGCTGTGTCCGCTCGACGTGCGTGGCGAGGTCGCGGTCTCCAAGCCGAAACCATGTCTCGCCGCCCAGCGCTTCCAGGCCGTGCATGAAGTTCCACGTCTCGTTCGCGATACCCCATCCCTGGGCCGAGTCGTTGATGCCCGCGAGGGTGTACATGACCGTGTCCAGGTCCGGTGAGACATGCAGCCCCAGGTGCTCGAAATCGTCACCGGTATTCACTACAACGGTCAGTTCGTCCGGGGCCAGCACGTCGGCCAGACCCTTGGCGAGCTTGGCCCCACCTACCCCGCCGGCGAGCGCCAGGATCATGGCTCGCGGTCCTCGTAGCGGGCGACTTCGGACAGGGGACGGCGATGGAACGGCTTGCCGCGATTCGCGGGATAGCCGAGCGTGATGATCGCTTGCGGCTCCCACTCCGTGGGCAGAGTCAGGACGGAAGCGACCGTATCGGCGCAGAACAGGGGAGCGCACATCCAGCAGGCACCCAGGCTCGCGGCATGCGCCGCGAGCAGAAGATTCTGCGCAGCCATCGCGGTTCCCTGCACGGCCATCAGGCGCTCGGCCCGGTTGCGCCTCTCATCGGCGTAGCGATCCATGTCCGCCATCGTCATGCATACCACTACGAGTACCGGTGCGCCGGTGAGTCGCGCGTAGGAACGCGACACATCGGCCTCGATCGCCTCCAGTGGATCGCCGTCCCTCAGACGATCCGAACGCAGCCGTACCCCCATAGCATCCGCCAGCTTGCGCTTCGTCGACAGCCCTTCGATCACCAGAAAGCGCCAGGGCTGGCGATTGTGAGCCGAGGCCGCGGCAGTGGCCGCGTCGAGCAGCGCATCGACCAGCTCCCTCGCGACCGGCAACATCAGGTACCGCCGGATCGAGCGGCGCCCGGCGAGAAGCTCCCGCAGCGACTGGCCCGGGATTGCATCCTTCGTCGGATAATTTTCCTTGGCGCCCATCGCCATCCTCAACGGAACAGGTCCAGCTCCTTCGGCCGAACCAGATCGGCTGCCCGACTTCCCTGCTGCGCGTACGAAAGACCCCGAACGAGCACGATGGGCGTGCCTTCATCTGCTTGTCCCATCAGCAGCGAAGCCGCGGCCGCCAGCTCATCGGCCAGGCCGACCTGCGTGATGCGCAGGGCGCGTCCGAACAGATCGGGCTTGCCGCGCAGATCGAGCAGCGCCGGGATGCCGCTCACGCCAATCGCGACGCCAACAGTCCCGTTGCGCCAGGCTCGGCCATGGCTGTCGTTGATGATGACCGCGATGCTGGCGCCCACACGCTCGAGCAAGGCCGCACGCAGTCGCCCGCATTCACCATCCGGATCTGCCGGAAGCAGCAACACCCGAGAGTCCTCCTGTTCGGCGTCGACGTTCGAGAAGTCGATGCCGGCATTCGCCATTACGAATCCCAGGCGGTGCACGACCACCAGCACATCGCGCCGTACCCGCAGCACCTCCGAGGACTCGCGCAGGATCAGCTCGATGACGCGCGGATCCTTCTCCACCACCTTGGCCAACTCCAGAGCTCGCGGGGACGGGGTGACCTGATCGAGGTCGACGAAGCGTCCCTGGGCCTTGGACACGATCTTCTGCGCCAGCACCAGCACATCGCCGGAGCGCAACTCCTCGCCCGAGCGGGCGACGGCGTTCAGAATCGTCTCGCACAAGTCGTGCCCCGGCCGCACCAACGGCACGCCGCCGAGTGCGATCAGGCGCAGCTCGCGTCTCACTACCGCCGTATCCAAGCCGGGTTCTGTTGGCCGCACTGCCGCTACCGCTAATGTTTGGGGGTTGTCCAGGCCCGTGATGCGGATCCCCGCCCCGCTGACCTTGTACCGTGAGTTGATCGAGATGAGTATGGAGGTCAGCGCTTCCGCCGCGGCCGAGTTGGCGATCGGACCGGCATGCAGGGCGCGCAGCCCGATGTCCGTGGCGAGCGCGATGACGGTCTCGCGCGCCTGTACGTCGTCGCCGCAGACGAGGACGTCGCAATCCACCTCGTGCCCCAATTCTTGCAGCAGATGTGCCGGGACGTTCTGGAACGCGGACACCACCTTGACCGACTCGCCCAGCAACCTCTGGATCGCAGCAACGGCCGAGCCAGCCTCGGGAAGCTGCACGCGTGCAACCTTGGGAGGTACTAGCGGCACGGTGGTGTCGATCAAAATCTTGCCCTCGAGCGCATCCCGCACCTCCTCGACTGTGCTGCGCTGCGCAGCGTAGGGAACGCTCAGCACGACAATCTGTCCTGCCGCTGCAGCATCACGATTCGAGGCGTGCGAGACAGGCGTCGCTGCAACGCGCTCATTGATCCGGGTACAGAGCTGGGCAGCTTTCTCCGCGTTGCGAGAGCCGATGATGACGCGATAGCCGGCGTGCGCCCAGCGCAACGCCAGGCCGCTGCCCTCGTTGCCGGTTCCTCCCAGGATGGCGATACTCGGTAGAGCAGCGGAGCCGGTCGCAGGCGCCATCTCATCGGCCCGCGAGGGGAAGCACCCGCGCGGCGAAACGCTCCATGGCGGCAAGCGATTCGCCTAGCGTTGCCCGCACGAAGTTGAACAAGAGGTGACGCACGCCAAGCGAGCGGAAAGTGTCGATATCCTGGGCCACCTGGGCATCGCTGCCGGTGAACAGTTGACGCTCACCGGTGTCCACCTTGCTGGTCTGGCCCTCTTTGTACCAGTTGGCCCAGTAGGCGAGGTCGATGCTGGCCGGATCCCGCTTGGCGCGGGTCGCTTCCTCGCGCAGCCGCGACAGCGCCTGCGAATACCGCTCCGCTGTATCCAGGGGAAACTGCGGATTCGAGCCGATGGGATACCAGGCATCGCCCAGGGCGACGGCGCGACGCAGCGCCGCGGGACTCTCGCCGCCGATCCAGAGTGGCGGGTGCGGCTTCTGCACCGGCTTCGGCAGGAAGATCACGTCTTGGAAGCGTGCGTAGCTCCCCTCGAAGCGGGGGTTGTCTTCGGTCCACAGCGTCTTGAATGCGCGCAGATACTCGTCGGTGACCTTGCCGCGCTCCGCGAAGGGCGGAGCGCCCAGCGCCCTGAACTCCTCATCCATCCAGCCGGCTCCGCAGCCGACCGTCACGCGCCCCTGCGAGAGGACATCGATGGTTGCCAGCGCCTTGGCCGTGAAAACTGGAGGGCGGTGAGGCACGACCATGATCGACGTCAGTAGGCGGAGCTTCGTGGTCGCGGCTGCCAGATAGGCCATCAATGCGAGCTGCTCCAGGCAGTCTCCACTGTCGGCGCCGGTCATCTTGCGGGCCGTGTTGTATGGATAGGGCGAGTCGATCTGGCGCGGGATGACGATATGGTCGGGAATCGCCGCGTAAGCGAACCCCAACTCCTCGCCGCGCTTGGCGAGCGCGAGGATGCTGTCGCGGGTTGCGAGCGGCCCGCGTGTCAGAATGCTGAAGCCATAGTCCATGAATGGTCCTTCGTAGTTGGGTGAGAGCGGTCAGCGCTCGGCAGCCGCGACCGGCCGCGACACGCCGATGCGTGCCCGCTTGCCGGCGGGGGTCTGCACGATGGGGTCGAGCGCGCTGGCCACGTAAGAGCGCTCACGTTGCTCAGGCGGTGGTGACAAGTACAAGGTCGTGCGTTGCTCCGGCTCGCGCCCGCAAGCGGCAATGAGCTCGTCCATTCGCTGCGGAGCCATCTCCTGTCCGTGGCACGTGCCCGCGGCGCGGGAGATGCTCTCGTTCATGAGCGTCCCGCCCATGTCGTTGGCGCCCGCCTGCAGGCAGGCGCGGACGCCGTCGGGTCCCAGCTTGACCCAGGACACCTGCACATTGGGAATGAGCGGATGCAGCGCGAGGCGCGCAACGGCATGCATCAGCACCGTTTCGCGATAGGTGGGGCCCCTGCGCGCCTTGCCCTTCTGGTACATGGGCGCTTCCATGTGGACGAACGGCAGCGGCACGAACTCCGTGAACCCGTGCGTGCGCGCCTGCAGCGAGCGGATGCGCAGCAGATGGCGCGCCCAGTGCTCGTAGCGGTCGACGTGGCCGAACATGATCGTTGCGGTCGTCCTGAAGCCCACCCGGTGGGCCGCCTCGATCACCTGCAACCACTGGTCGGTGGTCAGCTTGTCGGGACAGATCAGGCGGCGCACCTCGTCGTCCAGGATCTCCGCGGCCGTGCCGGGCAGGGTCCCCAAACCGGCATCACGCAGACGGTGCAGGAACTCTTCGACCGAGATCTGGAGCGACTGCGCGCCGTGCGAGACTTCCAGCGGAGAGAAGGCGTGGACGTGCATGCGCGGCAGCGCCGATTTGATCGCGCGGCACAGCGTGAGGTAGGTCTCGCCGGTGTAGTCGGGATGGATGCCGCCTTGCATGCACACTTCGGTCGCGCCGCGCTCCCAGGCTTCGCGTGCGCGTCGCACGACCTCGTCGAGCTCCAGATCGTAGGGGAGGCCGCGCAGGTTTTCGCTCAGCTTGCCCTTCGAGAACGCACAGAACTGGCAACGGAAGGAGCAGACGTTGGTGTAGTTGATGTTGCGGTTGACGACATACCGCACCACATCGCCCACAGTGTGCTTGCGCAGCTCGTTGGCCGCGCTGCATACGGCTTCGAACTGCGCCCCGCGCGCCGCGAACAACCGCACGATATCCGACTCCGGCAGCCCCGCTCCCTCGAACGCGTCGGCCAGGATCCGCTCGATCTGCGGATTTGCTCGCGCGGTACGAGAGCGGCTCGAGGCTGGAGGCGGTTCGATCTGACCCGGAGACCAATCATCGGTTCGCGCGAACCCTTCCGCGTCCGTGGCGCGGAGCACGCGCGCGATCAGCCCCGCATCCTGCCACGTCGCAGCGTCGCGGCAGTAGCTCGGATAGGCGGCGAGCCGCTCGACCAGCACCTTGCCGGCCCTCTCGGTGTTCTCGCGCAGGCGCTCGATCTCGGGCCACGGTGCCTCCGGATTGACGTGATCGGGCGTGACGGGCGAGACGCCGCCCCAATCGTTCAGTCCAGCCGCGATCAGGCAAGCATAGGCGGTCGGCGTCAGGTTCGGCGGCGCTTGCAGGTTCATCTCGGGTCCGAAGATCAGACGAGCGACAGCCAGCGTCCACATCAGGTCGTCGAGCCCGGGCTCCGGCGCGCCCGCCATCTTCGTGGCGGACTTGGCGCGGAAGTTCTGAACGATCACCTCCTGGATGTGGCCGTGCTCCTCGTGCAACGCCCGGATCGCCAGCAGCGAGTCGACACGCTCCTCGAGGGTCTCGCCGATCCCGATGAGTATCCCGGTCGTGAACGGGACTTTCAGCTCTCCGGCGAAGCGCAAAGTCGCGAGCCGGAGCCTCGGCGCCTTGTCGGGCGATCCGTAGTGCACCCCGCCCTTTGCGCACAGGCGCTCGGAGATGTTCTCGAGCATGATTCCCTGCGAAACGGAAACTCGCCGCAGCTTCGCGACCTCTTCGCGTGTCATCACACCGGGATTCACGTGCGGCAGGAGATTCGTCTCGCGCAGCACCAATTCGCACATCTGCGCCAGATACGAGAGCGTCGTCGGATGCCCGAGCCGCGCCAGCTCCTCGCGCGCCGCCGAGTAACGCAGCTCCGGTTTGTCCCCCAGCGTAAACAGCGCCTCTCGACACCCGGCGCGCTGCCCTGCCCGCGCGATCTCCAGGACCTCTTCGGCGCAGAGGTAGCCCCGAGCCCCCTTGCGTGGCCGGTGTGCGAACGTGCAGTAGTGGCACACGTCGCGGCACAAGTGGGTGAGCGGGATGAAGACCTTGCGCGAGTACGAGATGACGTCGCCGTGGCCTCGGTCGCGCAAGCGACCGGCCTGCGCGATCAGCGCATCGAAGTCGGCTTCGAGCGCGATGCTGCGCACCTCGTCGTCGCTCAAGCGGCGCTCGGTGCTGGCCTCGAGCAATGTGGGGACGGACTCCATGCGGATTCTCGTGCGTCAGCCCCGCGAGCCGGCGTGGCGCCGGGCGGGGCCCTTGCAATGCGGACTGGAGGCTCTACGGCCGGCTCAGGGGTTGCCGAACGTCAAGATCTGTGTGGGCTCCACTTTGTAGAGCACACGCACCTCGCCTTTCGGATCCCGGAACGGATACGGCGTCTGGTTCACATAGCGCACCGCCAGCGAGTCGATGCTCTTGGTGGCAAGCTGTCCGCGGGCCTTGTCGTCTTCGTCGATGATCTCGACGACTTTGCCGTTGATCGACATCCAGTGGTAGGGGTTCTTGGGGTTCAGGAATAGCAGCGTCACCTTGCCTGTGGCGCGTAGGTTGCGATCCTTGAGGCGGCCGCGTGCCGAGTTGAGCTCGAGCAGGGTGCCGTCGTTTCCCACCCATACCGGCGTGACCTGCATCTCGCCCTTGGCGCTGACCGTGGTCAGCGAGGCGGTGACCGGGTCGCTCAGAAGCTGCTTGTACTGCGGCGGTAGATCCTCGAGTGCCCCGGCCTTCTTGTTCTTTACCGTGAACGCCTTCTCGTTGCCGGGGGTGATGACATCGCCGATTGTCGCTCCCATGGTCTCCTCCATCGATCGGGTTTGAGTTGCTGTTGAGAGGCTCGCTCACGCGGCCTGTTGTGCTTCGCTCGCAGGGTAATTCAGTTCGATCGTGACATCGCTCGGATCCTCGATGAACACCTGGTGCAGGCCCAGTGACGGCACGGTCCGCTCTCGAAACGGGATCTTTTGCTGTTGCAGCTTGGCCCGCATGTCCGACAGGCCGGTGGCGCGAAAGGCCATATGGTCGACCGTGCCCGTGCCTTTGAGCGAGGCCAGATCGCGATCGCCCAGGTATTCCTTCAGCCCGGAAGGATCGTTCGGGTCGATCCCGATGATGTGCACGACGCCGAAGGTCTCCGGGTAGCTGCCGCCGTTGTAAAGCCACACGCCGGGGAAGGGGAAGGGAGGCCGAAAGCCCACCGTAAACCCCATGACTTGCGTATAGAACGCCTCCGACGCGCGCAGATCCAGCGTGCGGATCGAATAGTGATCGAGTTTGTCGACTGACATGCGAGCCTCCTGCTCGAGCTGTCCAAAGAATTAGTGCATCCTACGCCGGAATGGCGCTCCACATCGTTTCCGGCGTCGCTGTTTCGCGCATCACCGCCTCCGGGGTGCGGTAGCGCTCCGCCATCTCCCGCTCCTGCGGAGTCTTGATTTGAGCTTGCATGTAAGCCCCGAGGTGCCGCGCGCGCGCGATGACTATGGCGCCGAAGCCGGCGCGGGCCGCTTCGTATTGCCGAAGCGCGCTTCCGAGATCGTCCGTAGCACGCAGCGCGTCCGCGAGCGCCACGGCGTCTCCCCCCGCCTTCGTGACCCCCATGCCGACGTGCGGCCGCGCCACGAAGGCGGCATCGCCCATCAGCACTACCCGGCCGAAGACCAGCTCCGGGGACTCCAGGTCGTAGATGGGTTGGAAGAAGGGCTGCTGCGTGAGCCTCACCATCTCGGCGAACTGAGGGGCGAGCAGCGTGTCGGCGTCGTGCCGCATGCGCGCGATCACCTCCCGGCGAATGAGCGGCGGCGGGATCGATGCGTCGTGCGTGCGGGAGCTTTCATCGGTGAGCAGGTCGACCAGTCCCGAGTCTTCGGCCGCCGGACGATACCAGACGAAGTTGTAGCGCCGGTGGCCTCGCTCAGTGGAGTTTCCGGCGCCCGCCACCGGATAGCCGAGCATCTGCTCTCCTGGCGGCAGGCAGAAGCTGAATCGCTCGAACAGCGCGGCGTGAGTCGGGGACGATATCGCCCGCTCCTCGACCAGACCCCGCCACGCGATGTAGCCTGCATACGTGGGTGTGACCGAGGGAAGGAACTGGGCACGGACCGTCGACCTGATCCCGTCGGCGCCCACCAGCAGATCGCCCTGGCGTCGCTGTCCGTTCGTGAAACAGGCGACAACG
>JBGPMS010000249.1:0-8668 GCA_041487115.1 Gammaproteobacteria bacterium
GCGCCGCGCCACGTCTTCGCTCGTCTCCTCGCCGGCGATCGGCAACGCGTCGAGCAGCGCCACAGGGGCGGTGCCGAGCTGAGCGAACGTGAAGGTGGCTTCGGTGCGTGCTTGGAGAGTAGTGGCGAGCGAGGCGTTCTCGTCTGCCAGGCTGCCGTCTGGTTGCACGCGGTCGGCAAGCCAGGCAAACCCACGCGTGACCTCGGGAGGGAGAGTCTGAGCGGCGAACACCTGAGCTGCTGCAAGCACCAGAAGCGCAGCGGCTGCGCACGCGTTGCGCAGGCAAGCAGGAACCACATCGCACAGCGCCTGCATCCGCCCCCCTTTCACTTACCCCTCACGCCGTCGAACAACGCGGACGGCATGTCGTAGAAACGCGGCTGCCTCTCTAGCCTCTTGTCTTTGTTCTGGTTCTTTTTCTTATTTTGCGGTTTCAGATCTCGAATCGCATCTTGACCGATTCGGTGCAGCCTGGTCGCAATTTATAAGCTCTTTCTCGCGCGCGCGCAATAGCCAACCGATGAGCTTAAATGGACATCCGGCACGATTGCGAAAAATATTCGCTAAGCTCTGGCCGGCGGGTTGCACGTCGCGGCGGCGAGGATTTACAGGCCCGCTACCGACCAGTGAGTGCAGCTTGCCATTGCATAGAATGAAGCGTCTAATCCAACGGACATATCGCTGTTGCGTCCCGATGCACACAACCACTACATTCGAGCTTCCAGGGTATCGCATTACGAAACCTCTCGGGGTGGTCAGAGGGATCACGGTGCGGACGAGGTCCTTGCCCATGAGCATTATTGGTGGGTTGCGGACTCTCTTCGGCGGTCGGGCGGGTATCTTTTCTGACCTGTGTGAATCCGCGCGCGAGGAGTCGTTTCAACTGATGCTGGCTCATGCCAAGGCCAGGGGTGCAAATGCGGTCGTAGGGGTGCGATACGACACGGGCCCAATGGTGGGTGCGGCAGAGGTTCTCTGCTATGGCACTGCTGTCGTGGTCGAGCCGATCCAACCGGGCGCTCCAGGACGGTGAGACGCTTTGCGCGATGGCCCAGGGTACAATCACAAAACTTGTTCGATCTTCGGGGCCGAGCGTCTGACAGCGATGCGATACGCTGTTAACCAGGCGTAAGGGGAGCGGGTGCATGGCTGTCGAGTGCAAGGGTGAGCCGGGCAAAGTCGCGCCGGTGGTCGATCGCAATCGATGCGAAGCCAAAGGCGAGTGCGTCCGCGTCTGCCCCTACAACGTCTTCGAGATCCGCAGTCTTTCGACGCCGGATCGTGCGTCGCTGTCAGTGCTCGGGAAGCTCAAGGCGTGGGCTCACGGCAACCAGCAGGCGTTCGTAGTCCGTCCCGCGGATTGCCACGCATGCCAGCTGTGCGTCAAAGCCTGCCCGGAGCAGGCGCTGTGTTTGGAAATGCTCCAGACCTAGATTATCTTGCGGCGCTAGCCAATGCCCATCCCCATCCCCACCTACCCTCTCCCGGACCCTCACCCTACCCTCTCCCAGAAGCGGAGGAGGATTCTATCGTACTCGACAGTTCCCGGCACGCTTCGACTCTGCATTGCTTCCGTATGCCTCGCAACGCTCGGATCCAGTCCGCCCGCCTGACGGGTCGCCTCGGCGTACCATAGCGGACACGCGCCGCGGCCCGAGCCTCGTGCCGCCGGTTACACCCAACCAGCATCAGGGAGGGTAGCTATGACCACTCAAGCCTACCGCGTCGAGCACGACCTGTTGGGAGACCGCCAGGTCCCGGCCAACGCCTACTACGGGATTCACACTCTGCGCGCTCTGGAAAACTTTCCCATCACCGGCATGCCGATCAGCGTCTATCCGGAGTTCATCGACGCGCTGGCCTGCGTGAAGCAGGCGGCAGCGCATGCCAACCAGGATCTCGGGCAGCTGGACGAGCGCCATGCGGGCGCCATCATCCAGGCGTGCCGGAATATACGCGCCGGGGAGCTGCACGACGAGTTCGTGGTCGACGTGATCCAGGGCGGCGCGGGGACCTCCACTAACCTGAACGCCAACGAGGTCATCGCCAATCGCGGGCTGGAGCTGCTGGGCTACGAGAAGGGCGAATACCAGCACCTGCACCCGATGGACCACGTCAACCTCAGCCAGAGCACCAACGATGTCTATCCCACGGCGGTCAACATCGCGCTGCGCTTCGGTCTGGATCGTCTGCTCGTGGCGATGGCGGAGCTGCGCAAGGAGTTCGAGCTCAAGGCCGAGGCCTTTGCCGACGCGATCAAGATGGGGCGCACCCAGATGCAGGATGCGGTGCCGATGACGCTGGGACAGGAGTTCAGCACCTACGCGGTCATGCTGCACGAGGACGAGCAGCGCCTGCGCGAAGCCGCCCTGTTGATCCAGGAGGTCAACCTGGGGGCAACGGCCATCGGCACCGGCATCAACACCGAGCCTGAATACGCGGCGCTCGCCTGCCGCTACCTGGCGGACGTCTCCGAAGTGCCGGTTGTCCTGTCCCACAATCTTATTGAAGCCACGCAGGATGCGGGCGCCTTCGTGCAGCTCTCCGGTGTGCTCAAACGCATCGCGGTCAAGCTCTCGAAAACCTGCAATGACCTGCGCTTGCTGTCGAGCGGACCGCGTGCCGGGTTCGGAGAGATCAACTTGCCGCCGGTGCAGGCGGGCTCCAGCATCATGCCGGGCAAGGTCAACCCGGTGATCCCGGAGATGGTCAACCAGGTGGCCTTCGAGGTGATCGGCAACGACGTGACCGTCACTTTCGCGGCCGAAGGCGGGCAGTTGCAGCTCAACGCGTTCGAGCCGATCATCGCCCACAGCCTGTTCAAGAGCCTGACCCACCTGCGGCAGGCCTGCCTTACGCTGGCCTACCGCTGCGTGCACGGGATTACGGCGAACCGTGAGAGGTTGCGCAAGATGGTGCAGGAGTCGATCGGCCTGGTGACAGCGCTGAACCCGTACATCGGCTATGAGAACGCGTCGGCCATCGCGCAGGAGGCGCAGGCCACCGGCGCGAGCGTGTATGAATTGGTGCTGAGGAAAGGCCTGCTGTCCCGGGAGCAGTTGGACGAGATCATGCGGCCGGAGTCGCTTACGCGCCCGCGCTCAACCCGCGATCGCGGCTGACTTTGCGGCGGCTCGCGGGACGGGTTTTGCTTGTCGTCCCGCGCAACACGGTTCCGGTGGAGGATTCGCTTGTTCAAGGGCCTCGGAGCTCTACTGGCGTTGTACGTGGTCTACGGCCTGACCGCCGGCGCGGTATACGCCAAGCGCGGGTCGTGGGGCGCGACGGTCAAGCGTGCCGAGGAGCCGTTCAACTACTGGGCGACGATCGTCGTGTACTGCGGCCTGTCGCTCGCGTTGCTGTTCCTGTTTTGACCGTCAAGCCACCCGGCGCACACTCTCGGCCGGCAGTTTGAGCTCCACTCCCGCCTTGGCGGCTGCCCGGTTCACCGCCGACAGCACGGCGAGCAGCGACGCCGTCACGATGTTGGCGTGAACGCCGACGCCGAAGCACGATCCCGGCATGCCGCCGCCGCCCACCTCCACGAAGGCCACCGCTCGCGCGTCGCTGCCTTGGCCGATGGCGCGCTCTTCATAGCCTTGGATGTTGAACGGGACACCGAGCGCGTGCAGGAACGCGTCGAGCGGGCCGTTGCCGCTGCCATGGACCTCGCGCTCCTCGCCGTTGGCCCTGAGGCGCGTCTGGATGGTCTGCACATCGGGCCGCGTGGGATCCTCGGACAGATGATGGGACACGTAGTCGATCGGTGAGCGCGCCTGCAGGTACTCCTGCTGGAACAAGCGCCAGATTTCCTCCGAGGTCATCTCCGTCCCGCTGGCGTCGGTCACCTTCTGCACCGCCTGGCTGAACTCGATCTGCAGACGGCGCGGCAGCGCGATGTCATAGTCGCGCTCGAGCAGGAAGGCGACGCCGCCTTTGCCCGATTGACTGTTCACGCGGATCACCGATCCGTACGTGCGGCCCACATCGGCCGGGTCGATCGGCAGATAGGGCACTTCCCACAACGCCTCCGGTTTCTGCGCGGCGAACCCCTTCTTGATCGCATCCTGGTGCGAGCCGGAGAAAGCGGTAAAAACGAGATCGCCCACGTACGGGTGGCGTGGATGGATCGGAAGCTGGTTGCAGTATTCCACCGTGCGCGCCGTCTCGTTGATGTCCGAGAAATCCAGCCCTGGATGGATGCCCTGGGTGTAGAGGTTGAGTGCCAGCGTGACCAGGTCGACGTTCCCGGTGCGCTCACCGTTGCCGAACAGGCAGCCCTCTACGCGGTCCGCGCCGGCCATGAGCCCGAGCTCCGCCGCCGCCACGCCGGTGCCGCGATCGTTGTGCGGATGAAGCGAGATCACGACGCTGTCGCGCCGGCTGATGTTCCGGTGCATCCACTCGATCTGATCCGCATAGATGTTGGGAGTCGCGACTTCGACCGTGGCGGGCAGATTGAGGATCGTCTTGCGTGCGTGCGTCGGCTGCCACACATCGAGCACGGCCTCGCATACGTCGCGCGCGAACTCCAGCTCCGTGGCGGTGAAGGTCTCCGGGCTGTATTCGAAGCGCCAGTCGGTCTCCGGCCGCTCCGCCGCAAGCTGCTTGATCAATTGCGCCGCGCGCACTGCGATGTCGATCACGCCGCTGCGGTCCTGGGCGAACACTACCCGGCGAAATACAGGAGACGTGGCGTTGTAGACGTGGACGATGGCGCGCTTGGCGCCGCGCAAGCTTTCGAAGGTGCGCAGAATCAGGTCTTCGCGCGCCTGGGTGAGGACCTGGATGGTGACGTCGTCGGGGACGGCGTTGCTCTCGATCAGATGGCGCACGAAATCGAAGTCGGTTTGCGAGGCGGAGGGAAACGCGACCTCGATCTCCTTCAAGCCGGTCTTCACCAGCGTGTCGAACATGCGTCGCTTGCGCTCGGCATTCATCGGTTCGATCAGGGCCTGGTTGCCGTCGCGCAGATCGGAGCTGCACCAGACCGGCACCCGGGTTATCACTTTGGACGGCCAGGTGCGGTCCGCAAGCTGGATCGGCGCAAAGGCACGGTACTTCTTGGACGGGTCGGTCAGCATCGCATGCTCCTATTCTTCGGCGGAAAAATGACGTCTAACGTAAGGGCCGAGTCGTCGCTGCGGAGCGCAAAGCCCAAGGAACACCGCCCTTGGCCTGGCCGCGGAACGACAACTACGAATGGGAAGAGAGTTAGTGTGCGCGCTGCGCGCGCAGCAGCAGACCCAGGCCCAGAAGGGCGAGGGTGAAGGCGATGTGGGTCTGCGGCAAGGACGACATGACTGGACTGTAGCCGGGGCGGGCGGGAGGTGTCAAGCACCCCGGTGGGGCGGGCCGGGGCGCCTGCTACCTTTTCACCTGTTCACTGGCCTTCCAGGAACTCTCGCACGATCTCGATCTGGTCCGCGGTCATCAGTGACGGCGCATGGCCGATGCCCGGCAGCTCGACCACCTTGGTGGACGGCCCCCCGCCGGCCGACATGCGCTTGATCGTATCGGGCTGCAGCACTTCCGACTCGGCCCCACGCAGCACCAGCGTGGGGCAGCGTATGGCCTCCCACACGGACCACAGCTCGAGGCCCGTCATGCTGCGGTTGCCGAGCTTGGCGTCAGGGGCCCAACCCCAGGCGGTCGCCACACCCACCGCCGGGTCGCATGCGAGCTGGTAGCTGCCGTCCTGCAACTGTCGCGCGCTGTGCGTGGTCAGGTGCCGGTATTGCTCGTCGGTCAGCGGTCCCCATTCGGCCCAGGACGCGCGCAGCGCGCGCTCCATTTCTTCAAACGACTCGAAGCGCGTGCGGTTGCCGAGGTGCCCCTTCAGCCGGATCAGCGCTGCCCAGGGGAGGAACGGCCCGACGTCGTTCAGGACCAGTCGCCGAATCGGCGAGTTGGGCTGCGCCGCCAGCAGCATGCCGATCAATCCGCCCATGGAAGTGCCGACCCAGTCCACCTTCCCGTCCATCTCCGCCTGTGGTGCCGTTTGCGCCCAGCGCGGCAGCACGGAGTGCGCGCGTGCATTGGTGGTGCGAGCGATGAGCGCCGCGGCGTCGGTCTGGTACTGTCGGAAGGTGTAGTCGTCCTGATTTTCCAGCCAGTCGCTGCTGCCGCGCCCGACCACGTCCATGCATATCACGCGCGAATGCTTCTGCAGCCCGCGAGCGAGGTAGTCGAAATCCCGCGCGTTGCGGGTGAGTCCATGCACGCAGAAGACGATGTGCTCGTTCGACGCCGCGCCCCAGTCGGTGTAGGCGACACGATGGAACCCATGTGGGCCGAGACTCGAGAAACTGCTTTCGATCATTTGGATAGACTCGCGATGGGTATAGAATCGCACCTCTTTTGAACAGAGAACCCGCCTTGCACTTGATCCGACCTTTCGCGGGCCTGCGGCCGGTGGCCGAGCATGCCGCCGATGTTGCCGCGCCACCCTACGACGTATTGTCCACCGAGGAAGCGCGCCTGCGCGCCGAAGGCAAGCCCTGGAGCTTCCTGCACATCTCCAAGCCGGAGATCGACCTGCCGCCCGGCACCAACCCCTACACGCCCGAGGTCTACGCCAAGGGGGCGGAAAATCTACAGCGCATGCTCGCGGCGGGCATCCTGCGGCGCGACAGCGAGGCCGGCTACTACGCGTACCGGCTGGTCATGGGCGATCATGTCCAGACCGGGTTGGTCGCCGCCGCCTCGGTGGCCGACTATGACACCGACCGCATCCGCAAGCACGAGTTCACGCGGCCCGACAAGGAAGATGACCGCGTGCGGCAGATCGACGCGCTGGACGCACAGACCGGCCCCGTGCTGGTGGCCTATCCGTTTGCGCCACAGGTGGACCAAATCCTCCGGCAGGCGACGGAAGGCGTGTCCGACGCCGACATCACCGCCGACGCCGGCGTGCGGCACACCGTCTGGCCGATCCGGGAGCGCGACCGGATCGCGCGGTTGACCGCAGCCTTCGACGCGATGCCGGCCCTCTACATCGCAGACGGGCACCATCGCTCCGCCGCGGCTTCCCGCGTGGCCGCGGCCCGCCGTGCGCGCAACCCGAAGCACACTGGAGAAGAGAGTTACAACTATTTTCTCATGGTGGCCTTCCCGCACCACCAGACGCAGATCCTGCCCTACAACCGCGTGGTGACCGACCTCAACGGCATGAGCCCGGAGCAGTTCCTGCAGCGGCTTCGATCGAGCTTCAACGTCGAGCCCAGCGCCGAGCCGGTGGCCCCGGACAGCCCTGGCGAGCTCGGCCTCTATCTCGCGGGCAAGTGGTTTCGGCTCTTCATCCACGCCGGCCTGATTCCGATCAACGATCCCGTCGCGCGCCTGGACGTGAGCCTGCTCTCGGATCACTTGCTCTCACCCATCCTCGCCATCCACGATGCTCGTACCGACAGCCGCGTCGACTACGTGGGCGGCATCCGCGGCCTGAGCGAGCTCGAACGGCGCGTCGACAGCGGCGAGATGGCGGCAGCCTTGTCCTTGCACCCGACTCACATGGAAGACCTGATGGCGGTAGCCGACAGAGGCGAAGTGATGCCGCCCAAGTCCACCTGGTTCGAGCCCAAGCTGGCCGACGGGCTGGTATCGCATGTGCTCGACTAACGGCGTGGTGCGCCTAGGCCGTTCGCGCCGAGCACGGCCGCGCGGAACTCCGCCGCCGGCCGAGCGTCTTTTATTCTAGGCGACGGCCGAGTCTCGGCGCCGGCGCGACCTGTCTCAATCGAACGACATAGCCTCTACGGAGAAACCATGGTACGACTTCTGTTGATCATCCCCGCACTCACTCTCGCCCTTGCCGCCTGCTCCAACAAGGAGGAGCCCGGCATGGACAAGGCCAAGGAGTCCGCCGCGAAGGCGGTCGATTCGGCCAAGGACGCGGCATCCCACGCGGGCGATGCCGCGAAGGAAGCGGCGACTGCCGTCGGCCAGGGAGCGAAGGACGCCGCGAAGGATGCAAGTGCAGCGGCCAAGGAAACCGCCGACAACATGCAGAAAGGCGCCAAAGCGGCTGCGAAGGACGTGCAGCAAGGCGCGAAAGAGGCCGCGAAGGAGATGAAGGAAGGGGCCAAGGAAGCGGTGAACAAGGCGGCGGATCAGGCCAAGGACGCCGTCAACAAGTAATCGCGCCCGCAGCCCCTCCCGGCACAAAGCAAGAAGTCCCGGGCAATTGTCTTTGCCAGGGGCTGCCCTCGGATGTCACTGCCTCACACAAGCTTTATGATGTCAGGGGACAGACCCCGAGGGCATTTCTTACAGGGAGGGCATCATGAAGTTCATTCTGGCCGTGGTTTCGGCGGTGTTTGCAATGGCGTCCGCGCAACTCTTTGCTGCGGAGGCAAAGGAACTGACTGCGGAGCAATCCATTCGCATCGGCGCACCGCCTGCGGCGGTTTGGGCGGTAGCGGGCGACTTCAACGGCTTGCCGAAGTGGCTTCCGACCATCGCGGAGAGCGTTATCGTTCTCGGCACGAACAACCAGATCGGCGCCATCCGGCAACTCACGCGCCGCAATGGCACCAAGGTGACCGAGCGGCTGATCGACTACGATCCGGCCGCGATGCGGATAGGCTACACCTACGTGGACGGCATGGTCGCGGCGAGCGACTATTTCCCGGTGATGATCGTGAAGGATGCAGGCGACGGGACGACC
>JBGPMS010000250.1:0-8651 GCA_041487115.1 Gammaproteobacteria bacterium
CTACGCGGGCACCCCTCCTCGGGCAGGAGGGGAAAGATTTTTCTCTCCCCTCCTTTTCAAGGAGGGGTGGCGCGAAGCGCCGGGGTGGTTACGGCCGCTCGGCGTACCTAACCTAGGCTGAAGCTCGTACGTAATCAAGAAACTCAATGGCACATCGATGCAATGACGAGCCCGAGCCACGTCCGCGAGTTTTTGATTCGTCACCTTGCAGGATTACAGCACGAGGTATTTGTTGCCATGCTTCTCGATGCTCAGAACCGCGTGATTGACGGATAGGAATTTCAACCGTGCCACGCGGCCTTGGCGGCCTCAAGGCAGGGTGTGGGGCGGGTTTTCTGGGGCCTGCGAAGCGCTGGCAAGGCGGCCTCGGGGCGGCCAAGGGCGCTTGGGAGCGCGATGACAGCTGGCTCAGACGCAGCGATGGGGCGACCGGGGCAAAGCTGTCCCCGCGAGCCTGTGGGAGAGGTTCGGCAAGCAGAGCGGGGAAGGTGCGCTGGGCTACCAGTCGAGGCGCCGGTCGAACACGAGTTCGGGCACCGTTTGATGTCCGATCTGTCCGGCTCGACCGGCATCGTTACCGGTTACGCCTGGCCGCTTATTACCATGTACGAGATCGAGCGCGCATCCAAGGCTTGCGCCAGCCTCTCCAGCAGTCGCTCAAACATTCAGCGCGCGGGCCAAGCGCAGCTTGAACGGTAGCGTGTCCGGGCCTTGGTCCCAGACGCCGAGCGCGCGGGCGTGCTCGTACATCGCTTCGAACAACCTGAGGTTGCGTTCAAAGTCGGGAGGCGACGCGCGATTCTCCTCGTCCTCGAAGCTCTGCAAGATGTGCGGATTCTTGATCACATGCCGGACATCATTTTACCGCTCCAGCGTCCGTATCCGAAGCTGCGGCGGGCGGGCCGGATCGCGCCGGGGCGAGCTGGGCCCAGCAGCGAGAGCGGCGTCGCTACAGCAACTGCTTCGCTCCCTTGCCCTGCTGGATCGCCGGCACATAGGTTTCCAGCTCGGCCAGCACCGCCGGGTCCGTCATGTCGATGGTCTTGCCCCGCTCCGCCGAAAGATAGCTCGCCATCACCAGGCGCGTGATCTCCACCCCGTAGTCCCAGGACAGCATCGCGTCACGCCCGGCGCTGAAGCTCTCGAACATGTCCCGGTTCTCGTCGGTATAGCCGTACAGGTCCGCTTCGTTGTACTGCACTGCCAGCAAGCCACGGCTGGCGGTCGCCTTTTCCAGCGCGCTCTCCTGGTCGGCGATGGCCTCCGCCGCGACATCGCCGATGAAAACGCTGAGCGGTGAGATCAGGCTGTTCACCTCGAAGGCGTAGCCGGGCCCCATGCCATCCATGAACAGCCGCAGTCCCTGTTTCTCGAACATCCACGAGTCGGTGAACTGGGACTTCACCTTCTGGCCCGTCTCCGGGTTGCGGTAGGTGATCATCCCGGTAGCGAAATCCTCGGCCGGGGTCTTGGAATAATCGACGCCGCGCTCTTTCAGCAGCTTGTCGCGCCAGTTAGGCTGGCCCCACTTCAGCAGGCCCACGTCGGCGCTGACCGTCTGCGGCTGCAGGAACAGGAGGTCCTTGCCTGGGGGTGTCAGCACGTAGCGGCCGACCGCGATGCTGTGGCAACCCATGTCGGACAGAACGCCGCCGCCCTGCCGCGTCGGATCCCAGAACCAGGGCTCGTGCGGGCCGCCGTGCTCCTCGGCGGAGCGGGTCAGGGTCAACGGCCCCATGGTCTTCTGTACCGGCAGGAGCTGAATGCGCTGGGTCTGGATCGCCTTCATGAAGATCTGGTTCTCGAAATAGGCGGTGAGCAGCCCCGCCTCCCGTGCGAGATTCGCCAGACGCCTCGCCTCCCGCATGTTTCTGCCCAGGGGCTTCTCGCGGACTACGCCCTTGAGCTTCGCCCCGGCCTTCACTGCCGCGGCGATCTCTTCCATCGTTTCCACGCACGCGAAGTTGGGCGCATAGTTCGCGATCACGTCGCAGTGCTCGGCGAGCTCGCCGATGGTGTCGTAAACCACGGCTTCGCCGAGATGGTTGCTGCGGCAGAAGCTGGCGAGCGCTTCCGCGCCGCGGCGTTTGAGGATGCCCGCGATCTCCGGCCCGCGCACCTGCTGCACCGCCGCGGCATGGAAGCGCGCCACGAAGCCCGCACCGACGAATCCCAGTTTCATCTTCTCCCCCGTATTGGTTGTGGTCTATGCCGGGCTTGCTCCGGGCCTGCTCGGCCGGGTGTGGCGTCCAATTGTAGGCCAACCTGTTGTCCTGAACCGATGAGCAGGAGCGAGGGCTGCGGCCGGGGAAGTGCTTTCCCTGCGACGTCTTCCTGCGGTATCTTGCGCGTATGAAGCAAGCCTACGGAAGCACGCCGGACGGGACGGCCGTCGACCTGTACACACTGACCAACACCAAGGGTGTGCAGGCACAGATCACCAACTTTGGTGGCATCGTGACCTCGCTCCTGGTTCCCGACCGTTCCGGCAGGCTGGGCGATGTCGTCCTCGGCTTCGACAGCCTGGACGGGTACCTCGGGAAACACCCGTACTTCGGTGCCATCTGCGGCCGCTATACCAACCGCATCGCCAAGGGTCGGTTCACGCTGAACGGCGTGACCTATGCGCTGGCGCAAAACGACGGAGAAAACCATCTGCACGGCGGTCTGCGCGGGTTCGACAAGGCCGTCTGGGAGGCCGCCGAGTTGCAGACCGCGGAAGGACCAGGACTGCGGCTCGCCTACCTGAGCCGCGCTGGCGAGGAGGGTTATCCGGGGAATCTCCAGACCGTCGTCACGTATACGCTGACCAACCGGGACGAGCTGAGGATCGGCTACCTCGCCACCACCGATCAGGACACGGTGCTCAATCTGAGCCATCACGGCTACTTCAATCTCTCCGACGCGGGGATGAGCGACATCCTCCACCACGAAGTGACGATCCATGCCGACCGCTTCGCCGAGATAGAGAGCGATCTGATCCCGACCGGCGAACTGATCGACGTGAAGGGCACACCGATGGATTTCACTCGCCCCATGCTGGTCGGCGCACGCATCGACCTGGATGACGAGCAACTGGTGCGCGGCAGGGGCTACGACCACACCTGGATGCTCAGCGGCAAGCCCCGGGACCTTGCGCTTGCGGCGCGAGTGTACGAGCCGATCAGCGGTCGAGCCATGGAGGTCTACACCACCGAGCCCGCCATCCAGTTCTACACCGGCAACTTCCTGGACGGGAGCAACACCGGCAAGGGCGGTGTGATGTATCGCAAACGGCACGCGTTGTGCCTGGAGTGCCAGCACTTTCCCGATTCGCCCAACCGGCCGCAGTTCCCGACCACCGTGCTCAAACCCGGACAGCGGTACGAGCAGACGACGGTCTACCGGTTCACCGCAGAGGCCTAGCGGCGCAAATGAGCGACGTGAGGGATGCAGCACAGCAGCAGTTCGGGGCGAGTGCCGAAGCCTACCGGGTGAGTCCGGTGCATGCGCTCGGCGCGGACCTCGTCAAGATCGGCGAGTTGGCTCGGGGCCTCCGGCCGCGGCGAGCGCTGGATCTCGGCTGTGGCGCTGGCCACGCGACTATGGCGGTGGCTCCGCACGCAGCCGAAGTCCTCGCCTACGACCTTACGCCTGCGATGTTGCAGCAAGTGGAGATCCTGGCGCGCGAGCGCGGCGCGGCCAATGTGCTCACCCGTCAAGGCGACGCGGAGCGGCTGCCCTTCGGCGACGCGGAATTCGATCTGGTGGTGACGCGCTACAGCGCCCATCATTGGCACGCTCCGGACGCCGCGATCCGGGAGTGCTTCCGGGTGCTCGCCCCTGGCGGCGTGCTGGTGTTGAGCGACATCGTCGCGCCCGAGGATCCGCTGCTCGACACGCACCTGCAGGCTGCCGAGCTGCTGCGAGACCGCTCGCATGTGCGCGACTGGCGTGTGTCGGAGTGGCAGCAGATGCTCGCTCGGGCCGGGTTCGAGAGCGAGGTGCTGATGCGCTGGCACCTGCACCTGGAGTTTGCCTCGTGGGTGACCCGCCTGGCCACGCCCCCAAGCCGCGTGGATGCGATCCGTGTGCTGTTCGACCAGGCTCCCGACGAAGTGAAGGCTTTCTTCCGCGTTGAGAGCGATTACTCGTTTGCCATCCCGGGCGCGCTGCTGCGCGCAGTGAAGCGCTAGTTCGCGTTGTTCAGGCGCACCGTCAGCGGGATCCGCGAAGGCGGCAGGCAAACGGTATCCGTACAAGCTTGTGAGGTGACTGTGGCGCGCAGTCCAGCCAGCCCGTCGAGCGCGCCTTTCTTCAATCTTGCCACCGCCTGTACCCGCCCGGAATAGACGTTCAATGGATCGGGCGCAAAGGATGAGCGCAACACCGTGGGCGGTGGATAGCGCACCTCGAGCGGACGGATGCCAGCGAAGCTCACTGCGGTGGGCACCAGGAAGTCGAAGCTGGCAGGATTGGCATTGACGTGGAACCCGTGTTCGATCTCGAGCGTGACCACGACCTCGTCATAGTCGGCCGAGGAGCGGGCAGCGCCGCTCACGCGGACGTGCGCCGACGTCTGCCCCGGATTGGCTGAATCCGCGTTCGGCCTGGCAGCGGGCCCGAGATCGGTGGAGTTGACCGCGGCCACCAGGGTGGGCCATTGCTCCGGGCGTCCGCGGACTTTGCCAGCGATGCGTGCAGCCGCTTCGGCGTAGCGCTTACTCCCCGTCGCCTCGCTCAGCTGTGCCAGCAGATCGACCGCGGCGGAGCTGCCGGATGGATAGGCCTCGTCGCCTTGCTCCAGCGGAGCGAGGATCAGCGTCTGGGTATCCGCGGTGGAGGCGAGCAGACCGTCACCGTCCGGGTCGAAGCGCTGCAACAGCGCATCTGCCAGAGTCCCGGCCCGCTGCAGCCAGACCTTGTCGCCGCCGGCCCGGTACAGCGCCAGGAACCCGCGACCGAGCAGCGCGTAGTCGTCGAGGAAACCATCACCCTGCGTGCGGCCGTGGAAAATCTGGTGGCCGAGCCGGCCACTCTTGCTATTCCAGGCCAGCTTCCAGACGCGCTCGGCCGCACGCCGCGCGTCGGCGAGATCCATGCGGCTGTGGAACGCTGCGCTGCTCGTGGCGAATCCCTCGATGGCGAGGCCGTTCAGCCCGACCAGCAGCTTCTCGTCCCGCGCCGGCTGCGGGCGGGCATCGCGCGCCAGCAGCAGCTTGCGCCGCTGCGACTCCAGCGCGGCGAGCCGGGCCTCGAGCTGGCCGGAGCTCGCCGGACCGGGGCCGCCCGCTCTGAGCACGCCTTCGGCGGCCTCGGGATGCAGCGGGTCGGCCGGGTCGGGCATCGGCGTGAGCGAATACACTTCGAGAAAGCGCCCTGCCTCGCGCCCGAGCACCGTCTCGATCTGCATTCGAGTCCACAGATAGCTTGCGCCTTCCACGCCATCCACGGCAGCGTCCTCGGCCGTGTAGAACCCGCCCTCCGACGACTCCATCTGGCGGCGAAGATAGTCGCGCACGCCGAGCGCGATGCGCTTGTAGTGCGGCCGCCCGATGATCTTCCAGGCTTGTGCGTAAACGCCGAGAAGCTGCGCGTTGTCGTACAGCATCTTCTCGAAGTGCGGCGTAGACCAGGTGCGCTCGGTACTGTAGCGATGGAACCCGCCGCCGAGCTGGTCGTAGAGGCCGCCATAGGCCATGGCATCGAGCGTGACCGTAAGAAAGCGCAGCGTGCCGGGATCCCGATCGCGCTGGTAGTCGATCAACATCAAATGCAGCGTCGGCGACTGCGGAAACTTGGTGCTGCTGCGCGCGCTGCCCAGGCCGCCGTACTCGGCATCGAAGCGCTTCAGGATCGATGCCCGCGCCTGCGCCAGCCATGCCGTAGGATCGAGTGTGGCCTGCGTGTTCCGGGTGGAGGACAACTGCACCTGGCGCAGGACCTCGACGACCCCGTCCGCACGCTGAGCGATGCGCTCGGGGTTGCGGCTCCACTCCTCGTGGATCGCAGTCAGCACCGAGGGAAACCCGGGGCGGCCGAGATCGTCGTCTTCCGGCGGGAAGTAGCCGCCGGCGTAGAACGGCTTGAGGTCGGGCGTGAGGAACACATTATTGGGCCAACCGCCCGGGCCGCTGGTGATGAGCTGAGTGGCGAGCAGGTAAACCGCATCGAGATCGGGACGCTCCTCGCGGTCGACCTTGATATTCACGAACCAGTCGTTCATCAGCTTTGCGATAGCGGGGTTCGAGAACAAAGTGCGCTCGGCCACGTGGCACCAGTAGCACGTGCTGTAGCCGATCGACAGAAAGATCGGTCTGTTCTCGCGCTTCGCCTTCGCCAGCGCTTCCGGGCCCCACGGATACCAGTCGACCGGGTTGTGGGCGTGCAGCAGCAGGTAGGGGTTGTTGGAGTCGATCAGGCGGTTGGTATAGGCGGGCTCACCCGCGCAGCAAGTGACGGTGACGAACGCAAGCGCCGCACACAGGAGCGACGCGAGGGTGATCAGCCACGACTTGCGAGCTCGCGGCCCGCGCAGGCCCAGGTCGTCGGTTTGCATCCACGGATGTTACACCGGCGCAGTTGCAGCACCACCACGCAAGCTGCACGGGCACCCGATTCTCCCCTCCTTTTCTCCCTCCTCCCCGACCACTTCGTGGTCACCCCTCCTCGGGCAGGCGGGGAAGGAGCGCGTGGCGCGAAGCGGCGGGGTGGTCCGCAGGGTGCAGCCTGCATCTCGAAGATGGTCGATAATACCTGCATCTCAATCGGCTCGGCCCCCTTCGAAACCAGAGGACAACGATGGAACCCCTATCCAACGAAACGCGAGAGCGCCTGCGGGCGGTGAGCACCGCCACTTTGAGCACCCTGCTGTTCAAACGAGGTCTGCGCAACACCTGGTTGCACTTAGTGCGGCGCATGAGCGCGGCGAAAGGGAACATGGTCGGCGAGGCGTTCACGCTGCGCAACATCCCGTGCCGGGAGGATCTCGATCAGGTCAGCGCGTTCGAGAACCCGAATCATCCGCAGCGCAAGGCCTTCGACACCGTGCCGGCCGGCCACGTGTTGGTCATCGACTGCCGTGGAGACACGCATGCGGCTTCCGGCGGCGGCATCCTCACGACACGCCTTAAGGTGCGCGGCGCGGCGGGGTTGGTCTCCGACGGCTGCCTGCGCGACAGCGATGAGATCGGGGCGATGGATTTCCCGGTGTATTGCGCGGGACCGGCGTCGCCGCTGAACCTGTCGCGCCATCACGCGGTGGATCTCAATGTTCCGATCGCCTGCGGCGGCGTGGCGGTGTATCCCGGCGATCTCGTCGTGGGGGATGCCGACGGCGTGGTCATCGTACCCCGGCATCTGGCCGAGGAAGTCTCGCGCGATGCGCTGCAGATGGAGGAGTTCGAGCTCTTCGTGACCGAGGAGGTCCAGCGCGGCCAGCCTCTCATCGGTACCTATCCGCCGACGCCGGAAACGCGGGCGCGGTATACGGAGTGGGCGAAAAAGGGGGTATAGGAGATCAGGCTTGACTACGTAAGAGCTTCAGCCTGAGTTAGGTCGCGCCGAGCGGCGGATAACCACCCCGTCGCTCCGCGCCACCCCTCCTTGAAAAGGAGGGGAGAGAAAAATCTTTCCCCTCCTGCCCGAGGAGGGGTGCCTGCACAGCAGGCGGGGTGGTGGGAGCCTGCCCGAGGAGGGGTGCCTGCACAGCAGGCGGGGTGGTGGGAGTCTGCCCGAGGAGGGGTGCCCGCGCAGCGGGCGGGGTGGTGGGAGTCTGCCCGAGGGGTGCCTGCGTGGCAGGCGGCGTGGGAGCCTGTTCGCGGCTGAGCTTTGTCGGTAAGTTGCCAGTCGGGTTCATTGATGCTCAAGGCGCGAGCCGCTCGATCACCCAGCCAGCTTTGTCTTTGCGGTATTGCACCCGGTCGTGCAAACGGCTGGTGCGCCCCTGCCAGAACTCGAAGCGGTCGGGGATCAGCCGGTAACCACCCCAGTCGGGCGGGCGATGGGGATCGTTGCCGTGCTGCCGTACAGCCTTCGCGAAGCGCTGCTCGATGGCCGCGCGGTCGGGCATCACCTGGCTTTGCGGTGAAGCCCAGGCGCCAAGCCGACTGTCCACCGGCCGGCTGAGATAGTAGTCGTCGGACTCCTGGGCCGACGCCTTTTCGATGCCGCCCTCGAGCCGCACCTGGCGTTCCAGCTCCAGCCACAGAAACAGCAGGCTGGCCTGGGGATTGTCCGCCAGCTCGCGGCCTTTGCGGCTGGCGTAGTTGGTGAAAAAGACGAACCCGCGCGCATCGAACTGCTTGAGCAGGACGGTGCGCACCGACGGCCTTCCTGTCGTATCCGCGGTTGCCAGGATCATGGCGTTGGGCTCGGGCAGGTCGCAGCCGCGCGCTTCGTCGAACCAGCGAGCAAACTGCTGGAACGGGTCGCGGGCGACGTTCTTCTCGTCCAGGCGCACTTTGGCGTAGTCCTTGCGCAGGTCAGCGATGTCACGTTGGCTGTTCACGGTCGCGCTCGATGGTCCAGTTTGCAGCCTGAGAGTGTAGCGTGAAACCAGCGCCGGCCCGAGCCGGGGCTTAGGTGCGCGCAGATCGATCGTTCACTACCCCCCGAGCGCCACAGGTGGACTCGGCGGGCGGGATCGCCCGCGTTCCCGAGGGACGCGCCGC
>JBGPMS010000251.1:0-8575 GCA_041487115.1 Gammaproteobacteria bacterium
GCGAGCTAGCATGGACCTCGATGCATTGAAGGCGCAATGGGATACGGCGCGCCAGTTCACCGTGGAGTTCCGCGGTGCGACGTTCCACTACCGGCTGCCGGATGCCTATGAGGTGCGGCGCGTCGCGCGCGAGGTCAAGCCGAGCGGGCCGGGCGACGACGATGCCTGGCTGGTGGAGCTGTTCAAACGAGCGCTGGTGGGATGGAGCGGGCTCACCGAGGATGTGCTGCTCGCCGCGGATGGCCAGGTCGACCGTGCGCTTGTCCCCTTCGATCCCGAGCTCGCCGTCGCCTGGGCGCGCGAGGACATCGAGGTCTGGCACGCGCTGGTCGATCCGGTCATCGTGCGCGTGATCGCCCGCCGCAAGGCTGCGGAGGATGCGCAAAAAAACTGAAGGCGTGCTTCGGCTTCTCGCGAGACGAAGCACGCGCCTTGAGCGCGCTGGGCCTGGGCGCTCTCATCAATGCGCCGAAGCTCGCGCGCCTCGACGAGGATGCGCTCGAGCTGTGGGAATGGATGGGCGGGCGCCTCGACTGGGCTGCTCTGTTGGCGATCTGCGATCTGCGCGGGATCCAACCGAGTGAGGAACTGGTGGAGCGGGTGGCGTTTGTGGCCAGGCTGATGCGGGTCTGAAGCAAGCAAAACAAATGCAGCTCAACGTCGCCACGACCGGCCTGCTGAATCCCGCCGGCCTGCGCGCCTGGACGCTGGCAGAGCAGCAGCGCAACCAGGCCAATGTGCGCGAGGGGATGCTGGCGGCGAAGCCACAGCTCACCGCGCTGTTGCGCACCGCGGTGAAAGCTGCCTTTACGGTGCGCTCGAAGAAGTTCCTCAATGTGTTTCGCGCCAGGCTGTGGGACCGCGACAAGGCGCGCTTCCCGGCGCTGCAGCTAGGCGCTTCGCGCGCGGTGCCCTGGATCGACATCCAGGAGACCGGCGGCACGATCGGCGGGCGCATGGTCATCCCGCTGCTGCCAGAGGGCCAGCGCATGGGGCGCAAGGCCTTCGCGCAGCTCCTGCAGCAGCTCACCGCGCGCGGGTTCATCTTCTACCGGAAGGATGGCGATCGCACCTTGATCTTCGCCGAGAAGCCGGCCGGCAAGGACTCGATCCCGGGGCTCGCGAAGTTCGCCAGTGCCGAGCGGGCCCGCCGTGGCGGCAAGAGCCTCAAGCGCGGCTCGGAGGTGCTGATCGGGGTGATCGTGAGCCGCGTGCAACTGCGCGCCCGGCTGGGATTCCAGGCGGTGGCGGCGCACGGTGCCGGCATCGTGGCGCACGAGATCCAGGCGGCAATTGAACGCAACTAGCGGGGGCCCGCAAACGCGGATATCACCTGATGCCTGAACGCACCAGTATTCTATATACGGCTGAGGATCGCACCAAGGGTGCGACGGACTCGGTGCGCGCGCAGATCCTGGGCCTGCAGCGCGATCTCGCCGGCGTCTCGGCGAGCGCGCGCAGCTTCGGCGAGACCTTCCGCACGGTGTTGACCGGGGGCATTGCCGTCGAGTTCTTCAAGGACATCGTCACGCGCTCGATCGAGACCGAGCGCAGCTTGAACATGCTCAGCACGACGCTGCGCGCGACCGGGCACGCGGCCGGCCTCACCTCCGGGGACATTCGCGACCTGGTGGGCGAGCTCGCCCACACCACCGCCTTCGACGGCGACGATATCCAGAAGGCGGCCAACGCGCTGCTGCGCTTCCGTGACATCCAGGGCGACACCTTCCGCGAGGGACTCAAGCTGGTGCCGGATTTGGCGACGGCGATGGGGACAGATCTGGGCGCGGCCGCGCAGGCGCTAGGCAGGGCGCTCGAGGATCCGCTCACGGGCTTCAAAGGGCTGCGAGCCGTCACCGGCGATCTTAGCGAGCCTCAGAAGGAGCTGATCGCGCACTTCCTCGAGATCGGCAACAAAGCCGCCGCGGACCAGGTCATCCTAGACCAGCTGAAGGGCAGCATCGGCGGCGCGGCAGCCGGCGACAACGAGGGGCTGTATGGCTCAGTGCGCGCGGTCTCGAAAAGTTGGGACGAATTTCTGAAGGCGCTGGGTCGGACAGAATCGGTCAAAGGCGCGGTATCGGGCACGCTGGGATTCATCAGCGGCGCCCTGCAAGATCTAGATGAGGATCTCAAGCGGTTTCGCGAAGCCGACGGGTTTGCTGCTAAGGCAAAAGCAGGGCTGCGGGCGTTGAGCCTGAGCACGGCCGATCGAAAAAGCTATGACACGACCGAGGTGGTCTTGCCCGTCGATGCTGCGCAGCTCGCACGCCAGCGCGATGCGCGCCAGGAGGCGATCGCCGGCGGCGACAAGCAAGCCGCCGTGATCAAAGACCGGGCGGACGAGGCGCGTGCCCGCCAGGCGGAGAAGGACTCGCGCGCGCTGATCACGGTGCGCACTGAGGCCGAACTGACGGCGGCGCGCGCGTTGTCGGAGCAGCGGATCCAGATCCTGGACATCGAGCATGCGCGCGGGCTGATCGCGGAGAAAGATTACTACGCCGCGCGCAGCACGATCGCAGTGGGCGCCAGCAGTGCGGAGGCCGCCGCGATCAGCAAAGCGATCGCGGCTCAGCAGAAGGTGCTCGAGAGCAAGTTCACCACGACCGACGAGAAGGGCGCGATCCGGGCGAACATCAAGCGGCTGCAGGAGCAGCGCTCCCAGATCGAGAGCAAAGCCAGCTTCGAGGCGCTCAAGAACACCGAGGCGGAGAAGGATGCGCAGTTGCGCCTGGCCGACTCGATCGCAGAGGTCAATGCGCAGCTGCTCGAGCAGCAGGGGCAGAGCGCCAAGGCGGCGGCGATCCGCTTCGACATTCAGAACCGAGGCCTGCGCCAGAAGCTCGCCACCGAGAATACGCCGGCGGCCGCGGCGGCCACGGCGCAGCTCCAGCAGATCGAGGATCTCCAGGTGGCCACCGCGGCGCTCAACGAGCTGCAGCAGAAGGCGAGCCTGCTGCGCAGCCAAGAAGCACTTGAAGAGGAGCGGATCCAGAACTCGCGCAAGGTGGGCGCCATCACCGAGCTGGAGGCGCTCAAGCAGACCGACGCCGCGCGCCAGGGGGCGCTCGCCGGCCTGCGCGACATCGCGGCGCAGCAGGACGCGGTGGCGAACAAGAGCCCGGCGCAGGTGCAAGCCCTCGCGCAGTTCAAGGTGGAGGTGGATGCGCTGGCGGCGAGCGCGGATCTGCTGGCCGACAAGTTCCGCTCGGCGTTCCAGGACTCGCTCACGGGCCCGCTGGCCGATTTCATCACCAACACCAAGACCGCCAAGGAGGCCTTCAAGGACTTCCTCGGCGGTCTCCAGCACTCGATGGCGAACCTCGCCTCGCAGAATATCTCGGAGCAGATCTTCGGCAAGGGCGGGGCCGGGGCCGCTGCGCCCAATGCGCTGGCCAAGCTGTTTAGCGGCGGTGGCGCGGGCGGGGGCGGGTTCCTGGCGGGCCTGTTCGGCGGTGGTGCCTCGGGTGCCGCCTCCGGCTCGGCCGCCTATGCGACCACGAGCTCCGCGGCCGGCACGCTGTTCGCCGGCGGCGGGGTGTCCTACCTCGGCCGCTCGATGGATCTGCCGCGCTTCATCGGCGGCGGGGTGGCCCGGACGCCTTCGATCTTCGGCGACGGCAGCATGGCGGAAGCCGCGGTCCCGCTGCCCGACGGGCGCCGGATCCCGGTGGAGGTGAAGGGTGGCGGGGGTACCGTTGTGCACATGACGGTCAACACGCCGGATGCAGCCTCGTTCAAGCGCAGCGCGCTGCAGATCACCAGCGCGTTGAACGCGCAGCTCGCGCGCGGGCGGCAAAGGCAATGATGTTGCTTTTATTCGCAGCCCGCGCGAGCGCAGCGTCGCGTTTGTTTACCGGCCCGGAAGGCCCACGTAACGCGTGGCCAGCACAATCAGCCCAGCTCGCATAACAACCCATGTCCTTTATTGAAACTCCCAGGTTCCCCGACCGCATCAGCTACGGCGCGACCGGCGGGCCGGAGTATCGCACCGACATCGTGACGCTCGACAGCGGCTTCGAGCAGGCGAATATCCGCTGGGCGCAGGGGCGCTGCCGCTATCAGGCGCCGGGTCCCGTGATCGAGCAGTACCGCGAGGAGTGGCTGGCGTGGTTCCGCGCGATGAAGGGGCGCGGGCACCGGTTCCGCCTCCGCGACTTCGGCGACTTCACCTGCACCGCCGCCAACGGGCGGTGTGGTGTCTCGCCCAACGCGACGGGATATCCGACCTATCAGCTCGCCAAGTACTACGCGACCGGCAGCCTCGAGGAGTATCGGCGGATCAGCAAGCCCGCCTACCAGCAGCCGATCGCGCTGTATCGCGGCGGGGTGCTCGCCAGCGCCGGGGCGAGTGCGGGCAACTATGCGCTGGACACGACCACCGGTATCGTCACGTTCGTGGCAGACAGCACGCAGAACGTGAGCGCGGTGACCGGCGGGGCGACCACCAGCGTGACGCTGGCCGGCGCGCTCTCGGGCCTGGCCATCGGCGGGCAGCTGTATCTGTCCGGCATCGTGGGCACCATCGCCACCGCGCTGAACGGCATCGCGCACCCGATCGCGAACATCGTCGGCGCGGTGTACACGCTATCGACCGTGACCACCGGCCTGACCCGCACCTCGGGCGGCGCGGGGTTCAAGTACCCGCAGTCCACCGAAGCGCTGACCTGGGTCGGGCTGTTCGATGTTCCGGTGCGCTTCGACGCGGACTATGGGCAGCTCACCATCGAGGCGCCCGGGGTCTTCCGTGCGGACCAGGTGAGCTTAATTGAGGTGCGCGTTTGAAAACCCTGAGCGGCGGGCTTACCGCGCATCTCCTGCAGGATGTCACCACACTCGCCACCTGCTGGAAGGTGACCTTGCGCGACGGCACGGTGCTCGCGTACACGGACCACGTGAGCGACCTCGTGATCGGCGGGCTCATCTATATCGCGGCGCTGGGCTACAACGCCTCGGCCATCCAGACCACGGCGGGGACGGAGGTGGACAACCTCGAACTTCTCGGCGTGCTGGACCCGAGTGCTGTGGCCGCGCAAGACATCAACGCCGGGCGCTGGGACTTCGCCGCGGTGGAGATCTTCCGCGTCAACTATCTGGACCTCACGCAAGGCACGGACCCGCTGCGCAAGGGCACGCTCGGCGAGGTGCGACACGGCGCTACGCAGTACACGGCCGACCTGATGGGCATGGCGCAGAAGCTTACGCAGCGCATCGGGCGCGTGTACGCGCCCGGGTGCGATGCGGACCTGGGCGATGCGCGTTGCAAGATGGACCTGGCCGCGTTCACCAACGGCATCGTCGCGTTCACGCTCACGGCGGTCACCTCCAACCGGCACTTCGCGGATTCCGCGCTGAGCCCGGCAGACGGATGGTTCGACGGCGGGCTGATCACGTTCACCAGCGGGCTCAATCAGGGCCTCTCGCGCGAGGTGAAGACGTACACGGCGCCCGGCGTGCTGGAGCTGCAGGAGGCAATGCCCTGGCCCGTCGCGGTGGGCGACACGGGCAACGCGACGGTGGGCTGCCTCAAGCGCTATATCGAGGACTGCAGCGCGAAGTTTGACAACGCGCTCAACTTTCGCGGCTATCCCACCGTGCCCGGGTTGGATAGGCTGGTGGGTGGGATTTGAGCGCCGATCTCATCGTTGCAGCGGCTCGAGCCTACATCAACACGCCCTGGCGGCACCAGGCGCGCCTCAAGGGTGTGGGCGTGGATTGCATCGGCTTGCTGTGGTGTGCGCTGCGCGATGCCGGGATCGAGGTGCCGGACGTGGCGGACTACGCACGCGCGCCTTCCGGGGCTCGGCTGATCCAGGAGCTCGAGAGCCGCTTCATGCGCGTGCACAGCACATGGCAGCTCGCCGACGTGCTCGCCTTTACCTGGGGAGACGCCAACCCGTGGCACGTGGGCCTGGTGAGCGGCCTCGCCCCGCCGAAGATCATCCACTCGTACAGCCACCTCGGCAAGGTGACCGAGATGCGGCTGGATCCGGCCTGGCGCCGGCGGGTGCATAGCTGCTGGCGCGTGCCAGCAGCCCCGGGGTAACCATGTCCGGCCAAACCGGCCAGATGGGCCTGAGCCTGGTGGGCGGTGTCATCGGCGCCTATTTCGGCGACGGCCCCGCCGGCTGGGCCATCGGCAGCGCCCTGGGCGGCTACCTGGGCGGTCAGCTGTTCCCCACCAAGCTGCCCGACCAGAAGGGGCCGCAACTGGGCGATCTGAAAGTCCAGTCGTCCGCCTACGGACAGATGGTGCCCATGCTGTTCGGCACCATGCGCGTGGCGGGTAACGTGATCTGGTCCACGCCACGCATCGAGACCGCGCACCAGGACACCGTGCATAGCAGCGGCGGGGGCGCGGGCAAGGGCGGCCCGAAGACGGAAGCCGACCAGACCACGTACACCTACTCGATCAGCTGTGCCATCGCGCTGTGCGACTGCGACGGCAACCGGCCCATCACCGGCATCAAGCGCATCTGGGCCAACGGCGCCCTGGTCGCTGATTTCGGTGCGGGCGCCGACTTCACCACCAACACGCTGTCGCGCGCCTTCGGCACCGCTGTCACCTTGTATCTGGGCACGGAGACGCAACTGCCGGATCCGCTGATCGTCAGCCACGAGGGCAGCGCGCCCGCCTACCGTAGCACCTGCTATGCGGTGTTCAGCGACTGGCAACTCGCACCCTACAACAACGCGCTGCCGCAGCTCGAGTTCGAGGTGGTTACGGCCGGCAGCGCGAGTGCCAGCTTCGGCGCGCTCGACAGCGCGTTCCAGATGGGCGGAGATGCGCTCGGCAACGCATCGATGGCTTCCATGACCATGGGCTCCGATGGGCTGCTGTGCTGCTGCCTGACTATCGAGCCGCTGGTATTCCAGCTGCACACGACCGTCGCGCTGGTGGATCCGTTCACGCTCCAGATCCTGCGCACGTGGCCCGTGTTCGAGACGGCGGGCACCTACCCGTGCGTCAACGCCAGCTCCATGTTCGGCGGCGCGGCACCCATCACGAACAGCTCCGGGGATCTGCTGTTCAACGGCGGAGACGGCGAGCTGCAGGTGTGGCTCAACAACGGCGGCCCGACCAAGCCGGGGCTCAACAATGTGGCGCGCATGTCGCGCGATGCGGACGGCAACTTCTACGTGGCGGGGTGTCAGACCACCTCAGCCAACCGCATCGGCGTCATGCGCATCCAGGCATCCGTGGGCAGGCGCGAGATGCTGATGCAGGGGCCCAACGATGCGACCTGGTCCTACGTCAAGGACATGTTCGACGCGCACGACGGCACGCTGTGGCTGGGCATCCTGCTCGCTACCAATGCGACTTTGATCCTGCGCATCAGCACGGACGGCGCGCAGCTCGCCTCATACAACGCGACCCAGGGCGGCATCGCCAGCATCGCGCTCGCCGGCGACGGGTCTGTGTGGTACTACGCCAACAGCGGCAAGCTCTCGCGCATTGCGCCGGATTTGTCGTCCGAGGCGATTATCACGTCCGCCGGCACGAGCGGGTTCGCGCATGGCTACGCGATTCTCATCGCCCGCGACTGGAACAATGGCGACATCGTGAGCCCGGTGGGCACCGCTGTGGTGCGCTATCAAGCGGACGGCACGGTGCGCACGACCTACGCAGGCCCGCTCACCGTCTCGCCCAGCGCGATCGTCACGTCGACCGAATATCCGGAGCGCGTGTACGGCACCACCATCTGGGGCAGCACAAACGGGCATTGCATCTCGGCGGAGCGCCTCGACATGCTTACGCCCGGCGCCGTGCTGCTGGCCGATGTGGTCAGCGCGCTGTGCGCGCGCGTGGGTCTGAGCCCATCGGACATGGATGTCACAGCGCTGGGCTCGGACGCCGTGCGCGGCTACCAGGTCTCCACGCGCGACGAAGCGCGAGCGGCGATCGCCCCGCTGATGCAAGCCTACTTTGCCGACATGGTGGAGAGCGCCAACCAGCTCAAGTGGGTCAAGCGCGGCGCGGGCGCCGCGGTGACCATCGCCCAGGACGACATGGGCGCGCACCTTGGCGAGAGCGAGCGCGTGGATCCGGCCAGCATCACGCGTATGCAGGAGCCGGAGCTGCCACGCTCAATCGCGCTCAATTATCTGGACTTCGACGCGGACTACCACGTGAGCACGCAGCTCGCGCGCCGCCGCGTGGTGCAGAGCGTCAACGATCTGAGCTCTAACATGGCGCTGGTGCTGAGCGCCGCCGAAGCCAAGCGCATCGTGGATGCCATGCTCTACGAGGTATGGGCCGCGCGCACCAAGGTGAGCGTGCCGCTATCCACGAAGTATGCAAGGCTCGAGCCCACCGATGTGGTCAATCTCGCGCTCGCCGCAGGCACGATCACGGTGCGCCTGGCAGCCAAGCACGAGGGGCAAGGGCTGGTCAATTTCGACGCCTCCGTGTATGACGCATCCAACTACACGCAAAGTGCCGCCGGTGCTGCAGCACCCGCCGGGCAGACGACGATCCAGAGCAGCGGCCCCACCAATCTCGTGCTGCTGGACACCGCACTGCTGCAGGGCGCGGACGACACGTATGGATTTTATGCGGCCGCCGGCGGACTCA
>JBGPMS010000252.1:0-8558 GCA_041487115.1 Gammaproteobacteria bacterium
CGCGCGATCAGCTCGGTTTCGGGACCCTCGGTCGATCCGGCCTCGCCGTCCCAGGGCACCCGGCTCGGTTCGGCGGCGCGCTTGAGCGCCTTCAGCGCCTTGCGGTAGGCTATGGCGAAGATCCAGGTCGAGACGCGGGAGCCATGGTTGAAGGTCCCAGCCTTGCGCCATACCACCAGCATAGTGTCGTTAACGATCTCCTCCACCAGTTGCGGGCGTCGCGTGACCTGCTCCAGGAACCGGGTCAGCCGCCGGTAGTAGACCCGGTAGAGCAGTTCGAACGCACGCCGGTCCCGATCGGATACCTGGCGCAGCAGTTCAGCCTCGTCTTCGCTGGAGGCCGGAGCGCCGCGGAGATCGGGTTTCATGAAATCGTCTATGAGCACGGCAACACCGCCGTAGTAGTTAATTCCCGTATCGGCGCCAAAGGTTCAATTCGGCCTGGACCTGAACCATATCCGCGACCAGTGGCTCCAACCGGAGCAGCAAGCTTATTTTGCCCGAGCCTGGAAGTCCCGGGAGTCCGGAATCTGCTCACCGCGCTATTCGCGTTGCTTGCGCCTCACCGGCACCGGGTAGCCTCGATAAGCCGACCGCCGCTTTGGACAAGCCAGCGCGATACCCCCGGCCGGGTCAGGTCAGCAGTCCCCGATCCTGACCCGGCTGCTTTTTTTGCGGCACCTGACCGGCAGCATGGCGGCCGATCGTCACCAGCCTGGCGGCTGGTCTATCGACTCTTCGCGATCAGGCCGCTTGCCGCGCTTCCACCGGATTGCGGAAGTCGGCCAGCAATTTCGCCTCCTTTTCTTTGGCAGCGCCCAGATTCCGCGTCTTGATGTGGCCGTACCCGCGAACTTCCTCGGGTATCGAAGCAATCTGCACGGCCAGCGCGTGATTCTCCGGTGTGAGGCGGCCCAGAATCTCACCGATCACCCGCTTGTAGTCCTGGATCAACCGGCGCTCGGTCCGGCGCTCTTCGGTATAGCCAAAAATGTCCAAGGCCGTCCCGCGCAGGCCGCGCAACTTGGCCAGCAGCCTGAAGGCACCGAACATCCACGGCCCGTACTCTGCCTTGGTAAGCTCGCCGCTTTCATTGCGCTTGGCGAGCAGCGGCGGCGCCAGGTGGAAGTGCAGCTTGTAGTCGCCCTCGAACTGCGCCTTGATCTTGTCCTGGAAGCCGCTCTCGGTGTATAGCCGCGCCACCTCGTACTCGTCCTTGTAGGCCATGAGCTTGAAGCAGTAGCGCGCCACGGCTTCCGCCAAGCCCGTGAGTCCCCTTGCCTTGGCGCCTTCCGCCTGGCGCACCTGATCCACCAGCGTTCGATACTCATCGGCGTAGGCGGCGTTCTGATAGTCGATGAGAAACTCCACGCGTCGCTGCACGATCTCGTCGAGCGAGTGCGAGAGCGCGGCACTGGACTTGACCTCTTCCTTGGGTGCGATCAACCGCTCGACCGCATTCACGTCGACCGCGGCGCGCCGCCCCCACAGGAAGGCAGCCTGATTCATCTTCACCGCCGCGCCGTTCAGCTCGATCGCCCGGTTGATGGCCTCGCTCGAGAGCGGCACCAGGCCTTTCTGAAAGGCGTACCCGAGCATGAACATGTTGGTGGCGATACTGTCGCCCAGCAGCGCGGTGGCGATGCGCGTAGCGTCGACGAACTCGGCCTGCCCTTCGCCCACGCCTTTGGTGATAGTGCGCCGGAGCGATTGGCCCGGGAACTGGAAATCCACCTTGCGGGTGAAGTCACCGGTCATTTGCTGATGAGTGTTGACCACCATGCGCGTCTCACCCTGGCGCGTGGTGTCCATGGTCTTCTGGCTCGCGCTCACGACCAGGTCGCAACCCAGCACTGCCTTGGCACCGGCGGAACCCAGCCGCACGGTCTTGATGTCCTCGGGGCTGGCGGCGATCTGCAAATGACTCCATACGGCGCCACCCTTCTGCGCCAGACCAGCCATGTCGAGCCCACCAAAGCCCTTGCCCTCCAGGTGGGCGGCCATGCCGACGATAGCCCCGATGGTCACGACACCGGTGCCGCCGACGCCGGTGACCATGATGCCGTAGGGCTTCTCCAGAGTCGGCAACTGCGGTTCGGGCGTCGCTGGGAACAGCGTATCGGTCTTCTCCCCGGCGGGGGCGGCTTTCCCTTTGCGCAAGCCACCGCCATGCACGGTGACGAAGCTCGGGCAGAAGCCCTTGACGCAGGAGTAGTCCTTGTTGCACGACGACTGGTCGATGGTGCGCTTGCGCCCGAACTCCGTCTCCAGGGGGAGCACCGATACGCAGTTCGACTTCACCCCGCAGTCGCCGCAGCCCTCGCACACCAGATCGTTGATGACGACGCGCTTGGGCGGGTCGGGATAGAGGTTGCGTTTGCGGCGGCGCCGCTTCTCGGCGGCACAGGTCTGATCGTAGATGATGACGCTGCAGCCGGCGATCTCCCGCATCTCGCACTGCACGCGATCGTAGTCGTCGCGATGGTAGATCTGCACGTCGGGCGGGAAGCCGGCGTTGGAGCCGTACTTCTGCGGCTCGTCGGTCACGACGACGCACTTCTTGGCGCCCTCGGCCAGGACCTGGGCGGCGATCTGCGGCACCGTAAGGTTGCCGTCCACGTGCTGGCCACCGGTCATCGCGACCGCATCGTTGTACAGGATCTTGTAAGTGACGTTCACTCCCGAGGCCACCACGGCGCGCAGCGCGAGCAAGCCGGAATGGAAGTAGGTGCCGTCGCCGATGTTCTGGAACACATGCCTGGTCGTGACGAAAGGCGCCTCGCCGATCCAGCTCGCACCTTCGCCGCCCATCTGGGTGAACCCGGCGGTGCTGCGATCCATCCACTGGGCCATGAAGTGGCAGCCGATGCCGGCCAGCGCGCGGCTGCCCTCCGGCACACGCGTGCCGGTGCTGTGCGGACAGCCCGAACAGAAGTAGGGCGTGCGGTCCATGGCCGGCTGCTCCGGCACGCGCGCTTCGAGCTGTTCCTGCTCGGCCACGCGCGCAGCGAGCTGCGGATCCTGGACGTATTCCAGGATGCGGCGTCCGATCGCCACCGCGATGTGATTAGGATCGAGCGCGGCATTGCTCTGGAACAACTGTTGCCCTTGCTCGTCGCGCTTGCCGATGATCTGCGGCATCTGCGCACTACCGTAGCAAATTTCCTTGAGCTGACTCTCGATCAGCGCGCGCTTTTCCTCGATCACGATGACTTTCTTCAGGCCACGGGCGAAGCGCCGCGCGCCCTCCGGCTCGAGCGGCCAGGTCATGGCTACTTTGTAAATACGCAGGCCCAGTCGCCTCGCCTCACTCTCGTCGACACCGAGATACTGCAGCGCCTGGCGCACATCCATGTAGGACTTGCCGCAGGTCATCAGCCCCAGGTGGGCGTCGGGCGCGTCAACGACGATCTTGTCCAGCGCATTGGCACGGGCAAACGCCTTGACTGCCTCGATCTTGTGGTTGTGAAGACGCGCTTCTTGTTCGAGCGGGGCGTCCGGCCAGCGGATGTTCAAGCCACCAGGCGGCGGCGCGTAGTCGGCAGGGAGCTTGATCTGCACGCGCTCGGCGCTCACATCCACTACCGCCGAGGCGTCGATGGTGTCCTTCATGGACTTGAGCCCCACCCAGCAGCCGGTGAAGCGCGACAGCGCCCAGCCATAGATGCCGTAATCGAGCACTTCCTGGACGCCGGCCGGATTGAGGATCGGGATCATCGCGTCCACCAGGGCGAACTCGCTCTGGTGCGCCGTGGTCGACGACTCGCAGGTGTGGTCATCGCCCATCAGCACCAGCACACCGCCCCAAGGATGCGTACCGGCCAGGTTGCCGTGACGGAACGCATCGCCGGTCCGGTCCACGCCCGGGCCCTTGCCATACCAGACGGCGAACACGCCGTCGTGCTTGTTCTCGCCGTGGAAGTGCGCCTGCTGCGTGCCCCAAATGGCAGTCGCGGCGAGATCCTCGTTCACGCCCGGCTGGAACACGATCTGATGCTGGTCCAGGAACTTCTTGGCACTCCACAACTGCTGGTCGTATCCGCCGAGTGGGCTGCCGCGATAACCGGAAATGTAGCCGGCGGTATCGAAGCCCGCGGCCTTGTCGCGCAGATGCTGCATCAGCGGCAAACGCACCAGCGCCTGCGTGCCGGTGATGAAGATACGGCCGGTTTCGAGCGTGTACTTGTCTTCCAGTGAAACGTTGCGCAGCGTCATGGGTGAGATTATCCAGCGTGGATTGCAGCTGATCCGGCACCGGTTATCGGCCCGCCGGTCGAGCGCTTAGACCGAGAATACTGCCACAAATCACAGGTCCCATAAACCACTGCCGGGCAAGGGAATTCCCGGTACTGCAGCGGCGGGCCAGCGCGCTCAAGCGCGGATAGTGACCTTGCCGGTGTGCGCGCTGCTGGCGAGGTAGTCATAGGCCGCGCGCGCCTCGTCGAAGCCAAAGCTCTTGCCGATCCAGGGTCGGAGGCGGTGCTGCGCAATGGCCTGGTTCATGTCTTCGAACATTTCGCGCGAGCCCACATATATCCCCTGCACCCGGATATGCCGCCGCAGGATGGCGGCCGTATTCACTGCCCCGGCGACGCCCGTCAACACCCCGATCAGCGCCACACTCCCACCCACACGCACGGCGGCCAGCGACTTGTCCAATGTTCCAGCGCCCCCGACCTCCACTACGACATCGGCCCCGCGGCCGCCGGTGAGCTCCACCACTGCCTGATCCCAGTCCGGTCGAGCTTTGTAGTTCAGCGTCTCGTCGGCGCCGAGCCGGCGCGCGATCTCGAGCTTTGCGTCGCTGCTCGACGTGAGGATCACGCGCGCGCCGTGCAGCTTGGCGAACTGCAGAGCGAACAGAGAAACCCCGCCGGTGCCGAGCAGCACCACCGTGTCGCCAGCCGTGATGCGCGCCTCGCGCACCAGCGCGTTCCAGGCGGTAACGGCAGCGCAAGGCAGCGTGGCGGCTTCCTCGTCGGTAAGGTGCGCCGGAACGGGCACAATGCCTTGCTCGCTCAAGACCACGTACTGGGCGAGCATGCCGTCAATGGCGCCGCCCAGCGCAGTGCGCGCTGCATCGGCCGTGATGCGGCCGGCGATGAAGCCCTGCATGAAGATGCCCGCCACGCGCTCGCCCGGCTTGACCCTCGTCACGCCGGCTCCCACCTCGACCACTTCGCCCACGCCATCGGACAGGGGGATGAGGCCCTTGGCGGCCGGACCGCCATAGGCACCGCGGGCGACGGAGAGGTCGCGGAAGTTGAGCGACCAGGCGCGCATGCGGATCAGCACCTGCCCGGGGCCGGCGCGGGGGTCGGCGCGTTCCGTGCGCGTGAGACTGTCGAGACCGGGCTTGTGCTGCAGCTCGTAGGCATTCATCGAATGGTCCTCCCCGTCGCCTCGCCCGCGTGAAGTCCGGCGTCGTCGACGGCGCAGTAGCGATCGCGGCCGGCGGCAGCTACCTGAGCCGACCGGCCGCGGGACGGCCAGCGCGAACGCGCATCGGACGCCCGACGTCGCTCGCGGACTGCGACGACTGTCGTCAGAACGGGATGTCGTCGTCCAGGTCGTCGAAGTTGCCCGGCTTCTTGCTCATGGCGGGTTTGCCCCCAGCCGGCCCGGCGCCGGACGGCGCCGGCTCGCGCGCCATCGGCTCACGGTCCATAGGGTCACGTGCCGGCGGTTCGCCGCTGCTCGCCCCGCCGCGGCCGCCCAGCATCTGCATGCGATCGCCGCGAATCTCCGTGCTGTAGCGTTCGACGCCGTCCTTGTCCGTCCATTTGCGCGTCTGCAGCCGCCCTTCGATGTAGACCGAGCTGCCCTTCTTCAGGTATTCGCCGCAGATCTCGGCCTGGCGCCCGAAGAAGGCCACACGATGCCATTCGGTCTGCTCCTGCTGCTCGCCGTTCTTGTCTTTCCACTTTTCTGTGGTGGCCAGGTTCAAGTTGGCCACTGCATCGCCGCTCGGCAAATAGCGCACTTCGGGGTCGCGCCCCAGGTTGCCGATCAGGATCACTTTGTTGACCGATGCCATATCAGGTCTCCCCTGCAATGAGCTCGAGTACGCTCTGTTCGTCGAAACGCGCGCTATCCACCTCGAGGTAGGCCACGCCCTCTCCGGCCATCACCATGGCTTCACGCACGCCCGGCACATCCGCCAGCTTGCGCGACAACCCGTCCGCGCGCCTGGCGTCCAGCCGCGGAACCGCATACGCACGGGTCCCGCCACCGCGCGGGGCCTGCATCCCGACCGCCAGCGCGAGCCATGACAGTGTAACAGCGGCGCAGGCGCCGAAGACCCAGGGAGCGCCCAGCTGTTTCGAGATGAATCCGCCGGCGGTGGCTCCGACGAAGGCTCCGAGGAATTGCACGCTGCTGTAGACGCCGATGGCTGTCCCTTTGACCGCGGGCGGGGCGGTGCGCGAGACGAGCGATGGCAGGCTCGCCTCGAGCAGGTTGAACCCGGCGAAAAATAGCAGGAGCGACCACGCCACCCCACCCACGCTCTGGCCGAGCCAGGCCAGCCCGACCTGCCCGGCCAGCAACACGCCGATGGCGCCGAGAAAGACGGCTTTCTGCCAGCCTCCGCGCTCCGCCAGGATGATGGGTGGGACCATGAGTACGAACGACCCCAGCATCACCGGCAGGTAGACCTGCCAGTGGCTCTCTGCGGGCAAGCCCGCGCTGCGCAGTTCGAACGGCACCACCACGAACAACGCCATCAGGACCGCATGCAGCACGAAGATGCCGAAGTTGAGCCGCGCCAGCTCCGGGTTGCGGAACACCCTAGCGATTCCAGCGGCGTCCTGGACCCGGAGCCCCACGGCGCGTGCCGGATCGGGGATCACCCAACGCACCACCGCCATGGCTGACAGAGCCAGCACCCCGGTGAGCGCGAAGATACCCGGAACACCAATGCTGCGTCCGAGCACCGGGCCCGCGACCATGGACAGCGCGAACGTCGCGCCGATGGTTACGCCGATGATGGCCATCGCCTTGGTGCGCTGCTCGTCGCGCGTGAGATCGGCAGTCAGCGCAATCACCGCGGCGGAAATCGCCCCGGCCCCCTGGATTATCCGCCCCAGGATCACCATATGGATGTCCTGCGCCACAGCGGCCAGGAAGCTCCCGGCCGCGAACACCAGCAGACCGAGGTAGATGGTGCGCTTGCGGCCCCAGCGATCGGATAGCCAGCCGAAGGGGACCTGGAGAATCGCCTGGGTCAGTCCATAGGCACCGAGCGCAATGCCGATCAGGGTGTGGTCGCTGCCGCCCGGAAGGTGCTCGGCATACAGCGAGAACACCGGAAGGATGATGAACATCCCGAGCATGCGCAGGCCAAAAATGCCGGCCAGTCCGAGGCTTGCGCGCAACTCGGCGGCGGTCATCGAGCTTCCTGGGAACATCCTGCGGGAGAAGACGGAACGGGCGCGTTGGGAAAAGTCGGTTTGCTCCAGTATATTAGCAGGTTGCCTCCAGCCTCGAGGCCAGGCGAACGACTACGGGTAGCATGGATTTCATCAGAGTGCGGGGCGCGCGCACGCACAATCTCAAGAACGTCAATCTGGATCTGCCGCAACATCCGCCTGCAGGCGCAGAGCGTGTCGCAGATGGTCGATCACGTGCTGCAGTTGCCCGAGGACACGCGCCTGATGATCCTCGCGCCCCTGATCGTCGGGCGCAAGGGCGAGCAGCACGACCTGTTCGAGGACTTGCGCGCGCAGGGGTTCGTGCGGCTTCGCATCGATGGCGAGGTGCACGACATCGACAACCTGCCCAAGCTCGCCAAGACCAAGAAGCACACCGTCGAGGTGGTGATAGACCGCATCAAGGTGCGTCCGGAGGTCAAACAGCGGCTGGCCGAATCGTTCGAGACCGCGCTGCGCCACTCCGACGGGCGGGCATTGGCGGTGGAGATGGACAGCGGCCGCGAGCACCTGTTCTCGGCGCGCTTCGCCTGCCCGATCTGCAGCTATTCCCTGCCCGAGCTGGAGCCGCGCCTGTTCTCCTTCAACAACCCGATGGGCGCCTGCCCGCGCTGCGACGGACTGGGGAGCATCAGCTTCTTCGATCCCAAGCGCGTAGTCGCATTTGCTCATCTGAGCCTGGCATCGGGTGCCATCAAGGGTTGGGACCGGCGTAATCAGTTTTATTTCCAGATGCTGCAAGGCCTCGGCATGCACTTCGGCTTCGACCTGGAAACGCCTTTCGACAGCCTGCCCAGCCTGGTGCAGGACGTGGTGCTGAACGGCTCGGGGCGCGACAAGATCCGGTTCACCTACGCCGGCGAGCGTGGCCGGGCCCAGACCCGCGAGCACACCTTCGAGGGCATCATCCCCAACCTCGAGCGGCGCTACAAGGAGACCGATTCGCTGGCGGTGCGCGAGGAACTGGCGAAATACCTCAACACCGCGCCCTGCCCCGAATGCGACGGCACGCGCTTACGGCGCGAGGCGCGCTACGTTTTCGTCGGGGATCAGACCATCTATGGCATCAGCGCGATGCCGCTCAAGACGGCGCAGGCGTTCTTCACCCACCTCGAGCTGTCCGGCGCC
>JBGPMS010000253.1:0-8538 GCA_041487115.1 Gammaproteobacteria bacterium
CACTTCGGATTTCACCGCCCATGCGTTGAGCGGGTTCTCGCTAGCGCCGGGCCGATAACCGGGCGTGCGCGGATAGCGGACTGGCGGCAGGTGATCGGGCAGCTGCTGCAGGCGGTCGTAGGCCTGGAACGTCGCCTCCATGACGTCCAGGTACTCTCCGATTTCCCGGTCGGACATGCTCATGTGCAGAGAGGTCACGATGTGCTTCATCTGCTCGAGCGACGGTCGCTTTACGTTGGTCATGGACACCCCTGCTCTGGGCGCTGCCGCGCCGGCTGTGACTTTGGTCGATGAAGCGGGCGGTGCCGGCGGTTGGGCCGGAGCCGCGGAGGGAAGTGGTCTGACGCTCGACACCACGCTGGGTGGTTGCCGCAGCGCCGGTTCGTGCGGCGTCGCGCGCTGCGATGGGAGCGGGTGAGCCGGTGCCTGCGATCCACGCGTCATGCGTACCGACCCCAGTCCGAGGGCATCGACCAGCGCACTGCCTGCGCCGAGCTCTTCGGGGCCGAACTGACGCTCGATGCGCCCGCGCTCGAGCACGGCGATCCGGGTCGCGACATCCAGCACGAGATCGAGGTTCTGCTCCACGATCACTATCGCGAGCTTGGCCTCGGCCTTCAGCCGCGAGAGGATCTTCCCGATCTCGTGCACGATCGAGGGCTGCACGCCTTCGGAGGGCTCGTCCAGCAGAACGATCCACGGGTTGGGCACCAGTGCGCGCGCAAGCGCCAGCATCTGCTGCTCCCCGCCGGACAGCGTTCCGCCGCGCCGGTCGAGCAGCGGCGCGAGACGCGGGAACAGGGCCACGCAGCGCTCGACCGCTTCCTGCTCCGACTCGTTCGAATCGCCGGTCCATGCCAGGCGCAGATTGTCCAGTGCGGAGAGCCCCGGCAGGATGCCCCTTCCCTGCGGCACGTAGGCCAGGCCGCGCCGGCTGCGCGCGTGTGCGGGCTCGCGCGTGACCTCGGTCCCGTCGAGGGTAATGTGACCTCCGGTGGCTGGCAGCAGACCCATGAGGGTCTTCAACAACGTCGTCTTGCCCATGCCGTTGTGGCCGACAATCCCCAGCGCCTCGCCCTCGGCGAGCCGGAAGCTCACGCCGTGCAGCACAGGCACACGACCGTAGCCCGAGCGAACGTCGCGCACATCGAGCACGGTCCGACCGGTCTCCGCGCTCTGCTCGCGTTCAGGCGACTCCAACGGCGTGGCAGTCGATTCCGGCTTCATGCTGCACGGTTCCCGATGTAGACCTCGCGCACCATCGGATCGTTGAGAACCTGCTCGGCCGGCCCCTCGACCAGCACGGAGCCCTGGTGGAACACGGTGACCCTCGATCCCAGCATGCGCACGAACCCCATGTCGTGGTCCACGACGATGACCGACGCGATCTGGTTGATGCGCCGGATCACGCCGACCAGGCGCTCGACCTCGTCGCCCGTCATGCCCGCGGCCGGTTCGTCGAGCAGCACGAGCCAGGGCCGCTGAACCAGCACGATGCCGATTTCGACCATCTGCCGCTGGCCATGGGACAGCTCGCCCACCTGGCGCCGCAGGATCTCGCCCAGGCGCAGCTCCGCGGTCACTTCGTCCACCGCTCCGCCGGCTCCGGCCCAACCGTGAATGCGGCGTGCGGAGAGCCACAGGTTCTCCTGCACGCTAAGCCCGTTCATCACCGAGGGCACCTGTGTCTTGATGCCCACGCCGAGCCGCACGATCTCATGCGTGCGCCAGCCCAGGACGTCGGTGCCGCGGATCAGGACACGGCCGTTTTCATGGGTCAGGCGGTACTGGCCGGTCAGGCACTTGAAGAACGTGCTCTTCCCCGCACCGTTGGGGCCGATCAAGCAACGCAGCTCGCGCTCCTGCAATGAAAAGTTGACGGCGTTGACCGCCACCACGCCGCCGAAGCGCATGGTCAGCTCGTGAGTCTCGACGACGCCGGTCATGAGCGCTCTTCGGCAGCTATGCCCAGCCTGCGGCGTGCCCCGCTGTCCTTCGCGCCCCGCCGGCGCGCCCAGCGCCCCTGTGCGGCCCACAGATGCTGCACAGCCGGCACCACGCCGCGCGGAATCCCGAGCACCACCACGATCAGTATTGCGCCGAGGATCAGGGAGTTGTCGATCACGGTCTGCTCACCCAGCCGGATCTTGACGTAGCCGAGCACGATCGCACCCAGAATCGGCCCGATCAGCGTGCCCAGCCCTCCGACGATCACCCAGATCAGGACCTCGGCTGCCTGTCCGAGGCTGAACACGCGCGGCGTCACGATCTCGGCCCAGTTGGCGAACAGGCAGCCGGCGAGCCCGGCCATGGCCGCGCTGATGGTGAAGATAGCGGTCTTGCAGGCGGGGACGTTATAGCCCATGAGCTCGCAGCGCGCCTCGTTCTCGCGGATGCCGATCAGCACGCGCCCGAAGGAGCGCGCCAGGATCCAGCGGCAAACCAAATAGCACACCAGGAGGGCCGCCGCACAGATGTAGTAGGTCGGCAGTCCGAACAGCGAGATCTCGACATGGCCCGGAACGTTGAGCGTCTGAAACCCGGGGATGCCGTTGAACCCGCCCAGCCGCGCAGCGCCGATCACGTAGGCGTCGCCCGCCGTGGCGCTCATGAACTTGAACAGGATGAGCGTCACCACCAGCGTGATCACTCCCATGTAGACATCGCTGATGCGCCCGTAGAACATCATGGCCCCGATCGCCGCCGCCACCGCCGCCGGAACCAGCATCGAAAGCAGCAGGGGCGCCGTGCTCTCGCCCATGTTGACCACCGCGATGGCATAGGTGTATGCGCCGAGGCCAAAATAGGCGGAGTGCCCGAAGCTCAACAAGCCGGCGTAGCCCCACATGATGCCGAGCGAGAGGGCGAACAGCGCCCAGATCAGCAAGAGGGTGGGAGTGGACGTCTCTGTAACCAGCGGCAGCAGCACCAGCACCGCCGAGGACAGCAGGAACCAACCCCAGCGCATCCGCCCGACGGACTGCCAGGCGGTCATGTGCCGTCCCGGAAGAAGCGGCCGGTAATGCCCTTCGGCATCAAGCGCAGCAGGATGATCGCCAGCGCAAGCATCGCAATCTCGCCGAGCACGGGATGGACGGCGAACGAAACGATTTGGTTGATGGTGCCGAAGATCACGGCGCTCGACAGCGTGCCGGAGATGACCGCTGCGCCGCCGGTGATCACGGTGATGAAAGCCTTCGCGATGTAGGCGCCGCCAGCGGAAGGCAGCAGGCCGGTAAGCGGCGCGAGCACGCCGCCCGCTAGCCCGGACAGCGCTGCTCCGACCGTGAACGTGATCATGTAGACCTTGCGCGGATCGTAGCCGAGCGAGGCCACCACGTCGGGACCCTGCATCGCGCCGCGGGCGATCAGCCCGGCGCGGGTGAACTTCAGCACGCCCCACATCGCGATGATCAGTGCCGCGGTGACCAGGATGATGAAGAGGTTGTAGCCTCCCATCTGGTATTCGCCCAGTTGATATCCCGGGATCGGCGCGGGGACGCTGACCGCCGAGTTGCCGAAGATGAGCGTCACCAGGCCGATAAGCAGCAGGCTCAAGCCCCAGGTCGCGAGCATGGTGTCGATCATGCGGCCATATAAGAAGCGGATGATCCCGCGCTCGACGACCAGCCCGATCAGGCCCACCACGATCGGCGAGATCACCAGCATCGCCACATAGATGTCGATGCCGGCACGGGAGCAGGCGATGGTCGTGTAGCCACCCAGCATCACGAACTCGCCGTGCGCGAGATTGATGACTCGCATCATGCCGAACACGATCGCGAGCCCGGCGCTGGTGAGCACCAGGAACGCGATCATGTACAGGATTTCAAGCGTTACTACGCCGGCGTAGTCCATCTGGGTAATGTGCGGCGTGAGAGGACGTCGATGGTGCAGGCTGCGGAACCCCCCCTCACCCCGCCCTCTCCCACAAGGGGAGAGGGGGCGCGCTGTCTTGCTTCCGAAGTCACCGTTACAGTCGGCTAGATGTTCACCTCGTACTGCTTGTTTTCGTTCGGGTTCTTCAGCAGGTCGCAGTACTGGGCGGTGTCGCTCGGCGGCCGCTGCTTGACCGTCTCCAGGATGGCGAGCTTCTGGTTCCTGACTTCCATCACGAAGATGTCGAGCGCGGCATGGTGCGTCTTGGCATCGATCGTCACTTTGCCGGCCGGACCGTCGATGGACGGGCCCGATTCGACCGCCTTGAGGATGGCGGCGCGATCGAGTGAGCCTGCCTTGCGCACACACTCGGCCCACAGGAGGATGCCGTGATACTGCGACACCGCGATCTCGTGCACGATATTGGTATCGCCGAAGCGCTTGGCCCATTTGGCGAGAAACTGCTTGTTCGCCGGCAGCGGAGATTCCTGGCTGTAGTTGCCGGCGATCAGAATGCCGTCTCCTTCCGCCGGGGACAGTGCGAGGTGTTCGTTGCCAACCCCGAAGGTGGTCGAGGCGAGCGGAATCTTCTTGTTCATCCCCGATGCCGCCCACTGCCGGTAGAAGGACATGTGCGCACCGCCTACGAGGGCGGAGACCACCCACGTCGGCTTCTCCTGCTGGATCTTGGCGATGGTCGAGCCGAAGTCGGACACGTCGAGCGGGAAGAAGTCGGTCTTGACCACCGTCCCTTTGCGCTCCTGGATATAGTGCGCCAGCCACTTGGCGGTGATCTGCCCGTAGTTGTAGTCCGCCGCCAGGATGTAGACCCGGTTGCCCCACTGCTTCATCGCGCGCTCGACGATGGGCTCCACCGCCTGCGCCGGGGTCGTGCCCGTGACGACGACGTTGCGATCGCACACGCCGCCTTCGTACAGCACGTTGTAGAAGTAAAGCGTGTTGCTGCGCTTGAAGGTCTGGCGGATCGCCTCGCGCGAAGCGGACGTGATGCCGCCGTGCACCACGTCGACCTTGTCCTCCCGCGCGAGCTGCTGCGCATACTTGGTGTAGAGCGCAATGTCCGATTGCGTGTCGTACTGGACCAGCTGGATCTTGCGCCCAAGCAGGCCGCCGGCCGCATTTAGCTCCTCGACCGCGAGCTGCGTGGACATCACCATCGGCTTGCCGTAGATATCGAGGTTGCCGGAGTTGTCGAGCACCGAACCGAGCTTGATGTCCTTGCCCTGCGCATAGACCGCGCGTGGCAGGCTGCTCGCAACGCTGGCGGCACCCGCTGCCGTCAGGAACTCACGCCGTGTAAACGCCATTTGCCTCTCCTCCCCTCAAGGACGGGTTTGAACGATCAGGACTTCTTCTCTGGCTGCTCCGCGTCGCCGCCCTTCGTCTTGGGCAACGCGGACGAAAAATCGTAGCCGATGGACTCGCCGATGCTCTTCAAGGCCGGCAGCTGGAGGGCCATGCCCAGGATGCTGTCCAGCACCTGATTGATCGGCGGGCGCGAGGTCGCGTCGGTGCCGCCGCCTGCCGTTCCCGGCAGCGCGCCCAGCCCGCTGACCTGGTGGATGCGGATGCTCTCGATCTTCTCGGCCGGCTTCATCATCTGCGCGACGATCTCCGGCAGCTTGTCCAGCCGGTAGCGCTCGAGCTCCAGCTGGGTCACGGCGTCGCTGCGGGTGTTCTCGGCCGCGATCCTCGCCTTGGCCCCCTCCGACTCGGCCAGCAGCCGCACGCGCTCGGCCTCGGCCCGGGTGCGCACCGCCTGGGATTCGGCCTGGGCCCGCTTGATGACGATGTCCGCCTCGGTCTCCGCCTTCGCCGCGTCGACCTCGCCCTGCTCCAGCACGCGCTTGAGGGCGAGCTCCCGCGAACGGTCCGCCACGGCGCGCTCGCGCTCGGTCTGGACGTGCTCCTGCGCGAGCACCACCTCGGCGCGGGCGCGCTCGGCCTCCGCCTGTGCCTTGGCCTCTTCCACATGCTTGGCCGCGAGCCGTATCGCGCTGTCGACTGTGTGCAGCTCCGAGTTGAGCTTCGATTCGATCTCCAGCTTGCGCAACTCGCGTTGCTTCGCCAGCTCCATCGCCTTGGTCTCGCGCTCCCGGCCGATCCTGGCATTCTCGCTCGCCACCATTGCGTCCTCGCGCGCCTTCGCCACCTCGGCGTCGGCTCCGGCCTTGGTCTTTTCGATCTCGAGCCGCTGGGCGAGCTGGGCCTGCTCCTCCTGCTGTTGGAGCTGCAGCCGCCGCTTGGTCGCATCGAGCTGCGTCTGGCGCACGGAGATGTCCGCCTCCGCCTCGATCTGCGTGCGCTGCTTCTTGTTGGTCGCGATGATCTCGGCCAGCTGCCGCATCCCCACGGCGTTGAAGGCGTTGTTCTCGTCCAGGGAGGCGAAGGGCGCCTGGTCCAGGCGGGTGAGGGACACCGAGTCGAGCAGCATGCCGTTCTGACCGAGGTTGTCGCGCAACTGATCGGCCACGTGCCGGACGAATTCGCCGCGCTTCTCGTGCAGCTTGTCCATCGTTTCGGCGGCGGCTACCGACTGCAGAGCATCGATGAACCGGCCTTCCAGCAGATTGCGGATACCTTCGGGATTCAGCGCCCGGGCACCGATCGCCTGCCCGGCGGTGGCCACCCCGTCTGCGGTCGGCAGAACACGCACGTAGAACTCCAGTTCCACGTCCACGCGGATACGGTCGGCAGTGATCAGGGATTTGCTGCCGGTGCGGTGGACCTCCACCCGGTTGGTCCGCATGTTGATCTCTTCGACCTTGTGCAGGAAGGGCAGCACCAGGCAACCGCCGGACAGCACGACCTTCTGCCCGCGGAATCCGGTGCGCACCAGGGCGATGTCCCGCGTAGACTTCCGATAGAAGCGGTTCAGGAACGCCACCAGGATAGCGATGGCGATGACCGCACCGACGATGCTCAGGAACACGACCACAGCTCGTCCTCCCCCGATGTCTTGCTCTGGCCGGCTCGGTGGGCGAGCGGGCCGAAACGCCTATTCTCGGGGCCAGATATTTTCCAAGTCAAGGAAAATGTTTGCTGCGGAAAGGAACGCCCAGGCCGGCGACAATTCCCTCCCCTTGTGGGAGACGGCTAGGGTGAGGGGTGGAAATTACGCAAGGCCAAGAAAAACGGCCCCTCCTGGATCGGGAGGGGCCGCTCGAAGCCTAGAGAATTCAGCAGCTATCGCGTCACTTCGCAGTGGCGCGATGGAGACTCACATGCCCATGCCGCCCATACCGCCCATGCCGCCCATGCCGCCGCCACCACCGTGCCCGTGGTCGTCGTCCTTCGGCAGTTCCGCCACCATGGCATCGGTGGTCAGGATCAGTGCCGCAACGGAAGCGGCGTTCTGCAGCGCGCAGCGGGTAACCTTGGTCGGATCGAGCACGCCCATCTCGACCAGATCACCATAGGTATCGTTGGACGCGTTGTAGCCATAGTTGCCTTTGCCTTCCAGGACCTTGTTCAGGACCACGGAGGGTTCGGCACCGGCATTGGCCACGATCTGGCGCAGCGGCTCTTCCAGGGCCCGCATCACGATCTTGATGCCGGCATCCTGGTCGGGGTTGGCGCCCTTCAGCGTCTGGATGGACTGGCGCGCGCGGAGCAGAGCAACGCCCCCGCCTGCCACGATACCTTCCTCGACTGCGGCACGCGTGGCATGCAGCGCATCTTCCACGCGGGCCTTCTTCTCCTTCATTTCCATTTCGGTGGCGGCACCGACCTTGATCAGCGCCACACCACCGGCCAGCTTGGCTACGCGCTCCTGCAACTTTTCTTTGTCGTAGTCGCTGGTGGAGTCGTCGATCTGCTTGCGGATGTTCTTCACCCGCGCCTCGATCTGCTTCGGATCGCCGGCGCCGTCGATGATGGTGGTTTCTTCCTTGCCCGCCTCGACGCGCTTGGCCTGGCCCAGATCGGTCAGGGTAGCCTTCTCGAGCTGCAGGCCGACCTCGTCGGAGATCAACGTGCCGCCGGTCAGGACCGCGATGTCTTCCAGCATGGCCTTGCGGCGATCGCCGAAGCCAGGGGCCTTCACCGCGCAGGTCTTGAGGATGCCGCGGATGTTGTTCACCACCAGAGTGGCTAGCGCTTCGCCTTCCAGATCTTCGGCGATGATCAGCAGCGGACGGCCGGCCTTCGCGACTTGCTCCAGTACCGGCAACAGATCGCGGATGCTGGAGATCTTCTTGTCGTACAACAGAATGTACGGGTCATCCAGCACACACATCTGCTTTTCGGGGCTGTTGATGAAGTACGGGGACAGATAGCCGCGGTCGAACTGCATGCCCTCGACCAGCTCCAGCTCGTTGTTGAGGCTCTTCCCGTCCTCGACCGTGATGACGCCTTCCTTGCCGACTTTTTCCATCGCGTCGGCGATGATCTTGCCGATCGACTCGTCCGCATTGGCGGAGATGGCGCCGACCTGGGCGATCTCCTTGCTGGTAGTGGTGGGCTTGGAGATCTTCTTCAGCTCCGCGACCACGGTTTCCACCGCCTTGTCGATGCCGCGCTTCAGGTCCATCGGGTTCATGCCGGCGGCGACGAACTTCATGCCTTCCTGCACGATGGACTGGGCCAGCAGCGTGGCGGTCGTGGTGCCGTCACCGGCCACGTCCGAGGTCTTGGATG
>JBGPMS010000254.1:0-8509 GCA_041487115.1 Gammaproteobacteria bacterium
TCGATTGCCAAGAGAACTGGCAACGATACGGGGCAAAAGCCGTTTGCGATCTCAAATCGTCGGAGTCAGGAATCACGCCAAAACCCGCGTCAATATTGGGTTACAGCCAAGTGACATCAAAATCTACCGGACAGATGTGATCTGGATAGTGAGAGACTTTGACCAATCGTTCGGTCCAGCGTCGTTCTTTCTTTTCAAGTTGCCGTTTACATTGTTGGCTGCAGCCCTTTGCACGTGCGGTTTCTTGGCGGCATTGCTCCGTGCCCCTGTGCGACTCGGCGTCGGTTTCGGCCTTGGGATGGGTGGAGTGTCGGGACTCTGTGCTGTTGCGATCTTTCGGCTAGCTAGTGCCTATCTGATGCGCTTCACGGCGTTTCCCGGAGAGTGGGCTCTCCTCAGCGGAGTTGCCGCCTTGCTGATCTTCCCAAGCGTGGGAGTTATCGCGGGATTCCTCGGGAGCCGCTTTGCAATGTGGCGGTCCTAAGTCGCGTGCGCGCAACGGCTAACCCGCGCATCGACGCGGACGCACAAACAGCGGCGCTCCGCTTGCTGTTTGTGCGTCGGTCATGCGCATTCCGTTAGAACCCGCCCTGTCCCGGCGTATAATCTTGCTCATGACGAATGCCGCGAAACAACTGATTGATTCATTCGAGGCGCTTTCTGAGGACGAGAAGCACGAAGTCCTTGCTCAACTGTTGCGCCGGCTGATGAGCACGCCATATTCCTCACCAACGGAGGGGGATCTCCTCCAGGCCGCCGACTTGGTGTTTCAAGAATACGACCGCCGCGAGAGCCAAGGGTGAGACCCGCTCGCCGAGGCGAGGTCTGGCTCGTTGACCTCGGCTTGGCCGCGAAGATCCGACCTTGTTTGGTTCTCGGCGCCCCGAGCGCCGATGAGGATCGATCCCTGGTCACCGTGGTGCCACACACGACAAGTCTTCGAGGCACCCGATACGAGGTCTCCGTTCCCGTTCGTTTTCTGCGCCCCGGTGCATTCGACGCACAAGGGATCGTCACGCTGCCGACCGTGCGCCTCATGAAGCACTTGGGCACGCTATCCCCCGAGCAACTCCATACGGTAGTCCGCGGCGTGTGTCTATGGCTCGAGATCGAAAGCGGGTTCTAACTTTCGGCTGCAGCGGACGCGCAGAACAGCGTCGTCGTGCTTTGTTGGCATGGTCTCCGCGCGCCGCTGAGCCGACGCGTTGGGCCCCATGGGAGTCCTTGGCGCCGCGGGCATTCTCTTCAAGTCGACTGCTCAAGGAAGTCAGGTGACAACATGATCAAGCTTGTCGTTCGGACTATTCTCTCCGCTTTGGTGCTAACAGGCGCTCACCCAGCCTTCGCGGACGAAGGTCGGAAGCTGCCGACTATCGGGCTAGCCATTCCCGTCGACGCTGCCTCAGACGCGCCCTACCAGAAAGCGTTTCGAGATGGGTTGCGAGATTTAGGTTACGTTGACGGCAAGAATGTGACCCTAGTTGTGCGTTACTCGAACGGCGACCCCGCAAAGTATCGCGAAATAATTCGAGAGCTTATCGCATTGCGCGTGGACGTCCTCTGGGGCGAGGCTCTAGAGTTGAAGGAGGCGACAACAACGATTCCAATTGTGTCCCCAACCATGGATTGGGGCGATCCTGTAAGAACCGGACTCGTCGCGAGTCTTGCGCGACCAGGGGGCAACCTCACGGGCCCATCAAGTCAACGCAACGACATAGATCCAAAACTACTGCAGTTCACGAAGGAGTTGCTCCCGGGTCTCAAACGCCTCTGCCTACTGTTCGATGGCCGTCGTGAACGTAATCTGGTCGACTACGCCAATAATGAGTTTCGTGCCCTAGCACACGACATTGGGGTGAGCGTCTGCATGATCCCAATTCGCACACTAGAGGACATTCGAGCCGTGCCAAGGACCATCGATCGGGAGCGCCCGCAAGCAGTCATGATCTGGGTCTCACCTTTTATATTTCAGCATCGCCACACGGTCATTGATGCGGTGGCACATCGACTGCCCGTCTTAGATGATATAGACCATTCAGCTGAGGCTGGAGCGGTGCTGACCTATTCAGTAGACTGGCTGTCTATGTTCAGGCGCAGTGCCGCATATGTCGACAAGATTCTGAAGGGTGCCAAACCGGGGGATTTGCCAATCGAGCAGCCGACCAAGTTCACCCTCGTGGTAAATCTCAAGAGCGCCAAGGCGCTGGGCATCAAGGTGCCTGAGTCTATCCTGGTGCGCGCGGACGAAATCATCCGATGAAAGCCCATACCTGACATGCAAGAACGGACCCTCAGTTGGCACAGTGCGGCCCAAGTATCAAGTGGTTGCAGGGGACGCGCGGAACAGCGGTGTCCTGTTTGGCTAGCATGGTCTCCGCGCGCCGCTGAGCCGAGGCGTTGGGCGGCTATAACCAGTCATGTAGCCCAAGTCACTAACTCGTGACTGCCTTCGGACAGGCGTGCGCCTATTGCCTATTCAGTCACCGCTCATACCTCGTCGTACCTCAAGACTCACCGGAAGACGAGCTCGCTAGCCTTGACTCGATGCAGCCGTGCTGGCAACTGTGGTAGGGATTGATAGAGTAGTTGAAGGGAACGTCGGGAGATTCATTGCGGGTGATGATGCTCTTGACCCGCTCCGGCGTGACGCTGGTCTTCGGCCGGCCGGGGGCCGGGCTCTTCCTCCGGCGGCGCTTCCCAGCCGTCGTCGAAGGCCTCGCGCTCTAGGGACTGGAAGCGGCCTTCGGGGTTGAGCGTGCGCCCCGGCCCTGGCTCCCCATAACCTGAAGGTTAGTGTCTGCCGCAACAAGCTCGCCGGAGGGCTCGCGTGTTGTCACGCTTTCTCTGTCACGTCTACTCTGTCACGCTTCTCCGCTACACCCCCATCATCTTCAGCGCCCCCTTGAACAGCGCGCTGCCGGGGTCGGCGAAGCGGTCCAGGATGGTGAAGTGGTTGTCCTCGGGGCAGGCGAAGTCGTCCTTCGCGACGGACTCCCATTTCTCCCGGATCAACCGGTTCTGAAGGTGAAAACCCTCCTGCTCCTTGCCGCCGACCGCCGTGTATAGCGGCGCATCGGTGGCAGGCGGCATGAAAGCGGGGCTCACGCGCTTGACCTCGGGCAGCGTGTAGCGCACATCGACGTTGATCGACGGCGTGTGCATGATCGGCTCGACGTCGTAAACGCCGCTGATGGGCAACCCGGCCTGGACCACTTTCTTCGGCAGGTCCGGCGAGAACTTCGGCCACTGGGCAGCCAGGGTCATGGCCGTGAGGTGCCCACCCGCGGAGTGGCCCGATACGAACAGCTTGCCCGCGGGTGCGCCGAAGTTGTTGCCGTTCCGGTACAGCCAGGCGCACGCTTGCAGCACCTGCAGCACGATGTCCTGCACGTGCACGGCCGGGCACAGCGCATAGTTGATCAGCGCCACGGTTACGCCACGCTGCACGAACGGCACCGCGACGAAGGAGTAATCGCCTTTGTCCAACGCGCGCCAGTAGCCGCCGTGGATGAAGACCATCAGCGCACGGCTCTGGCCTTTCGCGCGGAAGATGTCCAGCTTCTCCATCGGGTGCGGGCCGTAGGGCACATCGAGATAGCCGGAGAGCTTGCCCCGAGCTTCCTTGGCCTTCTTCCGCCAGCGCTCGAAGTGGCTGGCATAGTCGAGGACGACCAGGCGGGGGTTGTAGGCGGATTCGTAGTAGGCGGCGTTCTTGACCATGCGGTTGAGGTCCTGTTCCTTGTCCATGCGGCGTCGCGTGTAAAGGTAGGGGCATCCAGCGCACGTCGCGCCGCGCCCAGGCGCCAAAGATATCCAGACTCAGAAGTCTAACAGACCAGCCGGCCCGGTCAGCCTGTCCGTGACTTGGACGCTGCGACGACTCGGGCGCTTCGACTCCGTGCGCTCACACGCCCTTAGTCCCGTTCGTCCTGAGCGTAAGGCGCGTAGCGCCCGAGTCGAAGGATCAGGACGAACGGACTAGGGGCGTCAGCCACGGAGTCGAAGGATCAGCGCGAACGGTGTTGCACCGGCGTTCAGCGGCCCGGCACCGGCCGCCCCGGAATTGCGCGCTGCACCAGCATGACAGGCGCGTGGGGCTGAGCTGCGGCCTCTTGCTCCGGGTGCGATGGCGGCTTCAACTGGTCCAGCGGCACCGGTGGCGTCATCATTCCGCCGAACAGCTGCGTGGCGGGCTGGCCGTTCAGCAGGAATTGCCCGCTCGCGATCTCCGCCTCGACCGTGAAGTTGGCTCCCGCCGGGCGCAACAGGCCGGTGTCGGTCAGGCTCTTGAGCTGCGCTTCGGTGAGCTTCTCGGACATGGCCACGATGTTCTCCTCGGTGCTTTGAGCACCCCGCTGCAGCAGCGCTTCTTCCACTTGCGAGCGCACCTTGCGCAGCATCTGCGAGCGCAGCAGGTTCCCGGCGATCTCCAGATTGCCCTTGGCCTTCAGCCGCGCGAGGAGCTCCGGCGAGAAGCTGACTTCGGCCAGATTGCTTCCATCGAAGCTCACCGTCGCCTGCGCCGACACGGCACCCGATGGCGTCTGCACACCCAGCTGCTTGAGGCGGATCACAGGCGAGCTGCGCAACAACTCTGCGGCCAGGCTCAGCATGAGTTGGGCGCTCGGCTGGCTGTGCGCAGAGCTGGCCTGCCCCTGACTCTCGGCGTTGCCGAGGCAGTCCAGGTATTTGGCCAGAGCCTTCTTGTTGATCTGGTCGAACTCCAGATCGAGTACGGCGTTGGAGAAGCTCTCGCCGGTCCCGCCGGCCTTGGCGGAGCTGCCGGACCCCACACGCAGTACATAGCCCATCAGCACGCTGTCACCCTTGCTGCGCTGATAGGCAGCGCCCGACAGGTTTTTGATGGCCACGGTATCCCGCGGGCCGGAGAAGCGGAGCTCGGCGAGCGCGACCTTGGTGTCGCCCTGCCACTCGGCGGCCGTACCTTGCACGTCCCAGTTGGCCTCGACCTTGAGCGTCTCGAGGCCGGCTTCGCTATCGCCCCCGGCGAGCCCCAGATGCGGCACGGCAGCCGTAGCGACCAACCGGTGGTCGGCGCCCACGAATACCTTCCCTTGCATGCCACCCCAGGTGAGCTTCGCCGCGGGCGCATCCTGCATCGCCTTGCTGAACGGGGGTGAGCTGAAGACGGTCTGACGGCTGCCGTCGAATCCGATCACGGTGTCGACCGTGAGTGCAGGCTGTCCGCCGAAGTAATGTTCGAACATCGCCTTGGCCGGCCCGCTCCACTGCGGCACCGAGCGCACCTCCACCCACCCGACGCGCGGATCGGGCAGGTGCGAAATCTCATGGCGTACGTCCAGGTAGATGTCCGGCTCCGCCTTCAGGGTAAGCCGACTCACAGCGCTGGACGAGAGCCACCCGCGGTCATACCGCGTATAGACCACGTTGAGCGGAAACTGTGCGCTGCCCGTCAGCCTGATGGCCTCGGCGCGCATCGCCTGTTCCGTTTGCGCTCCGACGTACACGGGTACGGAGCAGGCTGCGGCGGCGAGGATGCCGATGGGCACGGCGACGAGTGCGAGCTTGTTCATGTGGGCTTCCCTTGAGGGTGCGGAAAGCGCAGAGGCGGTCTCTACTTCCTCTGGGCTCGAGGCCGGGCTCTTGCCCGGCGCGGCCACTTGGCGGGCTTGGACCCCGGGTTCTGCAGTATTTGTGCCACCGATCCGGGGCCTGGTGCGATGCCGGTGCGGCTCGGGAAAAGCGTTGCGCGACCAAGGATTAGGCCGATTTGTTGAGAACCTGTTTGAGTGCGCCTGGAGCAACCCTCCATGGGCGAAGTGTTACCATCCGCCCCGGAGTGCCGTGGACCGGCCTCAACCCAGCCAAGGTCAAACAACATGCCCGAGGGATTCGTTCATCCGGAGCTCATCGTAGAAACCGAATGGGTGGCGGCGCACCTCGGCGACCCTCGGGTGCGCGTGCTAGACGCCACGACTCACCTCCTCCCTCGGCCCAACAATCTGCTGTATGACGTGAAGCCCGGCTACGAGGACTTCGAGAAGGCGCACGTCCCGGGCGCCGGCTTCGTGGACATCGAGCACGATGTGTCCGAGCCGCATGCCGCTCTTCACTTCATGCTGCCGAGCGCGGAGCGCTTCGCCCGGGCCATGGCGCGCCTCGGGGTGGGCGACGACACCTTCGTCGTCACGTACTCCACCGCAAACCACTGGTGGGCCACCCGGTTGTGGTGGATGCTGCGCGTCTTCGGTCACGAGCACGGCGCAGTGATGAACGGTGGATTCCAGAAGTGGCAGCGGGAGGGCCGGTCTGCCGAGCAGGGCCCGCCCAAGCCGCAGGCCCCAGCCCGATTCACGGCACGGCTCGAGCCCGAGTACGTGGCAGCCAAGCAGGAGGTGCTGGAAGCAATCGGTGCTGCCGGCATCTGCACGGTCAACGCGCTGCGGCCGGAGCAGCATGCGGGCACGGGCGGAACGACCTATGGGAGGCTCGGCCACATCGCAGGCAGCATCAACATCGCCGCGATCCACAATGTCGATGCCGACAATTGCTTCAAGCCCGCCGCGGAATTGCGCACGCTGTTCGCGCCGGCGTTGGTCAAGTCGACAGCCATCGCCTATTGCGGCGGCGGGATTGCCGCGACCAGCGCCGCCCTGGTCCTGACCATGCTAGGACATCCGCACGTGAAGGTATACGACGCCTCCCTGACCGAATGGGCGGCGGATCCATCGCTCCCCATGCAAACCGGCGCTTGAGCCGCGCACCTCGACCAGGCATCGAAGCGCTAACGCTTCACTCACATCACGCGAGGAGAACCATGTTCGAGTATTTCCCCATCGACAGATCCGACTTCGACGGGACCGTGCTGGTCACCGGCGCCGGGGGCTGCATCGGCAGTTGGGCGCTGGCGCTGCTCACGCGCGCCGGCGTGCCGGTCGCGGCGTTCGACCTGACCGACGACAAGCGGCGGCCGGCGTTGCTGATGTCCGAGGCGCAAATCGGAAAGGTCGAATGGCTGACGGGCGACATCTCCGACCCGGAAGCGGTGGCGAAGGCCGCCCGGTCGAGTGGCGCACGGGCGATTATTCATCTCGCCGCGCTGCAAGTACCGTTCTGCAAGGCCGATCCCGTGGCCGGCGCGAAGGTCAACGTGGTCGGCACCGTCAACGTGTTCGAAGCCGCGCGCAAGCTCGGCATCAAGCGCGTCAGCTACGCCAGCTCGATCGCCGCGCACGGCGCTATGGAAGGCTCCGGGACCCGCGCCACGCTTCCGACTCTGTACGGAGCGTTCAAGCACTGCAACGAACAGACCGCGAAGGTGTACTCGCAGGACTGGGGGGCGCACAGCGTGGGCCTGCGACCCGGGGTGGTCTACGGCGTCGGGCGCGACCAGGGAATGACTTCCAAGACCACGGTCGCCATTCTGGCCGCGGCCGCGAACAAGCCCTACACCATCCCGTTCCGCGGCCCGATCTCGTGGCTGCACGCGGGCGAGGCGGCGAGCGCTTTCATCCGGGCGGTCGCCAAGGAACGCAGCGGTGCACCGGTGTTCGACATCAACGGCGTGGCATCGACGGTGGAGCAATCGCTCGAGCTGCTCAGGAAAGTTGCGCCCGCGATGCAGATTGGCTGGTCCGGCAACGCCCTGCCCTTCCCCATGGACCTGTCCGATGAACCAGTGCGTGGCTATCTCGGCAACTACGGCTCGGTCCCGATGGAGGCGGGGATCAAGGGCACGCACGAGGCGTTCCGCGCGCTGCTCGCGCGTGGCGCGCTGAAGGCGGACAACGTTATCTGATAGCCGGATCCGTAGACGCGGAGGTGCCGCTCTTCAGCCGCCGCCCCGGGGCCTCTACCCGTGCTGCAACAGGGCAACGTTTAGCCCGCTCCCTGCCGGGCCATGGCTGAACCGCAGATCAAAAACGTCTCGGATACGGCGTTCTGGATCGCACACCTTCGCGCCGTCGAGACCGACCGAGCCGATGCTCTGTTCCGCGATCCGCTGGCCGGCCGTCTGGCGGGAGAGCATGGTCGGGAAGTAGCGGCCGCGATGCCCATGTCGCGCTTGATCGCATGGACCGTCGCAATCCGCACCTGCATCATCGACGATTACATCGAATTCGCCATCGGCGCGGGCCTGGACTGCGTCCTGAACCTCGGCGCGGGGCTGGATACGCGTCCGTATCGGATGGACCTGCCGGCGTCGCTCCGTTGGGTTGAAGCCGACTATCCTCACATCATCGAGTACAAAGAGACCCGGCTTGCCGGCGAGCCTGCGCGCTGCCGTCTGGAGCGTGTGCGGATCGATCTCGCCGACGTGCCGGAACGGCGCAACCTCTTTGCGAGCGTGAATGCGCGGGCGAAGACGTTGCTCGTGCTTACCGAAGGCGTCGTCCCCTATCTGAGCACCGAGGAGGCGGCGGTGCTTGCGGATGACCTTAGGGCATTGGATCATGCCGGCTATTGGGTGGTGGACTATGTTAGCGCGGAGGCGATGAAGTTCCGGCAAAGGAAGGGGATGGGGCGA
>JBGPMS010000255.1:0-8490 GCA_041487115.1 Gammaproteobacteria bacterium
CCTGCAAAAGGGGCTGATCGGCGTGGTGCATGCCTTCGCGTCCAACGCGCAGGCGGCGGAGAACAACGTCGTCATCGCGCATGAGCTGTTGCACACGGTGGGCGCCACGGACAAGTACGACGCGCGGACCAATCAGCCGGCATACCCCGACGGTTACGCCGAGCCCGAGCGAGAGCCCCGGCTGCCGCAGGTGTATGCCGAAATCATGGCTGGCCGCGCGCCCTTGAGCGAGACCGAAGCCGAGATGCCGCGCAGCCTCGGCCGCGTCCTGATCGGTGCGAAGACGGCCCGCGAGATCAACTGGCGGCGCTAGAAGAGCCTGGCGCACGACGCGCATCGTGCGGCGTCGATGTCCATGAACATCGCGCGCGTTTTCGGGTTAATCTCTGTGCCCGTTCTGTCTGGCTTGAAGTCGGGGTCCGAGAGTCCATGTCCGAAAAGAAGCTGCACGGCCTGCGGCGCAATTTAACAAACTACGGCGACCGCGACTTCGCGCTCTACATGCGCCGTTCCTTCGCGCGCTCGATGGGCTATTCCCTCGACATGCTGGATCGGCCCATCGTCGGCATCGCGCAATCCGGCAGCGGGTTTAACAATTGCCACCGCACCATGCCCGAGCTGGTGGAAGCCGTGAAGCGCGGCGTGCTGGCGGCGGGCGGATTGCCGCTCGACTTCCCGACCATATCGCTGGGCGAGATATTCCTGAGCCCGACCAGCCTGATGTTCCGCAATCTCATGGCCATGGACGTGGAGGAGATGATCCGCGCGCAGCCCATGGACGCGGTGGTGCTGATCGGCGGCTGCGACAAGACCGTGCCGGCGCAGCTCATGGGGGCGGCATCCGCGGATCTGCCCGCGATTCAGCTCGTGACCGGGCCGATGCTGGCCATGTCGTGGCATGGAGAGCGGCTCGGTGCCTGCACCGACTGCCGGCGCTTCTGGGCCAAATACCGTGCCGGCGGCATCAGCAGCGGCGAGATCGGCGAGGTCGAGGGCAACCTGGCGACCACGGCCGGCACCTGCGCGGTCATGGGCACGGCCAGCACCATGGCTTGCATCACCGAAGCGCTGGGCATGGGCCTGCCCAACAGCGCCGCCATTCCGGCCGTGCACGCGGACCGGTTGCGCATGGCGGAAGCGAGTGGCGCGCGTGCGGTGGCGATGGTCGCCTCCGGCGGTCCGAAGCCGAGCGAAATCATCAACGCAGAGTCGGTGGAGAACGCGGTGCGCGTGCTGCTCGCCATCGGCGGTTCCACCAACGCGATCATTCATCTCACCGCCATTGCCGGGCGTTGCGGCGTGCCGATAGCCCTCGAACGGCTGAACCAGCTGTCGGACGAGACGCCGGTGCTGCTCGATCTCAAGCCGACCGGTGAGCACTACCTGCAGGACCTGCACGCCGCCGGGGGCCTGAGCGCGGTGCTGTGGGAGCTGCGCGACCTGCTGCATCACGATTGCATGACGGTGAGCGGGGAGAGGCTGGGCGCGCGTTTGCGGGCGCCGCCGCCCTTCGTCGACCGCGCTGTAGTGCGCGCACGCAGCAACCCGATCTCGCCGGAGGGCGGGCTGGTCGCGCTGTTCGGCAACCTGGCCCCGCGCGGGGCCATCCTCAAACGCTCCGCGGCGGACCCCGGCCTGTTCGAGCGCGAAGGCCGGGCGGTGGTCTTCGATTCGCTCGAGGACCTCGCCAGCCGTATCGACGACCCTGGCTTGGACGTGACTCGGGACGACTTCCTGGTGCTGAAGAACGCCGGTCCGCGCAGTTCGTCCGGAATGCCGGAGGCCGGCTACCTGCCGATCCCGAAGAAGCTGGCCCAGGCCGGCGTGAAGGACATGGTGCGCATCTCCGATGCGCGCATGAGCGGGACCGCTTTCGGCACCGTGGTGCTGCACGTCACGCCGGACGCGGCCTCCGGCGGCACGCTCGCCCTGGTGAGATCGGGCGATCGCATCCGGCTTTCGGTGCAGCGACGCCGTCTGGAGTTGGGCGTTGGCGACGACGAGCTGGCACACCGCCGGTCTTCGCTCGCCGCGCCGGTCGAACCCCGGCGCGGCTACGCGCGCTTGTATGCCGAGCACGTAACCCAGGCTGACCTGGGCTGCGACTTCGACTTCCTGCGCGCGTGACCCCGTGACGAACCGCTCTGGCGCGCCGGTCGAGTCGCCCACGTGCGCAGCCGTACCCGGCGCGTGCTGTAGCGGCCAGCCCCCGGCGAGTGGCCGGCTCTGGTTGTCGCTTGCCGCGTTGCTGTTCGCGCTGCTCCCGGAACCGGCGCTGGCGGTCATCTACTCCTGCGCGGATGCGTCCGGGCGCGTGGTATTGCGCGACGTGCCCTGCAAGCAGAACGAGACGAGCCGCGAGCCTGGGCGGCCGGCCCGCACGGCCAAGGCTGCTTCGGCTGAGGGCGGCACGACGCGGCGTTGGGAAAGGATCGCCCAAGCGCAGGTCCAGGAACTGGTGGACGGGATGGATGCGGCCACGACACGCCACGACGTGGACGCGATGCTCGGATACCTGGCCGTCGATGTCGTGGTGGAGATCGAGTACCGCCTGCCCCAGGGCTTGCAGTTCAAGCGCTTCAACAAGGAGGAATACGCCGCGCAGCTGCGCGGCGGCACGGAGCTCTCGAGCACCCCCGACTACCGGCGCGATAGCACGCAGATCGTGCTCGCTCCGAACGCGCATTATGCCGAGCTCACGAGTGCGCTGCGTCAGACCATCCGGGTCCAGGGCGAGCCGCTCCCGGCCGTGACGCGATCCAAGTCGATGGTCGAGCTGCGCGACGGGCGCGCCCAGATCACGCTGTTGCGCACGGTAACGACCTTCGACGTGCCAACGAAGACCGGCGGCGCGGAGCAGCGGAAGGGTGCGGCGGCGAGGTGAAGCTAAGTCAAAAGTCGGAGACAGGCGCGGCGCAGGGGGCGATCAGAGTCCCCTGTTACCAACCTGTAATGGATTCCTGACAAACATGCCGCCGGCCAGACGACGCGGGCGCATGCGACAGTGCGCTGCAACAGCCGCTAGCGCGTCTTCTTACGCATGATGATCAGAACCACCAGGACAACAGCGCCGCCTGCCATTGCAATATCCAGCCAAGACATCCTCTAACTCCTCGTCTTCATTAGAGATTCCTTCCCTGGTCGACTGCCCTTGCGGTCGACCCGCCAGCTACCGTCCCGGATGCAGACCCGTCGGCACCAGCAGGTTTCAGGCCAGCGGGTCCGGGTGCCTTAGTGTGCCTTGGTTCCGGTGACATTTCGAGTGATTCGAGGTCCGGCTTTACGGCCGCGGCGGGTTGTCCCCCCAATAGATCGGCATATCCTGCTTGTGCGGCCTGGCCAGCTCTTCCAGGTAGGCGCTCGGCGTCATTTCCCAGGCATAGTCGGCCAGCCGCTTGAGCATGGTCTGCACGCGCTCGGTCTCGCGCTCGGCCTGATTGTCCTCCTCCGACGGATCGGCGCGCAGGTTGTACAGCTCGGTGCGGCTGGGCAGGGTGGCGATGCGGGTGAGCTTCCAGTCCCCGATCCGGATCCCGCCGCGAAAATCCTCCACGTTGAGCAGGACCTCCTTGCGCGGGCTCGCTGCGCCTTCGCTGATCGTGCGCCACATGTCGATCCCATCCAGGGGCTTCAGTTGCTCACGCTTGGCCCCGGCCAGGTTCAAAAACGTCGGGTAGAGGTCGACCGCATGCATGACTTCGCCGACCACGCCCGGTTGGATACGATCCGGCCAGTTGGCGAACGCGACCACGCGCAGGGCACCCTCGTACAAGCTGCCCTTGCCGTCGCGGTAGGGACCGTTGGTGGCGGCGTCCGCCCGCACCTCCCCGTCGCCAATGGCGTATTTCCGGCCGACCGCGCCCCCGGTGGTGCTGTGGAACAGAAGCAGCGTGTTGCTGCGCATGCCACGGCGCTCGAGCGCGGCGAGCACATCGGACACCGCGGCATCGACGGCGCTGATCATGGCGCGGTAGGCGCGTTCCGGCTCGTCCTTGACCTCCCGGTAGCGATCCAGGAATTCCCGCGGCGCTTGCAGGGGGGCCTGCGGGGCGGCGAAAGCGAGCCACAGGAACAGGGGATGGGTGCGGTCGTGCGCCTCGACCAGATGGACCGCCTCGTTGCGCAGCAGCGTGGTGGCGTAGCCCGGTTCCCTGACCGCCTTGTCGTTGCGCCGCCAATCCGGCTGGCCGCCGTGATCGGTCTTCTTGAAGTAGTCGATCTCGCCGGTCAGATGCCCGTAGAAATGGTCGAACCCGCGCTGAGTGGGCCAGAACTCCTTCTTCGCGTGTCCGAGCTGCCACTTGCCGATCAGCGCCGTGCGGTAGCCGGCCTCCTGCAAAGCCTTGGGCAGCAGCCGCTCGCTGGCCGGCAGGCCGAACTGGCTGTACCACTGGATCTGCAGGGTCTGGAAGCCGTAGCGCATGGGGTAGCGTCCGGTCATCGCCGCGGCCCGCGTCTGCGAAGAGAAGGGCTGCACGTAGAACTGCTCGAGGCGCGCACCCGACGTTGCCAGGTGGTCGAGCGTAGGTGTCTGAATGGTGCTGCCGTGATAGCCCACGTCCTTCCAACCCAGATCGTCGACCGTGATGTAGAGGATATGCGGCCGGTCCGCCGCGCCGGCGATGCCCAACGCGAGCCCCGTGGCGAGGGCCCACAGGCCCGCGATGGCGCGACGCAGCGGCGATGGCATGGATACTCTTGGTCTTCGTCTGTGCGGTGTCCGGCATGTTACCGTACCGCTGGCTGGCGCGAGAGTACGCGCCCGCGCCAACGAAAGTCTGATCAATTCGCACGACGCGCCTGGGCTACAATCACATAGATCATGTCCGACCGGGAAGTCATCCTGCGGGCGCTGGAGCAGATCCGGCGCCGCCTCCGTCTAACCCGCGCGCTGCACGACGCCGCAACCGTCCTCGGGATGGTGGCCGTGGCGTTGCTGTTGTCGCGCGTGCCCTACGTCTTCGCCGGTCGCGCGCCGGTCGTTGCGGTCGCGGTCCTGGCTGCAGTGCTGCTGTGGGTAGCCGGGCTGTTCCTGCTCGTGCGAAGCCGCCTGGCGGCGCGCTCGACGCTGAGCGCCGCGGCGGCTGCTGCGGATGCAGGTGCGGGCCTCAAGGATGAGCTGAAGACCGCGTATTGGTTCCTCGAGCATCCGCTGGCCTCGCCCTGGATCTCGGCGCAGATCGCACGGGCGGCGCAGTCCGCGCGGCGCCTCGAACCCGCGGCGCTGGTTCCACTGCACTTCGACCGCAGCGCGTTGGCCGCCGGCGCTGCGACCGTCGCGCTGATCCTCGCGGCATGGCTGGTGCCGCCGCTGGCCCCCGCGTCTGGCGCAGCGCCGCCGGACGATCTCTTAGCGGAGGCCGACGCCAGGCAGGCGCAGCTCATCCGCCAGCTGATCGCGCAGACCGACGACGAGGCCACCGCAGCCAGGCTCGAGCAGGCGCTCGAGACGCTCGAGCGCAAGACCGCGACCGCGGCAGACAAGCAGCATGCGCTGGCGGAGGCGAAGGAGGCGATCGAACAGCGGAATCTGCAAGCCGCCTCGACCCGGGAGGGCTTGTACAAGCTGTCGGAGAAGCTGCGCGGCGATCGGGCGCTCGCGGAGGTCGCCAAGGCGCTGGAGGAGGGCGACGCAGCGAGGGCGGCCAGGCTGATGCAGAAGATGGCCGAGCCGCACGGCGCGGTGAAGGCGCGTGAGCCGGGCGCATCCGCCGATCAACGCGAGAAGGAGAAGGACCTCGAGCGGCTGCTCAAGGACGCGGCGCAGGGCGAGGACAAGGCGGCGCAGCGAGAGATTTCCAGCGCGGCGGCGAAGGAAGCGGTGGATCGGCTGAACCAGATCGCCGGGCAGCTCGAGGTGCAAAGCCGGTTGAAAGAGGCAGCGCAGGCGCTGAGCCAGTTGCAGCTCGCGGTCGCCCAGCGCTCGCTCTTATCGGCTGGACGCTTCAGCCAACAGGCCGCGCAGAATGCGACGCCGTCCCCCGATAGCGGGCAGACCAGCATGCCGGGCGGCACCATGTACCGCGCCGCCGCGGTCGCACAGGAGAATAAACCGTCGCAGCAGCAGGAGGGCAGCAAGACCGGCGCCGCGCTGGGCGACTCCCCAACCGACCCGGTGCTGGGAAAAAAGATAACGCCGCTCGCAGTGCAGCTCAGACAAGAGGCGGTTGCCGGCGACAAGCAGGACGACGCCGAAGGCGCGCCCAGGAACTGGTTCTACACCGAAAGCAAGGAGCAGAAGTCCGTGCTCGACTACCAGGGCGTGGGGCCGCGCTCGGGGTTTGCCTTGGGCCAATCCGACGCCCCCGAAGGCATTTCCATCCGTCACCGTCGGATCGTAAAGGACTACTTCATGACACTGCGCGAGGGCAGCCAGCGATGAGCATCGCCGTAGACCGCCAGGTCGAGGTGTTTCGCGAGAACTTCCGCGTCGTGCGCGACGAGGTCTCCCGCATCATCGTCGGCAACGAGGACAACATCGTGGGCATCATGACCTGCCTGCTCGTGCGCGGTCACGTGCTGCTCGAAGGCATTCCGGGGATCGGCAAGACCAAGCTGGTGCAGACCCTGGCCGACGTGCTGCACCTCAAGTTCGCGCGCATCCAGTTCACACCCGACCTCATGCCCGGCGACATCATCGGCACCACGGTCGTACGCGAGAACGAGACCGGCCGGAAGTTCATGGAGTTCCAACCCGGACCGATCTTCGCCAACCTGGTGCTGGCCGACGAGATCAACCGCGCCACGCCGAAGACCCAGTCGGCGCTGCTCGAGGCGATGCAGGAAAACAGCGTGTCCGCCGGCGGCCACACCCATCCGCTGCAGCAGCCGTTCTTCGTACTCGCCACCATGAACCCGCTCGAGATGGAGGGGACCTATCCGTTGCCCGAGGCCCAGCTCGACCGCTTCTTCTTCAAGCTCAAGCTCGACTTCCCGAGCGCGCAGGGACTGAACGAGATTCTGGAGCGCACCACCAAGCAGCACGAGCCTCAGGTGGAACGCGTGCTCGGCCAGGGCCAGATCCTGGAGATGCGCGACACCGCGCGCTCGGTACCAGTGGCCAAGCCGGTGCAGGAGTATGCCATCCGCCTCACGCTGGCCACGCACCCGGAGAGCGAGCTGGCCTCCGCCATGGCCAAGCGCTTCGTGCGCTTCGGCGCGAGCCCGCGCGGCACTCAGGCCCTGGTCCTCGGCGCCAAGGTCAACGCATTGGTCAACGACCGCCTGTACGTCGCGGCAGAAGATATCCGCGCCGTCGCGCTCAGTGCCTTGCGTCATCGGCTCTTGCTCAACTTCGACGCCGAAGCCGAACGGGTGAACACGGACACCATCCTCGAAGACATCATCCAGAGGACGCCTGAGCCGAGCTAGGGGTTAGGTCCCTCATTCCTCGCCCGCGCCGTTCACCGTGTCCCCTCCGCTTCTCGACGAGAGCTTTCTGCGCCAGCTCGACGTCCTCTCCGTGGTCACCCGCCGCCCGGTGAACGGGCAGCTCAGGGGGGCGCATCGCTCGCGCCGCACCGGCGCGGGGATGGTGTTCACCGATTTCCGTCCCTACAGCGTCGGCGACGACATCCGCAACATCGACTGGAGTATCTACCTGCGCATGGACCGGCTCATCCTCAAGCTGTTCGAGGAGGAGGCCGACCTGCCCATCTATCTGTTCGTGGATGCCAGCCTGTCGATGGGCTTCGGCCGGCCGGGCAAGCTCGACTACGCGCGCAAGGTGGCCGCGGCGCTGTCATACCTGGCGCTGCTCAACCACGACCGCGTGAACCTGGTGGCGTTCGCCGACGGGTTGCTCCAGGTGTTGCCCACGCGCCGCGGCAAGAATCAGGCGCCGCAGGTGTTCCGCTTTCTGCAGGGCGTTCAGCCCGGTGGCCAGACCGGCCTGCAGTCGGCGTTGCGAAGTTTTTTCAGCGTGCCGCGCACGCGCGGGCTGGCGGTGGTGATCTCCGACTTTCTCGACCCGGACGGTATCGAGCCCTCCTTCGCCGTATTGCGCCGCTTCCGTCACGAAGTGGTGGCGATCCACGTCATCAGCCCGGAAGAGCGTGAGCCGCAGTTGCCCGAGGAGGTGGTGCTGGTCGATGCGGAGGATGGCACGGCCAACGAGCTCGAAGTCACACCCAGCCTGCTCGAGGCCTACCGCGAGATGCTCCATCGGCACGTGGGCGAGATCGAGGCCTATTGCCGCAAATACGGCTGGGCTTACGTACAGGCGCGTACCGAGCTGCCGTTCGAAGACCTTACGCTCAAGGTGCTGCGTGAGGAGGGCTTGCTGCGATGAGGTTCCTCGGGCTCGCCCCCGGCGTAGCGCTCGCGCTGCTGGCCGCTGTCGCCGCAGCGGTAGTGCTGCTGTACCTGCTCAAGCCTTCGCCGCGCCGCTTGACGGTTGCCTCGACGCTGATCTGGCGTCGCGTTCTGCGCGAGCGCAAGCGCACGCCGGACCGCCTGCGCTGGTGGATCTCGCTGCTAATGGCGGCGGCG
>JBGPMS010000256.1:0-8485 GCA_041487115.1 Gammaproteobacteria bacterium
GATCATCGACCACATGGTCAAGAACAAGGTGAAGAGCGTCGCGTTCATCGGCTTCGCCGATGCCTACGGGGAGGGCTGGTGGAACGTGTTCAGCAAGGACGCCGAAGCCGCCAGCATCAAGATCGTCGCCAGCGAGCGCTATAACCGGACCGACACGTTCGTGACCGGTCAGGTACTCAAGTTGATCGCGGCCAAGCCGGATGTGATGTTCATCGTGGCGTCGGGGACGCCGGCCGCGCTGCCCCAGAAGACGCTGCGGGAGAAGGGCTACCAGGGAGTGGTCTACCAGAGCCACGGTGTGGCCAATGCGGACTTTCTACGCGTGGGCGGCAAAGACGTCGATGGGACGCTGCTGCCGGCCGGGCCCATCCTGGTCGCGGACGCGCTGCCGGCCTCCCACCCGTCCAAGAAAGTGGGCTTGGAATACACGGCCAAGTACGAGGGTGCCTACGGCAAGGGCAGCGTGTCGACCTTCGGTGCGCACGCATGGGACGCCGGCATCCTGCTGCAGAACGCAGTGCCGGTGGCGTTGAAGAAAGCCAAGCCCGGCACCGCGGAGTTCCGCGCCGCATTGCGCGATGCGCTCGAAGGATTGAAAAACGTGGCGGGAGCCCATGGCGTGTTCAACATGACCCCGCAGGACCACGTAGGCTTCGACCAGCGGGCGGCGGTGATGGTGCAGGTCCGCAACGGCGCCTGGGTGCTGCTGCCCTGAGCCCGGCCTGAGTGCCTCGACACGGTGCGCTACAGGGTCGCCGCCACTCAGCTGATCGCATGAAACTCGCCACCCTCAAAACCGGCGGCCGCGATGGAACTCTGATCGTCGTCAGTCGAGACCTCAAGACCGCCGTCGCCGCATCCCAGGCCGCTCCTTCGCTGCAAGCGGCGCTCGACGACTGGCCGTTGAGGGCACCGAAACTGGCGTACATCTACTCCCTGCTGAACGCGGGAAAAGCGGCAGATGCCTTCCGCTTCGATCCATCGCGCTGCGCCTCTCCCCTGCCCCGAGCCTATCAGTGGGCCGACGGGTCCGCGTACGTGAACCACGTGGAGCTGGTACGCAAGGCCCGGGGCGCGGAGATGCCGCCTTCCTTCTGGACCGACCCGCTCATGTACCAGGGCGGCTCGGACAGTTTCATCGGGCCGTGCGATCCGATCCTGGCGCAGAGCGAGGATTGGGGCATCGACCTGGAGGGCGAGGTCGCGGTGATCACCGACGATGTGCCGATGGGGATCAAGCCCGAGGCGGCTTACCCGCACATCCAGCTGCTGATGCTGGTCAACGACGTGAGCCTGCGCAACTTGATCGCGAACGAGCTGGCCAAGGGCTTCGGCTTCTTCCACGCGAAGCCCGCCACCGCCTTCTCGCCGGTCGCGGTTACACCCGACGAGCTGGGGAACGCGTGGGACGGTGGGAAGGTGAGCTTGCCTCTGGTCGTGCACATCAACGGCCAGCTCTTCGGCCGGCCCAACGCCGGAGTGGACATGACGTTCGATTTTCTGACGTTGATCGCCCACGCCGCGCGCACGCGCGAGCTGGAAGCCGGCACCATCATCGGCTCCGGCACCATCTCCAACGTGGACCGCAGCGCCGGCTCCGCCTGCCTGGCCGAGCAGCGCATGCTGGAAATCCTGGAGACCGGCAAGCCGGTGACTTCCTTCCTGCGCTTCGGCGATCGCGTGCGCATCGAAATGCTCGACGCCAACGGACAGTCTATCTTCGGTGCAATCGAACAGGAAGTCGTGAGGTTCGTGCCGGAAGCGTAGGGGTGAAGAGTGAAGGGTGAAGAGTGAAGGGTGAAGGGTGACTAAAGCGTGCGCTTCGACTCTGCAGCTTTCGCCCCGTCCGTGTTGAGCGTCGCGCAGCAGAGTCGAAACACGCTCTCAAGAAACAGCATAGCGAATGATTTTGAATCAAAGGCATAGTGAGCCAGTGCATTAAACCAAAAATCCGTTCGCACTGAGCGTCGTGGCGTCAGCCACAGAGTCGAAGTGGCATGGAACGCTTCGACTCCGCCCTGACGGGCTACGCTCAGCGCGAACGGGGTATTGGAGGAGCCCACAACCTGTTTCTTCACCTCGCCTTGCCTCGCCAGCGGCGCGGCTTGGTGGGCTCAGCGCGAACGGGTGTGTTGATATCCTCTCAGGCCTGAGATGACCTACGTATCTGGCTCTTACTCTTCACCCTTCACTCTTCACTCTTCACGCCTTTCAACCCCCCCGTGACCCCCGAGATCGCCGTCCTCCTCGCGCAGGACGCGCTGACCAACGGTGCTATCTATGCGCTGATGGCGCTCGCGCTGGTGCTGGTGTTCACCGTCACGCGCATCATCTTCATCCCGCAGGGCGAGTTTCTCGCCTTTGGTGCGCTGACGCTGGCCAGCCTGCAGCTCGGCAAGACACCGGCCATCGTCTGGCTGCTGCTCGGGCTGGGTGTACTCGCCTTCCTGTTCGACGCCGCCGCCGCGCTGCGCAAGCGAGGTCTGCGCGAGCTCCTGCGCTCGGCGTCGTGGAACCTGCTGCTGCCCGCCGCCGCGGTTGCGTTGACCGTCTGGCTGGCGCCGCGCCACACCCCGCTCGCCGTGCAGCTGCTGCTGACCGGCCTGCTCGTGGTGCCCATGGGTCCGATGCTGTACCGCGTGGCGTACCAGCCTGTGGCCGAAGCGCCGGTCCTGGTGCTGCTCATCGTCTCGGTGGCCGTGCACTTGACCCTGTCCGGGCTGGGCCTGTATTTCTTTGGCGCCGAAGGCTCGCGCACGCCTGCGTTCAGCGAAGGGGCACTGGACTTGGGCTGGCTGCACGTCAGCGGGCAAAGCCTGTGGGTGTATGCCTGCAGCGTGGTGCTGATGGGCAGCCTGTATGCTTTCTTCGGACGCACGCTGTATGGCAAAGCGCTGCGTGCCACCGCCAGCAACCGTACCGGCGCGCGGCTGTCGGGCATCAGCACGACGTTCGCAGGCAAGGCGTGCTTTCTTCTCGCCGCGCTGATCGGCGTGTTCTCCGGCATGCTCATCGGGCCGCTCACGACCATCTACTACGACACCGGCTTTCTGGTGGGTCTCAAGGGTTTCGTCGGAGCGATCATAGGCGGGCTGGTGGGCTACCCGCTGGCGGCCGCCGGGGCGCTGCTGGTGGGCGCGCTCGAGTCCTACGCGTCGTTCTACGCCAGCGCGTACAAGGAAGTGATCGTGTTCACGCTCATCATCCCGGTGCTGTTGTGGCGCTCGCTCGCCTCGCCGCGTGGGGACGACGAGTGAGGCTGCGCGCGATCCAGGTGGCGCTGCTGGCGCTCCTGGCCCTGGTGCCACTGACGGCGCCGGAGTACTGGGTTACGCTGCTCGCGTATATCGGGCTTTCCAGCCTAGTGGTGCTCGGCCTGTGCCTGCTGACCGGCATCGCGGGGCAGGTGTCCTTCGGTCAGGCCGCTTTCGTCGGCCTGGGCGCGTACGCCAGCGCCTGGCTGTGCACCGCCTATGCCGCGTCGCCCTGGATCGGACTGCTGGCGGGCCTCGCCATCACCGCGCTGTTCGCCCTGGCCCTCGGTGCCGTCACGTTGCGTTTGTCGGGTCACTTTCTTCCGCTCGGCACCATCGCCTGGGGCATCAGCCTCTACTACTGCTTCGGCAACTTCGCGTTCCTCGGCGGCTACACCGGGCTCACCGGCGTCCCTGTTCTGAACCTCTTCGGTTTCGGGCTCAACGGGACGCGTGCCTACGTCTATCCGATCTGGGCCTGCACCCTCGGCGCGCTGACGCTGATCCAGCTCCTGCTCCAATCGCGCATCGGCCGGGCGATCCGCGCATTGCGGGGTGGTGCGACGATGATGGAAAGCTTCGGCGCCAACACCATGCTGCTCAAGCTGCAGGCCTTTGTCTTCGCGGCCCTGCTCGCATCGCTCTCCGGCTGGCTCTACGTGCACTACCAGCGCTTCGTGAATCCCACTCCCTTCAGCCTGCACGTGGGGATCGAGTATTTGTTCATGGCCGTCGTCGGGGGAGCCGGCTACGTCTGGGGCGGCATCCTCGGCGCCGCGCTGATCACTCTCCTGCAGCAGGTGCTGCAGTCGCTGCTGCCCAGGCTGCTCGGGGCCAGCGGCGACTTCGAGATCATCGTGTTCGGCGTGCTCCTCGTGTTCATGCTGCAGAAGGCACGCTCGGGCATCTGGGCCGGGATCGCCCCCTGGCTGGAGCGCCTGGCGCCGCCATCGGAAACACCACGCGCGGAACCGCTGCCGGTGCGTGTGAAGCCGCACATCGGAGAAGCCCTGCTGCAGGTCGCGGGCGCGAGCAAGTCCTTTGGCGGTCTGGCCGCGGTCAACGACGTGACCTTCGAGCTGCGAGCCGGCGAGATCCTCGGTCTGATCGGACCCAACGGAGCCGGCAAGAGTACCATCTTCAACCTCATCACCGGGTTGCTGCCGCCGACCGCCGGCGAGATCCGTTTCCGCGGACAACCGATCACCGCCCTGCCGGCGGCGCGCATCGCACGGCTGGGCATCGGGCGCACGTTCCAGCATGTGAAGCTGCTGCCGGACATGAGCGTGCTGGACAACGTCGCCATCGGCGCCCATCTGCGTGGGCACGCCGGCTTCATGCGCTGTCTGCTGCACCTGGAGCGGCAGGAGGAGCAGCGCATCCGCGCCGAGGCGGCACGGCAACTCGAGCACGTCGGTTTGAAAGACGAGATGTTCCTTCCCGCAGGCAGCTTGCCGCTGGGCAAGCAACGCATCGTCGAGGTAGCCCGGGCGCTCGCCGCCGATCCACTCCTGCTGCTGCTGGATGAGCCTGCGGCCGGCCTGCGCCACCTGGAGAAGGAGGCGCTGGCCGATCTGCTGCGCCAGCTGCGCAGCGACGGCGTGAGCGTGCTCCTGGTCGAGCACGACATGGACTTCGTGATGGGCCTGGTGGATCGCCTGGTGGTGCTCGACTTCGGCGTCAAGCTGGCCGAAGGGCTGCCGCGGGAGATCCAGAGCAACCCGCTGGTGCTCGAGGCCTACCTCGGAGGTATGGCGTGAGCGGCGGGACGCTTCTGTCCGCAACCGATGTCAGCGTGTTCTACGGCCGCGTCGAGGCCGTGCACGGCGTATCCCTGCGCGTCGACGCCGGCCGGATCGTCACCGTCATCGGCGCCAACGGCGCGGGCAAGACGACGCTGGTGTCGGCCCTCATGGGACTGCTGCCCATGCGCGGCGACGTGTCCTACCTGGGCCAGCGGCTGGAGGACGAGCCCCCGGAAAACCGCGTGGCGCGCGGACTGGTCCTGGTGCCCGAGCGACGCGAGCTGTTCGGCGACATGAGCGTGGCGGACAATCTCGCTCTGGGTGCGTTCCATCGCCGGCGGGATCCGCAGGTCGCCACAGACCTGGATGGCGTGTACGCGCGCTTCCCGAGGCTGCGCGATCGTCGCGCGCAGTTGGCCGCCACCCTGTCCGGTGGAGAGCGCCAGATGCTGGCCCTGGGCCGCGCGCTCATGTCCAAGCCCAGACTGCTGCTGTTGGACGAGCCCAGCCTGGGACTGGCGCCGCTGGTCGTGCGCGAGATCTTCCGGACCATCCAGGACTTGAAGCAGGCCGGCGTTTCGATCCTGCTGATCGAGCAGAATGCCCGCGCCGCGTTGGAGGTGGCCGACTATGCCTATGTGCTGGAGACCGGAAGCGTAGCGATGGAGGGACCGGCTGCGGAGCTGGCGCGAGACAGTCGGGTGGTGGAGACTTATCTGGGTCTCACAAAGAAGAGCCGGGGCGGCTAGTTCAACCGCGAGACCGTCTTGCGCAGCTCCACCACGTGATGACGGATCTGGTCGATGTCGTCCGCCTCGGGTGCCATCAGCATGTAGCGCCCCAGGTCCTCCAATGCGGCGCGGAAGCATTCCAGCTCGAGGTAAAGCAACCCGCGCTCGCGCACTCCGGACGCATCGTCGGGAGCGACGCTGACAATCCATTCCATCAGCGATACCGCGCGGTCGCGGTCACGCTGTTCGAGATAGACAGCCTTCAGGTTGCGCAGCACGCGGGCCAGGATCTCCTTCTTCTTGGCCGACACCAGCATGCTCGCCACGACAGCGCGCGAAACCTCGCCACCCCGCGCCTGCCGCAGCCGCTGCTGCAGGTCCCGAAGGCTCAGCGACACCCCGCCGCTGTAAGGATCGAGAATCAATGCCCCCTCCTTCGCCTTGCACTTGACCAGGAAATGCCCGGGGAAGGAGACGCCGTGCAGCGGCAGCCCGATGCGGCGCCCGACTTCGATGTAGAGAATGGACAGGGTGATGGGGATGCCCAGCCGGCGCTCGAGCACATCGTTGAGGAAGCTGTTGCGAACGTCGTAGTAGTTCTCGAGGTTGGGAGAGAATCCCTGCTCCTCGAAGAGATAGTGATTGAGTGCCAGGACGCGTTCGGAGTGGCTGGAGGTCTCCGGCAGCCGTGCGGACAACTCTCGCGCGAGCTGATCGATCCTGGCCAGATAGCGGCTGATGTCCAGCTCGGCGTAGGCGGTCTTGGCGATGAGCAGCGCGGCTTCCGCCAGATCGATCTCCTCGTCCGGCCGGTTGATCACCTCGCGAAACCGGACGATTCCCCCGTTGGGCTCACGCAGGATCATGCACGGCCGGGAGTGCTTGCTCAGCTGTCCCGCTTCGCGACGACCGGCGGGAGGAACAGCGCGGGGATCTGGCGCTTGGCGCTGCGCCCGGATGATCTGGGCAGCACGGACGCGCCGGCCAGCGCAGACGGATAGGCATCGGGCTGGCGGTCCGGCTCCTGCGCCGGTGGCGCCGGCCGCTCGGTTTCGCGCACCGACGGAGCATGACGCTCCGATCGCGCATCGTCACGACCAGGAGCGTGCACCGGGCGCTCGCGGCGCACACTCTCTCGCGGCGGCGCGGTGCGGCGTGCAGGCCGGACCTCCTCGGGTGCGGCGGTGATCGTGATGCGCGCCTTGAGCAGCTTCTCGATGCTGGCCAGGAGCTCTTCCTCGTCGGGCGCCACCAGCGAGATCGCTTCGCCCGGCTGGCCCGCGCGGCCGGTGCGGCCGATGCGGTGGATGTAGTCCTCGGGGTTGTGCGGCAACTCGTAGTTGATGACGTGCGGCAGATCCTCGACGTCCAGTCCGCGGGCGGCGATATCGGTAGCCACCAGCAACTGCAGCTTGCCGTCCTTGAACTCGGCCAGCGCTTGCGTGCGCTCCAGCTGGGACTTGTCGCTGTGCAGGGCCGAGCAGGAGAAGCCGTCGCGCAACAGCTCGCGCGCCAGCCGGGTGGCGGAGATCTTGGTCCGCGTGAACACCAGCACCTGGCGCATGTCGCGGTCGCGGATCAGGCGCTCGAGGAAATCGCGCTTGCGCCGCTCGTCCACCTTGAAGGCGGAATGGGTTACGAGGTCGGTGATCGCATTGCTCGGCGCCACCTGGATGCGCACCGGCGCGATCAGCATCTGCGAGGCGAGGCGCTTGATATCCTCCGGGAAGGTGGCGGAGAACATCAGGCTCTGCCGTTTCGCCGGCAGCAGGGCGAGGATGCGCTTGATGTCGGGCATGAAGCCCATGTCCAGCATGCGGTCGGCCTCGTCCAGCACCAGGATCTCGACCTGGCCGAGGTTCACCGTGCGCTGCTGCACGTGGTCGAGCAAGCGGCCCGGTGTGGCGACCAGGATCTCGACCCCGGCCCGCAGCTCGGCAATCTGCGGGTCGATGTTGATCCCGCCGTACACGCAGGCCGATCGCAGCGGGATGTATTTGCCGTAGGTGCGGATGCTTTCGAACACCTGCGCCGCCAGCTCGCGTGTCGGCGTGATGATCAGCGCCCGCACGGGATGGCGCGCGGGAGACACGCTGGTGTTGGCGTGCTGCTTCAGCTTCTGCAGCATCGGCAGCGTAAACGCCGCCGTCTTGCCCGTACCGGTCTGGGCGCCGGCCATGACGTCCTGGCCGTGAAGGATGGGCGGGATGCCCTGCTGTTGAACCGGGGTAGGCTCGGTATAGCCCTCTTCCGCGATAGCGCGGAGCAACTCGGCGCACAGGCCGAACTCTTCGAAATTCATATCAGAAAAACTCCAGAACCGCTCCCGCGAATGGGGACACGGGACGCCGGTTGGAGGCCGGGACTGCGTCTGCCTGAGCGGAGAAAGGTTGAAAGTGTCAAAACGGGGGGGCCGGGGACTAGTTGCCGCCGGATCATACTCCCAAAACTGGGGCCCCAGGAGGCTTTTTCAAGGGATTCCGGGCCTTCGGACACGCGACTACCAGTCAACTATCGTGCCGTCGTCCAGCACGGCATGGGTGGCTGCCAGAATCTCCGGCTGATAGGGGTGCTTCGCGGCTACGGCTTCGTTGACCTCCACACCCAGTCCGGGCCGCTCGGGGATGAGCCAATGCCCGTCCTTGGCCCGGATCGGGCTGTCCACGATCTCGTGGTACCACGGCACCGCACCCGACATCTCCTCCTGGATGACGAAGTTGGGCGTGGCGATGTCGAAATGCAGCGCGGCCACACC
>JBGPMS010000257.1:0-8446 GCA_041487115.1 Gammaproteobacteria bacterium
GTGGTGGGCCGGCAACCTGCTGTACCGGGTCGACACCAGGCGTCGCGCGGCCGAAGCGGGCCAACGCAGCCTCCTGGCGGAGTTAGAGGCCACGAACGTGCGGTTGGAGCAGACTGTCGCAGAGCGCACCCTGGCGCTGACTGTCAGCGAAGACCACCTGCGTTTGGTGCTGGAGAATGTCCCGACCCTGATCGGCTACGTCGATAGCGAGCTGCGCTATCGATTCTGCAACCGGACCTACCAGGAGTGGTATGGCGACGACCCTGCGACGCTGATTGGCCACCGCATCCCGGACCAGATCGGTGAGGTAGCATTCACCCAGGTCCGTTGCCATTACGATCGCGCACTCTCCGGACAACGCGACCGGTACGAACGCCGGCTGGAGCACGGCCAAACGCCGCGCGATATCCTGGTGGAGTTGGTGCCCGACGTGAGGCAGGACGGGCAAGTAGCGGGCATCTTCATCGGAGCCAGCGACATCACCGCCCGGCGCCGCGACGAGCAAGCGCTGCGAGAGAGCGAGGCGCGCTTCCACAGCGCCTTCGATTTTGCCGCCATCGGCATGGCGCTGGTGTCGCGCGAAGGCCGCTGGCTGCAGGTCAACCGCGCGCTGTGCGATATCGTGGGCTACACCGAGCAAGAGTTGCTCGGCCTTACCTTCCAGCAGATCACCCATCCCGACGACCTCGCCTCCGACCTGGAGTTTGTGCGCCGACTGCTGGCGGGCGAGATCGATACTTATCAGATGGAGAAGCGCTACCTCCACAAGCAGGGACATATCGTGTGGGTACTGCTGAGCGTATCGCTGGTGCGGGACAAGGACCAGGGGCCGGTCAACTTCATTTCCCAGATCCAGGACATCGCTCTGCGCAAGAAAGCCGAGCTCGCACTGGCACAGACCGAAGCGCGCGTGCGCATGATTACCGACACCAGCCCGGCCTGCATCGGCTATGTCGACACCGAGCTGCGCTTCGAGTTCTGCAACCGCACCTTTGAGGACTGGTACGGCGCAGCCAGGGAGACCTTCATCGGCCAGCGCGTTCGTGACGTGATCGGCGAGACCGCCTACGCTGAGGTCGAGCCCTACTACCGCCAGGTGATGGCGGGCGAGCGCGTCAACTACGGGCGAACGCTTGTCCGCGACGGCTCCGCACGGGAAGTTCTGGTCGACTTGATCCCCCACGTCGGTGAGGACGGCAGCGTGGTAGGGGCGTACATCTCGGCAGCAGATATCACGGCGCGCGTTCGCGGCGAACGGGCCTTGCGCGACAGCGAGGAGCGCTTTCAGTTGGTCGTGCGGGGCTCCGACGACGGCATCTGGGATTGGAACATAGCTGCCGGCTACTGCTACTTTTCACCCCGCTACAAGGAGTTGCTCGGCTACGCCGAGCAGGAGTTCGAACCGGTGCGCGCCTCCTTCGAAGCCTGCCTGCATCCCGACGACCGGGAGCAGACCGCCGCCAGGATGCGTGCACACTTTGCCGCGCAAGTGCCCTACGAGGTGGAATACCGGCTGCGCACCAAGTCCGGCGAGTACCGCTGGTTCCATGCACGCGGCCAGGCGACCTGGGATGCGGAGGGCAAGCCGGTACGCTTCACCGGTGCGCTGCGGGACATTACTCAGCACCGAGAGGCGGACGAGCGATTCAGGAAAACCGCGGATCTCCTGCGGCAGACCGAGCGCATGGCGAAGATCGGAGGTTGGGAGCTGAACATCGCCGACTCGAGCGCGGTCTGGTCCGAGGAGGTCTACCGCATCCACGAGCTGGATCCCGCCGCCAGGCTGGATCTCTCCTCAGCGATCCACTTTTTCGCACCCGAAGCACGCCCCGCGATCGACCAAGCGGTCCAGAGATGCATCGAACAGGGGACGCCCTGGGATCTGGAGCTGCCCTTCATCACCGCGACCGGACGCAGGCGATGGGTGCGCACGGTCGGGAGCGCCGTGACCCGGGACGGCAAGACTGTCAGGCTGTACGGGACCTTTCAAGATATCACCGAGCGCAAGAATGCCGAGCTGGCGCTGGAGCGCAGCCGGCAATTCCTCGATGCCGTGATCGAAGGGATACCACAGCCGGTATTCGTGAAGGACCTGCAGCACCGCTGGGTGCTGTTCAACAGCGGGTACTGCGACATGATGGAGCGAGGCAGAGCCGAGCTCCTGGGCAAGAGCGATCCGGACATCCATTCCCCGCAGCTGGTGCAGCGCTATTGGGCCGAGGACAACGAAGCGTTCAGCATGGACCAGCCGCTCTTTGTCGAGATGTCAGTCACCCGTTCCGACGGCAGCGTCCGTTGGCTGCTGAAGAGCAAGCGGCGCGTCGACCTGGCGGATGGCGCCTACGTGGTCGGCATCGCCACCGACATCACCCGCCAGAAAGAGACGGAGATGGCTTTGCGCGAGAGCGAGGAGCGGTTCCGTGGCCTGACCCAGCTCTCCGCCGACTGGTTCTGGGAACAAGATGAGCAGCTTCGCTTCACCAGCCAAACTGGCGGCGGCCTGGCGAGCATGCAAATAATGCCGGATCTGGGAAAGACGCGCTGGGAGCTGCCGTTCGTCGGGATGAGCGAAACGGATTGGGCCCGGCACAAGGCGATGCTGGAGGCGCGTGAGTCGTTCCACAACCTCGAGCTGTGCCGGCCCAACAACGTCGGGGAGCTGCGCTACATCAGCCTGAGCGGCGAGCCCGTGTTCGATGCAGCGGGCAACTTCAAGGGCTACCGAGGCGTGGGCCGCGACATCACGGCGCCGAAGCGGATCGAGGAAGCCTTGCGCAAGAGCGAAGAGAGCCACCGGCTGCTGGCTGAGAACTCGAGCGACATGATTACCAGGCTGACGCCGGAGGCTTACATCGAGTACGCCTCGCCGGCGAGCACGGTGGTCATCGGTTTTTCTCCGGAACAGCTCACCGGCAGATCTGTCGGTGAGTTCATCCACCCGGACGACCTGGCGCAGGCACGGGCGCTGTTCGTCGACGTCGTGAAGCACGACATGGTCAACGTGGTCACCTGTCGACTGCGCCATCAGGACAAGGGCTGGCTCTGGATGGAGACTTCTTTCCGCTCCGTGCGCGAGCCGGGCAGCGGCTGGACCACCCAGGTGATCGGTGTCTCGCGCAACGTGGACGAGCGGGTGCGCGTGACCGAAGCGTTGAACCGCTTCCAGTACGTGCTGGACCATACCCGCGATATGATCTTCATTGCCGATACCGAATCCTTGCGCTTCAGCTATATCAATCTGGGCGCCGCGGAAACCCTGGGCTACCCGCGCGAGCAGCTGCTGGGAATGGCGCCTTGGGAGATACGAACGGGGAGCACCGAAGCCGAGTACCGCAAGGTCATCGAACCGCTGTTGCGGGGCGATATCCAGTCGCATCAATACGAGGCCGTCCACCGCCGTGCCGACGGAACCGAGTTCCCGGTTGACGCTACTTTGCAGATTGTGCGCAGGCTGGGGGAAGCCGATCTTTTCGTCTGGCTCATCCGCGACGCCACCGAGCGCAAGAAGATCGACCGCATGAAGAACGAGTTCGTGTCCACCGTGAGCCACGAGCTGCGCACGCCGCTCACGTCCATCCTTGGGTCTCTCGGTCTGATCATCGGCGGCGCGGTGGGCGAGTTACCGGAACAGGCGAAGGATCTGGTGCGCATCGCGCACAACAACAGCGAGCGTCTGGTGCGCCTGATCAACGATATCCTCGATATCGAGAAGATCGAGTCGGGCAAGATGCGCTTCGAGTTCCGGCCTTACCGCGTTCGGCCCCTGCTGGAGCAGGCGCTGGAGGCGAACCGCGGCTACGGCGAGCAGCTCGGCGTGCGCTTCGAGGTGCAGGGCGAGATCCCCGACAGCGTGGTGCGGCTGGACAGCGACCGCTTCATGCAGGTGATGTCCAATCTGCTGTCCAATGCCGCCAAGTTCTCCCCCTCTCCTGGTATCGTCGAGGTCGCGGCGACGCGGGTGGAGGGGACGGTGCGCATCTGCGTCACCGACCACGGTCCAGGCATCCCGGAAGACTTTCGCTCCAAGATCTTCGGCAAGTTCTGCCAGGCCGACTCGAGCGACAGCCGGCAGAAGGGCGGGACCGGGCTAGGCCTGAGCATCGCCAAGGCAATCGTCGAAAAGCACGGTGGCCACATCGGCTTCGACACGCAAATCGGAGTCGGAACGACCTTCCACGTGAGCTTCCGCGAGGCTGCCGACGTGCCTGCTCACTGGTCGGCCGCGCCCTTCGGCCAGCCCGCGCTCGACAACCCCGGCCCGCTCCGGGAGGATGCCACGGCCGCAAGGCTGACAATACCCTCGCCGATCGAACCGCACATGCCCCACCCGCAGCCAATGGAAGTCGTCGGCGAAATCACCGGCGAGCACAATGACCTCTCCCGTCGCTGACAGGACAACACTCGTGACCGGCCGTCGGCTCAACCGCATCCTCTATGTGGAGGACGAGCCCGACATCCGGCAGGTGGCGCAACTCGCACTCGAAGTCGTAGGTCACTTCACCTTGAAAGTGTGCAGCTCGGGCGAGGAAGCCTTGCAGGCGCTGGCGCGCTTCAAACCGGACCTGATATTGCTCGATGTGATGATGCCTGGAATGGACGGACCGACCACATTGAGGAAGCTGCGTGAGCTGCCCGAGTGCTCGGGCGTGCCCGCAATCTTCATGACGGCGAAGGTGCAGCCGCAGGAAATCGCCGAGTTGAAGCGGATCGGCGCACTGGACGTGATCGCCAAGCCTTTCGACCCCATGACGCTCGCACGAACGGTGCGCGAGATCTGGTCCTCGGGTGGGCCGCCGACCGCTGCAGCGCGTGAGCGAGAGGCGGCTCCGATGCAGAAGAACGACGTCTCGAGCCCGGCGCAGCGGGACTCGACGCCGGAGGTGCAAACCCTCCGGCAGATGGCACGGCAGTTCGGTGCCAACCTGCCGGACAGGGTGGCCGAGATCGCCAGCTTGTGGCAGGCGCTAAGCCTTGGCAGCAGCGACGCGGAGTTGCCCAGGACCTTGCACCGCAAAGTGCACAGCCTCACCGGTTCGGCCACCACGTTCGGGTTCGCGCCGGTGTCGGAAGCCGCGCGGCGCCTGGAGCTGCAGCTAAAGCCTTTCGCCTCCTCGGAACGAGCCCCCGACCCATCCCAGGTCGCGTCTGTCGCCGGCTTGGTGGAAGCGCTCCAGCGCTCCGAGAATTGCGTGCCGACGCCCATGCCGGAGATGGCGGCAGTTACGCTGGCCGCGACCGAGCCTGCGGCAGCCGCCGCCGAGCACAACCCGCTGATCTACGTGTTGGGGCGCGAAGGGCAAGCGTCTGGAGGACTGCGCGAGCAGCTCCAAGGCTACGGCTACGACGCCCGCGGCTTCGGCGCGCCGGACGACCTGATGCAGGCCTGCATGCGTGCTCTCCCCGCTGCCATCCTCGCCGACGTCGATATGGAGCCGGACGACCTCGCCGGGATAACGGCGGCGGCGCACCTGCGACAGACCCTGCGTGAGCCACCACCGGTGATCTTCGTATCCGATCGCGACGATCTCGTCACGCGCTTGCGGACGGTACGCGCCGGCAGCGCGGCATTCTACCAGCGTCCGCTCAAAGTAAGCGCTCTGGTGGACAAGCTGGACGAGCTCGGCACGCGCGTGACCCCGGAGCCCTTTCGCGTCATGATCGTGGAGGACGCCGAGGAGCAGGCCATGTTCTATTCCGCCGTCCTGCGCCAGGCCGGCATGCTCACGTGCGTGGTCAGCGACCCGCACACTCTGCTCGAACACCTCGGCGAGTTCCACCCCGAGCTGGTGCTGATGGATATGTATCTGCCGGACTGCTCGGGCGATGAGCTGTCCCGCGTTATCCGCCAGATCGAGGCGTTCGTCGGAATGCCCATCGTGTTCCTCTCGGTGGAGAGCGACTTCGACCGGCAGCTGCGCGCTATGGGCCGTGGCGGCGACGAGTTCCTGACCAAGCCGATCCTTCCTGTCCAACTGCTGTCGGTGGTCAAGAGCCGGGTCGAGCGCTACCGTACATTGCGCGCCCTCATGGTGCAGGACAGTCTGACCGGGCTCGCCAACCATTCCCGGCTGCACCAGCTGCTCGAGACCGAAGTCGCGCGCGCCTTGCGCCATGGCCTTCCGCTGGCACTGGCGATGATCGATATCGACAACTTCAAGGAAGTGAATGACCGCCATGGCCATCCCACCGGCGACCGCGTGCTCCGGGCTCTGGCGCGGTTCCTCCGCCAGCGCCTGCGGCAGGGCGACGTAGTCGCACGCTACGGAGGCGAGGAGTTCGCCGTGGTGATGCTGAGCACCGAGGAAAGCAATGCAGCGATGGTGGTGGACCGCCTGCGCGCCCAATTCGCGGCGCTGGTGCACGAGAACGACAGGGGAGGATCGCTGTCGGTGACGTTCAGCGCCGGCATCGCGTCGTTGTCTGGGCTAAGCAGCGCGCGGGAGCTGGTGCTGGCGGCCGACCGGGCCCTCTACGCGGCCAAGGGTCGCGGCCGCAACTGCGTGGTAGCCAATTCAGGGGGCGCATGACTCCCCGGCTGTCGCCCACGGCAGGCGGCTCTGCGCGGGCCGCGCAGAACACCTAAAAAATCTGCCACCAGGCCTTCTTGCGCAGCGAAGCCAGGGAGAACTGGGTGTTGGGAAAGTTGAGCTTGAGCAGACGCGCGGTGTCGTCGCGCAACTCGGCCAGCCCCATCGCATCGTAGGCCTTGACCAGCACGATGAGCGCCTGCTCTACCGCTGGCGACTGCTGATAGTTGGTCACGACGAACTGCGCGCGGTTGACCGACGCGATGTAGGCCTGCCGGCGCAGATAGTACTCCGCGGTTCGCACCTCGTTGGTGGCCATGGCATTGACGAGGTAGCGCATGCGCGACAGGGCGTCTGGCGTATAGCGGCTGTCCGGAAAGCGCGTCACCAGCTCCTTGAACGCCTCGAAGGACTCGCGCGCCGCCTTCGGGTCCCGCTCCCCCAGGTCCTGGCCCGAGATGCTGCCGAACAGCCCGAGGTCCTCGTTGAAGTTGACGAGCCCCTTCAGATAGTAGGCGTAGTCCACGTTCGGGTGGTTCGGGTGGAGCTTGATGAAGCGGTCCGCGGCGGCCAGCGCGGATACCGCATCCTTGTCTTTGAAGTAGGCGTAGGCGACCTCGAGCTGGGCCTGCTGGGCTAGCTTGCCGTACGGGTAGCGCGCCTCCAGTTTCTCGTAGTAGCCGATGGCCTTCTTGTAATTGCCGCTCGTGAGCTCATCCTTGGCTTCGGTATAGAGCTTGTCGGCGGACCAGTCGCGGGTTTCGTCGTACTTGTTGTCGTCGCTGCACCCGCCCAGGAGCAAGCTGCAACTCAGCACCAGCGCGGCGGCGATTGACGCTAAACTACTTTGCATGAGGGTTCTCGAAGAAAACGCGTTGAATTATAGCGGAAACCCCACTCCGAAGCCGGCGCAGGACGCTGCCGACGCACCGCTGGAACTGCGCGTGCCAGCGGAGTTGGCCGGTCTGCGCCTGGACCAGGCCCTGGCACGGCTGCTGCCGCATTTCTCGCGCAGCCGCCTGCAGGACTGGGTCAAGCGTGCATGCGTGACAGTGGACGGAGCCCGCGCCACGCCCAAGGACAAAGTCCGGGGCGGCGAGCGCATCGAGCTCCGTGTGGAGCCGGACGCAGGCGCGCGCGCGTTCGCTGCGCAGGAGATTCCTTTGGCGATCCTGCACGAGGATGAGCAGGTGCTCGTCATCGACAAGCCTGCCGGGCTGGTGGTGCATCCGGGCAGCGGCAACCCGGACGGAACGCTGCTCAACGCCCTGCTCCATCACGCGCCATCGCTTGCCACCGTGCCGCGTGCCGGCATCGTGCACCGCCTGGACAAGGACACGAGCGGGCTACTGGTGGTCGCGAAGACCCTCGAGGCACAAACCAGTCTGGTGCGCCAACTGCAGGCGCACACGGTACGGCGCGAGTATCTCGCCCTGGTCGCAGGCCGGCCCGCGGCACAGGGTCGAGTCGAGGCGCCTATTGGCCGCCATCCCGTTGCGCGCACCAAGATGGCGGTGGTGGCGCGCGGCAAGTCGGCCGTTACGCACTATCGGGTACGGCGTGCAGGCAATAGCTGGTCGTTGATGGAATGCCGACTGGAGACCGGGCGGACGCACCAGATCCGGGTGCACATGCACTCCATCGGACATCCGCTCCTGGGCGACCCGGTATACGGCAGGGCGAAGCTGGATCGCACGCTGCCGGAGGTGGCGCGCAGCTTCCCGCGCCAGGCCCTGCATGCTGCGCGCCTCGAGTTCATCCATCCCGTCAGCGGGGAGCTGCTTGCATTCGAGTCGGCGCTGCCCTCCGACTTGAGCCGCCTGTTGGCCGCACTCGAGCAGCATGGCTGAGCGGGCCGACTGGATCGAGCCGGACTGGCCCGCACCGCGTCGGGTCAAGGCGCTGGTCACCACGCGCAA
>JBGPMS010000258.1:0-8438 GCA_041487115.1 Gammaproteobacteria bacterium
ATGATCAAAGGCTTCTACGACACGTTGCGGGAGGCGCGCACGCCGGTCAGCCTCGAGCACGGCTTGTTCTTCGAGCAGGACTGGGCGTCACTCAACAAGGTGATGCCGGTGGCCTCGGGCGGCATCCACGCCGGCCAGATGCATCAGCTCATTCACTATCTCGGCGAGGACGTGGTGCTGCAGTTCGGCGGCGGCACGATCGGACACCCGATGGGCATCCAGGCCGGCGCGACTGCAAACCGCGTTGCGCTCGAAGCGATGATACAGGCGCGCAACGAAGGCCGTGATTACTTCAGGGAAGGCCCGCAGATCCTCGAGCAGGCGGCGAAGTGGTGCTCTCCGCTCAAGGCCGCGCTGGATACCTGGAAGGACATCACCTTCAACTACGAATCCACCGATACCGCCGATTTCGTGCCGACCGCTACGGCCAGCGCTTAACCGCCGAGGAGCAACGACCATGATGACCAACACCGGAAACCGGGTGACGCAGGGGCAGTTTTCCTTTCTACCGGACCTGACCGATGTCCAGATCACCGCTCAGATCAAGTATGCGTTGCAGAATCGGTGGGCCGTCAGCGTGGAATACACCGACGATCCGCATCCGCGCAATACCTATTGGGAAATGTACGGCAACCCGATGTTCGACTTGAAGGATCCTGCCGGGATTCTGCTGGAGATCAACGGCTGCCGGAAGACCTTCCCCAACCACTACATCCGCGTGATGGCCTTCAACTCGACGCGCGGCGTGGAGAGCCCGGCCATGTCGTTCATCGTCAATCGTCCCGAGACGGAGCCGGGGTTCGGGCTCAGGCGTCAGGAGGTGGACGGCCGCGCCATCCGCTACACCGTGCACTCCTATGCCACCGACAATCCGGAGAACGAGCGCTATTGACGACGTGAGTAGCGTGCGTCTGGCGTCACGGTAAGGTGTGGCGCTTGCCGCTTTGAGAGCGGGGTTTGCGAGGGATATCCCACGAATCCATGGGACAGGACACTAACTTGGGCGACATCCAGACAAAGATCGGCGATCCGGGAATCGACCTCGGCGAGTTGTTCCGGGATTCGCACATCCGGGAAGTGCTGGACCAGCTCGACCGCGAGCTGGTCGGCCTGAAGCCCGTGAAGACCCGCATCCACGAGATCGCTGCGTTGCTGCTGGTCGATCGCGCGCGCAAACAGATCGGACTGACCGGCGGCGCACCGTCGCTGCACATGTGCTTCTCCGGCAATCCGGGCACCGGGAAGACCACCGTCGCCCTGCGCATGGCGGAGATCCTGCACCGGCTCGGCTATCTGCGCCAGGGCCATCTGGTCGCGGTCACGCGCGACGATCTGGTCGGGCAGTATATCGGGCACACCGCGCCGAAGACCAAGGAAGTATTGAAGAAGGCGATGGGCGGCGTGCTGTTCATCGACGAGGCGTACTACTTGTATCGGCCCGAGAACGAGCGCGACTACGGCCAGGAGGCGATCGAGATCCTGCTGCAGGTGATGGAGAACCAGCGCGACGACCTGGTCGTGATCCTCGCCGGCTACAAGGACCGCATGGACCGCTTCTTCCAGAGCAACCCCGGGATGTCGTCGCGCATCGCGCACCACATCGACTTCCCCGACTACTCGGTGGATGAGCTGCTCGAGATTGCCGAACTGATGCTGACCGGCCTGCAGTACCGCCTCAGTGCTGAGGCCAGGCAGACGCTCGGAGCCTATATCGCGCGGCGGATCACGCGTCCCAACTTCGCCAACGCCCGGTCGCTGCGTAACGCCCTGGACCGTGCGCGGTTGCGGCAGGCGAACCGCCTGTTCGAAGCCGCCACGCCGGTCAGCGTCGATGCGCTCGCGACGATCGAGGCAGACGATCTTCTGAAGAGCAGAGTGTTCGAGGACGAGGCACCACCGCAATCCCAGAAAAACTGACTACAAGACGACATGGGAGGAGATGAGAGTGCATAACGGGACGACCACGCTCAACAAATTCATCATCGAGGAGCAGCGGCGCGCGAGCGGTGCCACCGGTGAGCTCAGCACCCTGCTCGACGATCTGGTCACGGCATGCAAGGTGATCGCGATGACCGTTTCCAAGGGCGCGCTGGCAGGCGCCCTGGGCGACGCGGGTCAGGTCAACGTGCAGGGCGAGCCGCAGAAGAAGCTCGACGTCCTGTCCAACGAGATCCTGATCAGCTGCTGCGAGTGGGGCGGCCATCTCGCCGCCATGGCCTCGGAGGAAATGGAGGACGTGCGCCCGATCCCACCGGCCTATCCGCGCGGGAAATACCTGTTGCTGTTCGATCCGCTCGACGGCTCGTCGAACATCGACGTCAACATCTCGGTCGGCACCATCTTCTCGGTCCTGCGTTGCCCCGAGGGCGTCAGCCATCCCGGGGTGGAGGACTTCCTTCAGCCCGGCACACGGCAGGTTTGCGCCGGCTATGCCATCTATGGCCCCGCCTCCATGCTGGTGCTCACCTTCGGCCACGGCGTGAACGGTTTCACGCTGGATCGCGAGGCCGGCGAGTTCCTGCTGACGCACCCGGCTATGGCCATCGCCACGGATGGCCGCGAGTTCGCGATCAACGCTTCCAATGACCGCTTCTGGCAGCCGCCGGTGAAGCGCTACGTCACCGAATGCCTGGCCGGCAAGGCGGGGCCGCGCGGGGCCGATTTCAACATGCGCTGGATCGCCTCGCTGGTCGCGGAAGTCCACCGCATCCTGGTGCGCGGCGGGCTGTTCATGTATCCGAAGGACACGCGCGAGCCGGCCAAGCCGGGACGGCTGCGCCTGATGTACGAAGCCAACCCGATGGCCATGATCGTCGAGCAGGCCGGCGGCGCGGCCAGTACCGGGCGTGAGCGCATCCTGGAGATCCAGCCCACCGCCTTGCACCAGCGCGTGCCGGTGATCCTCGGCTCGCGCAACGAAGTCGAGCGGCTCGCGCGCTACCACAGCGAGCACGAGGAGGGCATCGACCAGCCGTTCAGCTCGCCGCTCTTCAACACGCGCTCGCTGTTCAACCACGGATAGGCCGTGCCGCGATCCACCGACATCCGGGAGCTCAGACCATGTCGATTCAGCATCCGATCATTGCGATCACCGGCTCGTCGGGCGCCGGGACTACCTCGGTGACCCGCACCTTCCAGCACATCTTCCGGCGCGAGAAGATCAACGCCGCGCTGGTCGAGGGCGATTCCTTCCACCGCTTCAATCGTGTCGACATGCGGGCGGCCATGGAGGAGGCGACCCGGCAGGGCAACGCCCACTTCAGCCACTTCGGCCCGGAGGCGAACCTGTTCGAGGAGTTGGAGGCCCTGTTCCGGGGCTACGGCGAGACCGGACGCGGACGCGTCCGCAAGTACCTGCACGACGAGCAGGAAGCGCTGCTGCACGCGCGGGAGCCGGGCACCTTCACGCCCTGGGAAGACCTGCCCGAGAGCACCGACCTGCTGTTCTACGAGGGCCTGCACGGAGGTGTCGTCACCGACCGCGTGAACGTGGCCGATCCCGTGGATCTCCTGGTCGGCGTGGTGCCCATCATCAACCTGGAGTGGATCCAGAAGCTGCATCGGGACAAGTCCCTGCGCGGCTACTCCACCGAGGCGGTGATGAACACGGTCCTGCGGCGCATGCCGGACTACATCAACTACATCTGCCCGCAGTTCGCGCGCACCCACATCAACTTCCAGCGCGTGCCGACGGTGGATACTTCGAACCCGTTCATCGCGCGCTACATCCCGTCCGCCGACGAGAGCTTCGTGGTGATCCGCTTCGCCAACCCGAAAGGCATCGACTTCCCTTATCTCCTCAATATGCTGCACGGCTCGTTCATGTCGCGGCCGAACATCATCGTGGTGCCGGGCGGCAAGATGGAGCTCGCCATGCAGCTCATCTTCACGCCCATGATCCTGCAGCTGGTGGACAAGCGACGGCGCGCGCTGCGGCAGGCCGGGCCCGTGGCCGAAGCGGTGGCTTGAGGGCGCGACGATGACCAACTTGCATATCGTCGACAGTCAATCTGCGGCGAGGAGCAGGATTCCTTCGCACGCCGACGCGCTTCGCATCCTGGCGGTGGACGCCGTGCAGAAGGCCAACTCCGGTCACCCGGGCATGCCGATGGGCATGGCCGAGATCGCCGACGTGTTGTGGCGCCGGCATCTTCGGCACAATCCCATCAATCCGCGCTGGCCGGACCGCGACCGATTCGTCGTCTCGAACGGGCACGGGCCGATGCCGCTGTACGCGCTGCTGCATCTGACCGGCTACGATCTGCCGCTGGACCAGTTGAGGCGCTTCCGCCAACTCCACTCCAAGACGCCGGGTCATCCCGAGTACGGGATCACACCGGGCGTGGAGACCACCACCGGGCCGCTCGGCCAGGGATTGGCGAAGGCTGTCGGCATGGCATTGGCCGAAAAGCTGCTCGCCACCGAGTTCAACCGTCCGGGATTCCTCGTCGTCGATCACCGAACCTACGTTTTGGTCGGCGACGGCTGTCTCATGGAAGGCATTTCTCACGAAGCCGCATCGCTGGCCGGGGTTCTGGGCCTGAACAAGCTGGTCTGCTTCTATGACGACAACGGCATCGCCATCGACGGCCACGTCGAGGGCTGGTTCACGGACGACACGCGCAAGCGGTTCGAGGCGTACGGTTGGCAGGTGGTGGCGGGCGTGGCTGGGCACGATCCAGAAGCGGTGGATGCCGCCATCGGCGTCGCCCACGCGAGCGCAGGTCGTCCGACACTGATCTGCTGCAAGGCAGTGATCGGCAGAGGATCGCCCAGCAAGGCCGGCACCCACGACGTGGACGGTGCAGATGCAGCGCTCGGCGAGAAGGAAGTCGCGGCCACGCGCGAGCAACTGCGCTGGCGGCACCCTCCTTTCGACGTCCCGGCCTGGGTGTACACCGAGTGGGATGCCCGCGCCAAAGGACAGGCGCTGGAGACCGCTTGGCGCGTGAAGTTCAGCGCTTACGCTGCGCGGCATCCGGCGCTCGCAGTGGAATTCCACCGCCGCATGGGCGGCGAGCTGCCCGCGGGTTGGAGCGGCGAGATCGAGAAGCTGCTCCAGGATATTGCCGCGAAGGCTGAAAACATCGCCGCGCGCAAGGCCTCGCAGAACGCGATCGAAGCGATGGCGGCGCTGCTGCCCGAGCTGATGGCTCAGTATCGACACTCGGAGTAACCGAACATGGCACTGATATCACTGAGGCAACTCCTGGATCACGCCGCGGAGCATGGCTATGGCGTGCCGGCTTTCAACATCAACAACATGGAGCAGATCCAGGCCATCATGCAGGCGGCCGCCGCCAGCGACAGCCCGGTCATTCTTCAAGCCTCGGCAGGCGCGCGCAAGTATGCCGGCGAGCCGTTCTTGCGCCGGATGGTGCAGGCCGCCGTCGAGATGTACCCGCGGATCCCTGTCGTACTGCACCAGGACCACGGGGCCAGCCCGGCCGTGTGCCAGGCCTCCATCCGTTCTGGCTTCACTTCGGTGATGATGGACGGCTCGCTCATGCCGGACATGAGGACGCCCGCCGCCTACGCCTACAACGTCGCGGTGACTGCCAAGGTGGTGGAGATGGCGCATGCTGTCGGCGTGTCGGTCGAAGGCGAGCTGGGCTGCCTCGGATCGCTGGAGACGGGCGAATCGGCGGAGGAGGACGGCTCCGGTGCTGCCGGCAAGCTCACGCGCGAGATGCTGCTGACCGATCCGGAGCAGGCCGCCGACTTCGTCCGCAAGACCGGCGTGGACGCGCTGGCCATCGCCATCGGGACTTCCCACGGTGCCTACAAGTTTTCCCGTCCTCCCGCCGACGACATCCTCGCCATCGAGCGCATCAGGGAGATTCACCGGCGCATCCCGGACACGCATCTGGTGATGCACGGCTCCAGCTCGGTGCCGCAGGAGTGGCTCGACGTGATCCGCGAATTCGGCGGCGAAATCAAAGAAACCTACGGTGTCCCGGTCGAGCAGATCCAGGAGGGGATCCGCAACGGGGTGCGCAAGGTCAACGTCGACACCGACATCCGGCTCGCCATGACCGCGGCCATGCGCAGGAGCATGGCCCAGCACGCAGCCGAGCTCGATCCGCGCAAGTTCCTGAAGGACGCCACTGCCGCGGCACAGGACATCTGCCGAGCCCGGTTCGAGGCGTTCGGATGCGCTGGACAGGCGTCGAAGATCAGGCCGATCACGCTGGAGGAACTTGCGCGGCGCTACGCGGCGGGAGAGCTCAGCCCGACTGTGCGAGCGCGCATCGCAGCCTGAAACGCATCGCTCTCCCTTGGAGCAGCGGCGCTGGCTGTTTCGGCGCGCTGCTCCCTATTTCTGCTCCAGGAAGCGGAGCAACTCGTCGTGAAACTGATCCGGCACCTCCAGGTGCGGGATGTGACCGACATCGGGGATCAGCACGAGCTTGCAGTCGGGGATCGACTGCGCCGCTTTCCTCGCCAGTTCGGGGTATAGGCCGAGAGTCGCGCGCACTTCGGGGCTCACGCGGTTGCGCCCGATGGCGGCGCGGTCCTTCTCCCCGACTATCAGCAGGGTGTGGACCTTGATCAGCGGCAGCTCGTACACTACCGGCTGCTCGTAGGCCATGGTGTAGGTCTGCGCCGCGGTGCGGGCGATCAATTCGGACTCGGGCCCGAGCGTCCAGCGGTACTGGATGTCGGCATAGCTCTGGAATTCGGGCTTCCAGTTCGCGAAGAATCCCTGCATGAACGTATCGATGGTGGCGCGCGTTTGCTTGCGCGCTTCGGCAGCCAGTTCGTCGCGCGTGGCGAACGGTACCTTCATGCGGTAGTCCTCCAATCCGATCGGGTCCTCCAGCACCAGGCGCTCCACGTGCTCGGGATACATCAGAGCAAAGCGCGCCGCCATCATCCCGCCGATGGAGTGCGCCACGAAGATCGCCCGCGCCACGCCGAGGTAGTCGAGCAACTGCTTCGTGTTGTAGGCATGGACGTGAAAGCTGTGCGGCACGTCGGGTTTGGACGACTTGCCGAAGCCGATCTGGTCCGGCACCACCACGCGGTAACCGCGCCCGCTCAACAAGCGGATGGTGTCTTTCCAGTACGCGCCGTAGAAGTTGCGGCCATGCATCAGCACGACCGTCCTGCCGTTGGCTGGCGCCGAGGGCTCTACATCCATGAAGGCCAGCTTCACGTCCTCGCCTTCCATACGCAGCAGCAGGTACTGCACCGGATAGGGATAGACAAAGCCTTCGAGCCCGATGCCGATCGGCTCCTGATCGCTGGATGCGGTCTGCGCGAAGGCCACAGCCTGCGACAACAGCAAGATGCTGGCGGCGAGCAGCAACAGCTGCCTGCGATGCGGGTTGCTCACGTTCCTCTCCTTGATCTTGCGATCAGCCATTCTGGCACAGGCGCACCGCAGATCGGAGGGCGCCCGCCATCGACGGTTTGTTGACAATTCAGGTATCAACCGGCGTCCAGCTGGTGCGTTAAAGCAGGCATGAGACGCTTCTTCCTCTTGCTCGTTGCCATGCTTGGCGCCATGCCGGCTGTGGCCGATCTGCACCCGATCGAGTTGCATCAGGTCATCGTCGTGCCGATGCTGAGCAACGAGAAAGTTGCCGCGCTGACCCTGGACGCGTGTGGCGGCAAGTTCGACGTCGAGCTCATCGGTTATTTGATCGCACACCGCATCCCAGCCACGATCTTCGCGACGAAGAAGTGGCTCGACCGCAACCCTGCGGGAGTCTCGCTGCTGAAGGCGCATGAGGACTTGTTCGAGATCGAGGACCACGGTGCCAAGCACGTTCCGTCGGTGGTTGGTGCGGGCCGGCGTGTATATGGCATCCTCGGCAACCTGGACGTAGCCCACCTCGAGCGAGAAGTCCTCGGCGGAGCCAGCGCGGTTCAAGCGGTGACCGGTGAGGCGCCGCACTGGTATCGCGGAGCCACCGCTGAATACGACCCGGTCGCGATCAACGCGATCGAGGCGATGGGTTACCAGATCGCCGGTTTCTCGATCAACGCCGACGCCGGCGCCACGCTGCGCCGCTCGGCGATCATCGCGCGGCTGCGCGGGGTGAGGAGCGGCGACATCATCATCGCCCACGTGAACAAGCCGGCGTCCGATACCGCCGAGGGGCTGTCAGTGGGGCTCGATCGTCTGGTGGCGCACGGCTTCCGCTTCGTCAAGCTCGATCAGGTGCAGGTTCGCTCGGTGCATTGACGCTCCAGAGGCCGCGTGGAGTGGCCGATGGTCAGGATCGTCGGCGCAGACAGATTGGCAGCAAGCAAACGGATCGAGTCGCCGATAAGGGGCGGGGTCCAACGCGGATCTTTCGCGGGCCCCGCTTGACCTTACTAGCCTACGCTTGTCCGAACTGTGGCGGATCTATTCGCAACCAGATCGTCACCGGCCCGTCGTTGGTCAGCGTGACCTGCATCTCCGCCCCGAATTGGCCTCTCTCTAC
>JBGPMS010000259.1:0-8406 GCA_041487115.1 Gammaproteobacteria bacterium
CGAAACGGAGACCACGCGGATCTCGGGCGCCAGGGCCCGAGCCAATGACCTGGTCATGCAGTCCAGCGCCGCTTTCGAGGCGCAATAGGCGACGTTGCTGCCCATTCCCGTGACGCCCGCGATGGAGGAGATGTTCACCACTAGAGCGCTGCCCGTCGCTTTGAGCAGCGGGCGGAATGCGCGCACCGCTGCGAACGCGCCGCGCCAGTTCACGCGGAAGATCTGGTCGATCAGCTCGTCATCGAGCGCATCGAGGTCGGCGTGCGGTACGAAACGCGTCATGCCGGCGCAGTTCACCAGCACGTCGCAGCGGCCGCACTGCGCCTCGACCTCGGCAGCCAACAGTCCCAACGCCGCACTGTCGTCCACCGCCAGGTGTCTGGCCCAGTGCCCCGTCCCGGGCAGCGTCTCGACGATCCGGCCTGCCGCCTGCTTGCCGGTACGATAGGTGAAGACCACCGCGCAACCCGCCTGGGCGAAGTGGCGGCAGATCTCCGCGCCGATTCCACCCGACCCACCGGTCACGACCGCCACCTGGCCTTTCATGCTCTCAGCTTGCATCGATTCGAGGGAGTGTCAACCACGCAGACAGTGCGGTTCTGCGCGGTTCAAGCGCCTTACCGGTGCGTAGCGCGCTTGAGATGCCCGTATCGGGCCACGCGCAGATCGGCCTGGGCTTTGTGACCGGCGAAGCCTTCGATCGCGCATAGCCGCGCGCAATACTCACCGATCATCGCGGACGCTTCGGGTTTGACCCGCTGATAAGTACAGGTCTTCATGAACTTGCCGACCCACAGCCCGCCGGTGTAGCGCGCCGCCTTGCGCGTCGGCAGGGTGTGGTTGGTGCCGATCACCTTGTCACCGAAGGACACGTTGGTCTCGGGCCCCAGGAACAGCGCACCGTAGTTGGTCATGCGATGGAGGAAATAGTCGGGGTCCCGGGTCATCACCTGGACATGCTCGGAGGCGATGCGATCGGCTTCCTGCACCATCTCGTCGTAAGTGTCGCACACGATCACCTGGCCGTAGTCCTTCCAGGCCTGCCCGGCAATTGCCGCTGTCGAGAGCGTCTGCAACTGGCGCTCCACTTCCACCATCGTCGCGCGGGCCAGTTGCTCGGAGTTGGTCAGCAGGATCGCCGGCGAGTTGGGGCCGTGCTCGGCCTGGCCCAGCAGATCGGTGGCGCACATCTGCGCGTCGACCGTCTCGTCGGCGATCACCAGCGTCTCGGTCGGGCCGGCGAACAGATCGATGCCGACGCGTCCGGCCAGTTGGCGCTTCGCCTCCGCTACGTAGGCGTTACCCGGCCCGGCCACCATGTCGCAGGACTTGATGCTGGCCGTCCCGACCGCCATCGCGCCGATCGCTTGCACGCCGCCCAGGCAGTAGATCTGGTCCGCGCCGGCCAGGTGCATGGCGGTAACGATGGCCGGCGCCGGCTTGCCCTGATACGGTGGCGCGCACGCCATCACGCGCTTCACCCCTGCCACCTTGGCTGTGAGGACGGTCATGTGGGCCGACGCAACCAGCGGATACTTGCCACCCGGCACGTAGCAGCCGACGCTGTTGATCGGGATGTTCTTGTGACCGAGGATCACGCCCGGCAACGTCTCGACCTCTACGTCACGCAGCGCCTCCTTCTGGATCTGCGCGAAGTTGCGGATCTGCGTCTGCGCGAACTTGATGTCCTCGACATCGCGCGCGGGCAGGGCCTTTACACAGGCTTGGATCTCCACGTCGGACAACTGGAAGCCAGCTGGATCCCAGTTGTCGAACTTCCTGGAATACTCGCGCACCGCATCGTCACCGCGCTTCTCGATGTCGGCGAGAATACTCTCCACTGTAGCGCGGACCTTGGCGATGTCGGCGGCGTCCTGCTCGGCGGTGATGCCGGCCTTCAAGAAACGAACCATGCTGCTCTCCCGGAAACCGCGTCGGGCCCGCGGCGGCCACATCGGCCGGCGCCGTCGCCCTGTTTGACGAGGCGCTGATTATAGTGCCGCTCCTTAGGCGGCGTCTTGCGTATCAGCAGGCGATAGCGGTCGAAGGCCTCAGCGCTGGTCCGGTTCCCGCCCGTCGTGCAGGCCGCAGCGGCAGACGGATGATCTGTAACCAGGACGCGGCTACAATCCCGCCTTCTTCGAGCACCGGGGCCGCAAGGCCTGGCATGGACCGCTGATGAGCCAACCTGCATCCGCCGCGCCTCACGCTTCCGAACCGCCACCTTCGCCCCATCGCTGGCTCGGACTCCTGGGCTTGTGCATGGGCGTGTTCATGTTCACGCTCGACAGCAGCATCGTGAACGTGGCGACGCCCACGCTGGTGCACGCATTCAGCACCACCTTTTCCACGGTGCAATGGGTGGTGCTCGCCTACCTGCTCATCGCCACGGCGCTGGTGATGGCGGCGGCGTGGTTGGGCGATCTCTACGGCAAGAGGCGGGCCTATGTGTTCGGGGTCGCGGTGTTCACGTTCGGATCGATGCTGTGCGGCCTTTCGCCGTCGATCGGATGGCTCATCGCGTGCCGGGCGCTGCAGGGCCTGGGCGCTGTGTTCGTCTCGGCGCTGGGCGCGGCCATCGTCGGCGAGATGTTTCCGCCCCGCGAGCGCGGTCGGGCGATGGGTATGATCGGCTCGGCCGTACTGCTAGGCGTCGCGCTCGGGCCGTCGGTGGGGGGCATCATCATCGAGCTCGCCGGCTGGCGTTGGATGTTCCTCGTCAACATCCCGATCGGCATCGCTACCATGCTTGTGATCTATCGCTTCGTGCCCGCTATCGCGCCGCGGCCAGCCACGTCTGGTTTCGATTGGACCGGCACGCTGCTCGCCGCGGCGATGCTCTCGAGCCTTGCCCTCGGCCTTACGTGGGGTCAGCGCGACGGCTTCGGCACGCCGCTGGTGGTGGGGCTGCTGGCGGTATTTGGCATCAGCCTGGTGGCATTCCTCTTGGTCGAATCCCGCGCTCCCGCCCCGCTCCTCGATCTGCGGCTGTTGCGCAACCGGCCTTTCGCAGTAGGCCTGTTGATGTCCAACCTGATGTTTCTCGTGCTCGGCGGGACCGGCTTTTTGCTGCCTTTCTTTCTCGAGGTCGTGGCCCACTACCCGACGACCAAGGTCGGCCTTCTGCTGGCCATCTCACCGGTCGTTGGAGGGGTGGTGGCGCCGCTGGGCGGGACGCTGGCCGACCGCCTCGGTGCGCGCTGGGTCGCTCTCACCGGACTGGCGCTGATCACATGCGGATGCCTGCTGTTCGTTACGGTGGACGATCAGATCACGGTCTGGGGCTATGCGCTACGCGTCGCCCCCATCGGAATCGGCATGGGGGTGTTCAATGCGGCCAACAACAGCGGCGTGCTCAACGCGGTTTCGCGCGAGCAACTGGGGATCGCGTCGGCATTGCTGTCGCTGATGCGCACGCTCGGCCAGACCACGGGCGTGCCGTTGATCGCAGCCGCGTTCTCGCTCGCGGCCCTGGGCCATGCCGGCTCCGGGCAGCATCAAGCGCTGCTGACCTTACCCACGGATTCGCTGGTGCGCGGAACGCACTGGGCCTTCTTCGTTGCCGGCTGCATCCTCCTGGCCGCGCTTGCGGCTGGCGCCTGGGAGCTCGTGCGGTGCCGCGCTTCCGTCCCGCGAGGAGCTGCATGAGCCTCTCCGAATTCGATTTGGCCGAGTTGAAGCGCGCCAAACACCTTCTAGAAAACCCCGGCCTCGCGGCAAAAATAGCGTCTGCCTTGGGCGCGCCGATCGACAAAGGGCTCGCACTCCTGCCGGATCGCTTACCGATCAGCCGTGTTACAGGCTTCTGCTCTCAGCTGGGCTGACCGTGATGCCTATCAGTTCCTCACTGCTTTGTTCTCGATGCACCACAGGCCGCCGACATTCGCGGTCTTCTCATAGCAGGTAACCGGGATGCCGCGCTCCCTGAGCGCCTTCACAACCGGCAGCCCGCAAGAGCCGACTCCGATTGCGCATACCTTGGACGAAACCGGCGTTTCGGGCAAAGCCGGCGGCGTCGCTGTCATTCACGGCGAGACCCCCTGAATCCATACTCTCGCTCGTCGGTGCACGCCTCGGCGCGAGTGCGGAGCCAACTGGACACATTCTCAACTCTGACGGAGAAACATCATGCCTCTTATCAACGTGAAGCTGATCGACGGGGTTTTTTCCGAGCCGCAGAAGAAGCAGATCGCAGCCAAGCTGACCGATGCGATGGTATCGATCGAGGGCGAGAACATGCGCTCGGTGACGTGGGTGGTAATCGAAGAAGTGAAGAGTGGCGACTGGGCTATCGGCGGGAAGAGCCTGAGCACGGCCGACGTCAAAGCGCTGGCTGCCGGTCGCGCTGCGCAGCCGGCCTGAGTCGACGCGTCGGTGGAGCGAATCATGACTTCGCATCCTCTCGCGGCAATGCTCGGAGACAATGCTCCGAGCGTTGCCGCGGCCGACGCATGGGCGCGGACACTCGACAACTTCCTGCGCGGGGTCGGCGATCCGCTTGCCCAGATCGAGGTGCTGCTCACCGAGCATCCGGATTTCGCAATGGGGCATGTTCTGCGCTCCGGGATCGCGGTAGCCGCCAAGGACCCGACGTTACTTGCGCTGGTGGACGAGGCGCTGTCGGCAGCGCAGCGCGCATCTGTACCCTGGACCGCGCATGAGCGCGCCCACCTCGCCGCGGCGCGTGCCTGGCGGTGCGCGGAGCCGGTCCTCGCTGCCGAGCGCTATGCCGCCGTGTTGCGTGAATGGCCGAACGACCTGCTCGCCTTGCGGTTGGCCCAGTCCTGCTATTTCTTCCTCGGGCAGTGGCCTGCCCTGCGTGAAGTCGTAGATCTGGTCTGGCATGCATGGAAGGCCGATAGGCCGGGCTTCGAGTACTTCCTCGCCATGGCTGCGTACGCGTGCGCGGAGAACGGCGAGGCGCACCGCGCCCAGATGCTGGGACGGCGAGCGCTCGAGATCGAACCGGCCTTTCCTGTCGCCATTCACTCGGTGGCGCACGCACTATTCGAGGCGAACGAACATGCGCGTGGCGTGCTTTGGATGCGACACAACGAGTCGCATTGGCGCGCCGACAGCCGCATGATCGGGCATAACGCCTGGCACCTCGCCATGTTCGAATTGAACGCCGGAAATCCATGTCGTGCCCTCGCGATACTGGATCAGGATCTCTTGCCGGCTGCATCGGCGTCGCTCGGCGATGCTGTCGATGCGACGGCGCTGCTCTGGCGGCTGCAACTCGACGGTCGGGCTCCAGGCCATCGCTGGAAGCAGCTTTCCGATTGGTGGGCTGCGCACGGCGCTCCGGGCTTCTGGGCCATTCTCGATATCCATGCGGCGATCGCCTTCAACGCCGCTGGCGACCTCGAAAGGGCACACCGGCACGCCGACGCGATTGCACGATGCTCCCGTGGCGACACGCATGCGGCCGAGGTGGCTCGCAGAGTCACGGTCCCCACCGTGCACGCCATCGCTGCATTCGCCGCAGGCGCCTACGCGATGGCGTGTGCATCGTTGCGCGTCTTGCGGCCCGCGTTGGGACAATGCGGTGGCAGCCACGTTCAGCACGAAATATTTACTCGCATGCTGCACTATGCGCAAGCTATGCAGCAGGATCCAAGCGCAAGCCGAAGGGCTGAGGTCGTGGCGTAGCGAGTGAGGGGTACCACGCATCGGCACGGCAACCATGGCAGCCGTGCGCTGCCCTCAGGGAACGAGCGGGAAAGCCGCGTTGCGTGAGACGCTGCCCCTGGTCTTGCGCCAGGTGGCGGGCGGCACGCCGAAGGCGCGCTTGAATGCCCGGCTGAAGGCGGCTTCCGAGTCGTATCCCACGTCATGCCCGATCTGCGCAAGCCCGCGCTGGCCGGACAGCAGGTGTTGTGCGGCCAGCGAAAGCCGCCACTGAGTGAGGTATTGCATAGGAGGTTGCCCAAGCAGCTCGCCGAAGCGATCGGCCAGCGCCGAGCGCGAGAGGCCGACTTGCTTCGCCAGCTCGTCCACCGTCCATGCATAGCCCGGTTCTCGATGCAAGAGCGCCAGCGCGCGCCCGACGAAGCGATCGCGTAAAGCCGCAAACCAGCCGATCTGCTCGCTCGGCAGCGCTTCGATGTACTGCCGGATCGCCTCGACGAACAACAGCTCCGACAGTTTGGCCAGCACCGTCATGCCGCCGGCTCGGGGTGCCATGCTTTGCGTCGCCAGGAAGCGAACCGAGCTGCGTACCCAGTCTGCGATGCTATTGTCGTTGACGCTCACCCGCAGCAGCCGGGGTAGCCCCGCCAGAACGGGTTCGCTCAGCCGGCGATCGCAGGCGAGATATCCGCAGATCAAACGCGTGGCCTCTCCGTGGCTGCCGCGCTGGAGCGGGGTGACCTCGCCTGGGCGCAGCAGAGAGTGCAGATCCTCCTCACTGATTTCGATGGGAGTGAGCTCGCCCTCCTGCGTGCTCGCCAGCACGTGCCGATCTCCGTGCGCAAACACGATCAGGTCGCCGACGCGCAATTCAACCGTCTCGCCGTCGAGCAATCGCGCGCGACAGGAGCCCTCGGTCACCAGATGATAGGGGATGATGTGCTCGGCCTCGGGCATGAGTAGCGCGCCGATCCTGCTGGCCGGCGGCGTAATGTAGGACCATCCCGCTCTGAGCTCGGCTTCGAGGAACACGCCCCCAGTGAGCCGTATCGCGCTCAGGACGTGGGACAGTGCATCCACCGAGTCCTCCGATTCGCGCGGGAACACATCACCTCGGTCCCGTGCAGGGGGATAGGAAATTGAAATGCACCATTTCACCAGCCGTGACTATATCACCGGCCCCGCGAGCGCGCGGAGACCAAGGCCCTCTGGGCCGGCATTACGAGGACGCCCTCTGCAGTCCCTTACGCCCCCTACGGCGCCAGCGCCGCGTTCAGCACCGCGGCCAGTCGCACGCCAGCCCTGCGGAGCTGGGTCGAGATGATGGGCGTCGCTGCGCTGGCGTAGCTATCGGGAATATCGAGCCTGCCTGTGATCGCCTGGCCGCACGCGAACCCGCCGGGCAGCTCGCGATAGACGAAGGACACGGCAAGCCCATGGCTCTCCGCGACCCAGTCGTCGATCGAGCCCTGCCCCCACGCGGATTTGTCCGCTGCCGAGATCGGCGCGGCGACGAATGCCGCCTGACCGCCCGCCTGCTCCATCACCCGCTCCACCAGCTCGGTGTCCCAGATGTGATGCAGATTCAGCGATGAGTCGCCCGAGAAAGACACCTCCACCTTGTTGCCGCCGTGATCGTCCCGATCGGAGGAGTGCAGCGGCTGATGGATGTCGCCGATCAGGTGCACAATCCATTTCAATGCCTCGTTGCGGTCGCGCTTCTTGAGATGCTTGTTCTTCAATACCGTGATCAGCCGCTTGAGCTCCTGCGGCGCGCACAGGCCGTCGGGGCACATCTGCTGCGGAGTCGCGGTGCCGCAGACCGGGATGTCTTCGTAATGCCACCCTTCCTTGCCGCATGCGGCGGGCTTGCCGCGGATCTCGTCCGGCCAGGAAGCCACCTCCGACAAGGTCGTGCGCCCCGAGGGCTGACCGTCGGCGTTCAAGTCGCCTTTGAGCAGCAGTGCGACTTGCTTGGCCGCGGCCGGTTTCAGGTAACCTTGCGCGATCTCGCCGACGGTCGCATGGCCAACCTGGCCCCAGGCCCACGCCGCGCCTGCGGTCACATGGAACGCGGCGATCGCCGCGAGAATCCGAATCGATAGGTTCACGTCGCCTCTCCCGTCTGTCATGCTGAGCCTGCGAGCACGGCAAGGCCCGCCGGTCCTCAGCGCAACCGGCGAACGCCTTCATACATATTAGACGCACGAAGCCGCGAGCGGCGAAATAGGCCGAAGGATGGAGCAGCGCCCCGGCGATTCGTGCGGCGGTCGAGCGATGCTTCAAGCGCACGCGTCACGCGACCAGCACTTGCTCGACGCCGCGTCTCGGGCTCGCTGGCGCTGGAACCGTCGGGTAACCGAGCCGGAACGGCATCAGCGCGTGCCACCCGGCATCGGGGAATAGGAAATTGAAACGCACCTTTTCACCGAGGGTGACTATATCACCGGCCCCGCGAGCGCGCGATGGTGCGAGCGTGCGTCAAGATAACCACAGCATGGTGGCCTCCAAGCAGGCTTGTCAGCCCTTCCCAGGCTCCCGCGCGCCAGTCTCGCACCCCGACACTGTGATACGGTTGGAATTCCTGTCCGTTCCGTCATGGCGAATTGCTTTCATTGGGGAACTGATCCCACAGTGACTTCCAACCCGCACCCGGCTCCCGAGGCTGGAGCAATGCAATCGCACCACGTGTCGCTCACGACCAGAGCATTGCTCACCCTCGGGCTGATGATCGGCTTCTACCTTCTGGCGATCGGCGTTTCGGTGGCGCTGCTC
>JBGPMS010000260.1:0-8290 GCA_041487115.1 Gammaproteobacteria bacterium
CGCTTATCTGGCGTTGAACCGGCCCGCATTTGGGCACGCGCCATGATACGTGAACGCCCGCAAGGCGCGGGACAGAACGAGGAGATGATCGATGAAGCCAAAAGAAGCGGTATGCATCATCACGGGAGCCGGCACTGGTGCAGGTGCGGCCTGTGCGATCCAGTTCGCTCGCAAGGGCGGTCGCGTGGTGGTGAACTACAGCCGCAGCGAAGACGAAGCGCGTAAGACGGTCAAGGCTTGCGAGGCTGCCGGCGGTGAAGCGATCGCGGTGAAGGCCGACGTCGCGAGGGACGCCGACTGCCGCGCGCTCGCGCAGGCCGCGCTCGACAAGTGGGGGCGCATCGACGCGCTCATCAACAACGCGGGCATCACGAAGTATGCCGCCGCCTGGGATCTGGAGGCGCTGAGCGCCGAAGACTTCCAGCACCTGTATGCCGTGAATACGATCGGACCCTATCAAATGATCCGCGCCTGCGTGCCGGCGATGAAGAAGCAGGGCAGCGGTGCTGTGGTGAACATCTCGTCGGTCGCAGCTGTGATGGGCGTCGGCTCGTCTACCGCTTACGTCGCCTCGAAGGGCGCTCTCAACGCGATGACCCTCGCGCTCGCACGCGCTCTGGCGCCGGCCATTCGCGTCAACGCCATTTGTCCCGGCATGATCGAGACGCGTTGGCACAAGGACCGCTTCGACGCCGAGGGCTACGCCAAGTTCAAGGCCGAGTACGAGAAGATGGTGCCGCTCGGCAAGGCGGCCAGCCCCGACGACGTCGCCGACTCCGCGATGTGGTTGATAGAAGGCGCGGAGATGATCACGGGCGAGTGCATTCTTCTCGACAGTGGACTACATTTAGGGTTCGGCCGCCGATGACTTGCGTGCCGACGAAGATCGGCGATATCGTTGCTGATTGCCGCGTACGGTAGAATGCGACCGCACCGCACGAGAAGCTCGTAACGGGCTCCATCGCGGGGTGAGACGGATGCCCCGCCTGGCGGCCCGCGCGCCGGGCCGCACGCAATGTCCAAGTGGACGAGGGATCAGGCTGTAACGAGAAACGTTTCCGACGCCGAGCGCGTCGCACGGAGAATTCAGATCATGGCAAAGAGAACCAAAGCAAAGAATCCCGTAGAGCTCAGGTCGCGCCAGTGGTTCGACAACCCGGACAACCCCGGCATGACGGCGCTCTACCTCGAGCGCTACATGAACTTCGGGTTGTCGCGCGAGGAGTTGCAGGCCGGCAAGCCCATCATCGGCATCGCGCAATCGGGCTCGGACCTCTCTCCCTGTAACCGCCATCACCTCGAGCTGGCGCATCGCGTGCGCGAAGGCATACGCGAGGCGGGCGGGATCGCGTTCGAGTTTCCGGTCCATCCGATCCAGGAAACCGGCAAGCGTCCGACCGCTGCGCTCGATCGCAATCTCGCCTATCTGGGCCTGGTCGAGATCCTGTACGGCTACTTCATCGACGGTGTCGTTCTGACAACAGGCTGCGACAAGACCACGCCGGCGCAGCTCATGGCTGCGGCGACCGTGGATATCCCGGCTATAGTGCTGTCGGGCGGGCCGATGCTGAACGGCTGGTTCCGCGGCGAGCGCACCGGCTCCGGCACCATCGTCTGGAAAGCGCGCCAGCTCCTCGCGTCAGGCGAAATCAATCGCGAGCAATACATCGATCTCATCGCCTCGTCCGCACCTTCGGCGGGCCATTGCAACACGATGGGCACGGCCTCCACCATGAATTCGCTCGCCGAAGCGCTCGGCATGTCGCTGCCCGGCAGCGCCGCGATTCCGGCCCCCCATAGGGAGCGCGCGGAGAACGCCTACGAGACCGGCAAGCGCATCGTCGAGATGGTGTGGGAGGATCTGCGCCCGTCCAAGATCATGACGCGCGAAGCCTTCGAGAACGTGATCGTCGTCAACTCGGCGATCGGCGGTTCGACCAATGCACCGATCCACTTCAACGCGATCGCGCGGCACATCGGCGTCAAGCTCGACAACAACGACTGGGAAAAGATCGGCTACGACATACCGCTGCTGGTGAACCTGCAGCCCGCGGGCGAATACCTGGGCGAGGAATACCATCGCGCCGGCGGCGTGCCGGCGGTGGTCAGCGAGCTGATCAAGGCCGGCAAGATCCGCAAGGACGCGCTGACCGTCAACGGCAAGACGCTGTACGAGAACTGCAGGAAGACGCAGGTCGAAGACGAGAAGGTGATCTGGTCCTATAAGAAGCCGCTCAAGAAACATGCGGGTTTCCTGAACCTGAAGGGCAATCTGTTCGACAGCGCGATCATGAAGACCAGCGTGATCTCGGACGCGTTCCGCAAGCGCTATCTGTCCGACGCGAAGGACCCGAACGCGTTCGAGGGGCGCGCCATCGTGTTCGACGGTCCGGAGGACTATCACCATCGCATCGACGATCCGAAGCTGAAGATCGACGACAGCTGCTTGCTGTTCGTCCGCGGGACCGGCCCGGTCGGGTATCCCGGCGGCGCCGAAGTGGTGAACATGCAGCCCCCTGGGCAGCTGATCAAGGAGGGCGTGACGGAGTTGCCCTGCATTGGCGACGGCCGGCAGTCGGGCACGTCCGGATCGCCGTCGATCCTGAACGCGTCACCCGAAGCGGCGACCGGCGGGGGGCTATCGATACTGAAGACCGGCGACCGCGTGCGCATCGATCTGAACAAGCGCACCGCGGATATTCTCATCAGCAAGGCGGAGTACGAACAGCGGATGAAGGCGCTCGAGAAGAAGGGCGGCTATCCGATCCCGGAGAGTCAAACGCCCTGGCAGGAGATCCAGCGCGGCATGGTCGACGAGCTTTCCAACGGCATGGTGCTGAAGCCGGCGGTCAAGTACCAGCGGATCGACAAGAGCAAAGGCGTACCGCGGGACAATCACTAGATGAAATAGCCTGGAGCTCGCACGCGGCTCCCACCACCCCGCCTGCTGCGCAGGCATCCCTCCTCAGGCAGGCTCCCACCACCCCGCCTGCTGCGCAGGCACCCCTCCTCGGGCAGGAGGGGAAAGAGCTTTTTCTCCCCTCCTTTTCAAGGAGGGGTGGCGCGAAGCGCCGGGGTGGTTTCCTCGCCGCGACAGTCGAAATCGCCGTCGTAGAAGACGACCCGCTCCTGCCTGTGGATCAGCGCAAGATAGGCATTCTGGATCGCGTACGCCTCTTGCTCCTGTGCGCGGTCGCGCTGGCACGGTGTCAGGTGCGCGAACTTGGGATGGTCTTGCTGCAGATAGTGAACGAGCTCGTGCAGCAGCGCGGCCCGATCCAGCGGCTCGCGTACTGGATCCAGGTTCTCGGCGAGATAGATCCCTTCCCGCGGGATATAGGCTGCACTTACGTTGCAAGGCTCGTCACACACCTTGGCTTCGAGCGCGAGTTGTGGGAGCTGGAACACGCGCGGCAGGGTACCTGGGACCGGATAGTCCGACAGAGTCGCGATCGCGTCGAACAGAGGTCGAATGATCGGATCGAGCTCCTGCGTTACGGGGTGCGCCGAATCCTGTGCGAAAGCGGGTGCACTGCCCACACCGACGCCACAGAGCAGTACAGCAACAAGGTGGCAGACGCGCAACACGACGTGAGATCTCCCCGGCATCTCCGACAGAGGCCGATGTTCGGCATTTAAGGTGAACGGCCGCCGATCCGCGACATCCTCGAGCGCGGCTACAGCGGTTTGCGTATCGCTGCCAGCGCCTCGCAGAGCAGCACGAAGCGCGGGTCGCGGTTCCAGCGTTCGAGCGGCAGCGCAATTTTACGCCGCCAATTCCGGTACTCCGACGTCGTGCCGGGCAAGTTGATCTGGTCCACCTCCCCCAGCACGTCTTCGAGCTGGACCATGAGCACTTCGCAGGGCGTGCGTGCGAGATACATGTGTACCGCGCGCGCCAGCTCCGGCGTCATGGTGGGTACCGCAGCCGGATCCGGCGACACCCCGGCCGGCAACAGCCCTTCGCGCTCGAGTGCCTGCAGCAGACGGACGCGGTCCCGCGCGCGCTCCGCGATCTGGCTGCGCTTCACCTCCTCGGAAGGAAACAAGCGGAGCTCGTTGCGCAACGCGAGATCACGGCCTTCCCAATAGCCCGCGAGCGTCGGCAGGTCGTGCGTGGTGACCGCCACCAGCGCTCGCGCGGGATAGTCCTGCGGCGGACTGAACTCGCCCCCCGCCGAGCGCGAAAAGTACAGCAGCCGGTAGGACAGCGCGCGCGCATCCGCGAGAGCGGCGCGGGCCTCGTCGGGTACCGTGCCGAGATCTTCTCCGATCACCAGGCAGCGGTTGCGATGGCTCTCCAGCGCCAGGATGCCGAGCAAATCCTGCAGCGGATAGCTCACGTACGCGCCCTCGGCCGGGGTCGCGCCCGCGGGGATCCAGAACAGCCGCATCAGCCCCATCACGTGATCGATGCGCAGCGCGCCCACGTGTCGCATGGCGGCGCGCAAGGTCGCGATGAACGGGGCAAAGCCGGCGCGCGGCAGCCTTGCCGGGATCAGCGGCGGCAGGCCCCAGTTCTGGCCTTGCAGGTTGAAATCGTCGGGCGGCGCGCCGAGGGTCGCGCCCAGCGCGTAAGCTTCCTGGCCCGCCCACGCCTCCGCCCCGCCACGGTCGACGGAGACGGCAAGATCGCCGTAGAGGCCGACCCCGAGCCCCAGCTCCTCCGCGCGCCGGCCGGCTTCGGCAAGCTGGCGCTCGCTGTGCCACTGCAGCCACTCGAAGAGCTCCACGCGCGGCACGTGCTGCTCGGCGAAGCGCGCGACCTCCGGTGTGTCCGGACGACGATACCGCTCGGGCCATACCGGCCAGCCCCATACGTTCGCATCCTGATGATAAAAATGCTCCTGCAGCGCCTCGAACAGCGCGTGGTGCCGCAACGCCTGGCCTTCTCTTGCCTGATATGCGCGAAAGCCGCGGACCTCGTCGCTGTCGCCGGCGGCAAGGCGCTCGCGAAACCCGGCGTAGAGCAGCTCCAGCACGGACAGCTTGGCGGCAGCGACTCCTCGGTAGTCCACCTGCTCGACGGCGCGAAGCGCGCCGAGACTCGCCTGCAGCTGCGCGGATGCGGCGAACCTGCGCGCCGCTTCCCGAGCATGGGCATCCCCGATGCGCTCGGGATCGAGGTAGAGAGGGTTGAGGAACAGCCGGCTGGACGGGCTGTAGGGGCTGGCGTGCTCCGGGTTGTGCGGGAACAGCGCGTGGAGCGGATTGAGCCCGACCACGTCGGCGCCGCGTCCGGCCCACTGCTCCAGCACCAGCAGCAGGTCGGTGAAGTCGCCGCTGCCCCAGTTGCGCTCGGAGCGTAGCGCGTAGAGCTGCACCGCCGGTCCCCAGACGCGCGCCCCGGCCTGCAGGCAGGGCGGCTCGTAGCAGCCATCCGGGGCGACGATCAGGGATGACTCGGACAGACGCTCGCCCTGGGCCGTCAGCCGGAGCCGATGGTAGCCGGGCAGGAGCTCGTGCTCGATCGGCAGGCGCCACGCCACGAACTCTCGTCCCCGCACCGTGGAACGCTCGATTTCCGCGAGCTCGCGCGTGTCGATGTCTCCCTGATGCTCGGCCCCGCTCTCCTCCACCAGCTGCCAGCTCAGCTGTTGCGCACTCCCGGCTGGAAGCCGCAGCGTGATCTGCGCAGGTAGACCGGACTGGCGTACCACCACTGCCGCGGGCAGCACCTCGTTCCACCGCCCCGATTCGTGCGCCAGCAGCGACGACTGAGCCTGCTCGTCGTCGTGGGCCGGCACGTGCATGGCCGCCAGCAAGGCTCGCAGCGTCGACGACGGCACCTGATGGGCGTTGCCCCAGATGTCGTGCCACACCGGATGGATGCCCTGCGCGAGCGCGAGCCGCGACAGCGGCCCCAGATCAGACACGCCTCGACTCCAGCGTCCACGCGACGGCCCACGCCGACAATGACATCCGCCTCATGCGTTGGCGATCTCCTTCAGCAGCGCCAGCGCACGTCCCTGCAGCGCGTAGCGTTCGCGGCCCTGGAAACGCCCATCGATCGTCAAGGTCTGCTCAAAGCCCGTGTCGACCAGCACCTGCCACGCTACGCCCGGGCGGAACTGGGGCAAAGTGAACGGGATGCCTTCGTGGTGCGCGTTGAGCAGCAACAGGAAGCTTTCGTCTTGCACCGGCTGACCGCGACGGTCGGTTTCCTCCAGCGCATCCCCGGCGAAGTACACGCCCAGAGAATGGGCGAAGTCCTGGGTCCATTCGCTGTCGTTCATCTCGCGGCCTTCCGGCGTCAGCCAGGCGATGTCCTTGACGCCGCTGCCGCGGATCGGCCGGCCTTGAAAGAAGCGGCGCCGGCGAAATACCGGGTGCTGGCGCCGGATCTGGATCATCCGGCGCACGAATTCGAGCAGCGCTTGGGCTTCGGCATCGAGATTCCAATCGAGCCAGGAGAGCTCATCGTCCTGGCAGTAGGCGTTGTTGTTGCCGCGCTGTGTCCGGGACAGCTCGTCACCCGCCAGCAGCATCGGTACGCCCTGCGACAGCAACAAAGTGGCGAGGAAGTTGCGCTTCTGCAACCCGCGCAGGGCGTTCACCGCGGCGTCGCTGGTGGAGCCCTCGGCCCCGCAGTTCCAGGAGAGATTGTTGTTGTTGCCGTCGCGGTTGCCCTCCTGATTGGCGTCGTTGTGCTTGTCGTTGTAGCTCACCAGATCCTGCAGGGTGAAACCGTCGTGGGCCGTGACGAAGTTGATGCTGGCGTGAGGCTTGCGCCCGCCGTTCTCGTACAGATCGCTGGAGCCGGTCAGCCGGCGCGCGAACTCGCCGATGAGCCCACCGTCGCCTTTCCAGTAGGCGCGCACGGCGTCACGATAGCGGTCGTTCCACTCGGTCCAGCCGGCCGGGAAGTTGCCCACCTGATAGCCGCCCTCGCCCAGGTCCCAGGGTTCGGCGATGAGCTTGACCTGGGACAGCACGGGATCCTGCGCGATGATGTCGAAGAACGCGCCCAGCCGGTTCACTTCGTGCAGCTCGCGCGCCAGCGCGGACGCGAGATCGAAGCGGAACCCGTCCACATGCATCTCCAGCACCCAGTAGCGCAGGGAGTCCATGATGAGCTGCAACACGCGCGGGTTGCGCATGTTCAGCGTGTTGCCGGTGCCGGTGTAGTCCATGTAGTAGCGCGGGTTGTGCGCCACCAGCCGGTAGTACGAAGCGTTGTCGATGCCGCGCAAAGACAGTGTCGGTCCCAGGTGATTGCCCTCGGCGGTATGGTTGTAGACCACATCCAGGATCACCTCGATGCCGGCCGTGTGCAACGTCTTGACCATGGTCTTGAACTCGCTGATCCGTCCGGTAGACGAGTAGCGCATGTCGGGCGCGAAGAACCCCAGCGAGTTGTAGCCCCAGTAGTTGCGCAGCCCTTTCTCCACCAGATGCCGGTCGTCGACGAAGTAGTGCACCGGCATCAGCTCCACCGTCGTGACGCCGAGGCGGCGCAGGTATTCGATCACCGGCCCGCAGGCCAGTCCCGCATAGGTGCCGCGCAGCGCGGGAGGGACATCGGGATGCCGCATGGTGAAGCCGCGCACGTGCACCTCGTAGATCACCGTGTCGTGCCAGGGTACGCGCGGCGCGCGGTCGTTGCCCCAGGTAAACGCGGGATCGATCACGCGGCACTTCGGCATGCCGGCTGCGGTATCGCGGCGATCGAAGGAGAGGTCCTCGCGCGCGTTGCCCACGCGGTAGCCGAAGTGCGCGTCGCTCCACTTGATGGCGCCGGAGACGTGCTTGGCGTAGGGATCGAGCAGCAGCTTGTGCGGGTTGAAGCGGTGGCCGTACTCGGGCTTGTAGGGGCCGTACACACGGTAGCCGTACAGGAACCCCGGCCGCGCCTCGGGCAGATAACCGTGCCAGGTGTCGTCGGTGCGCTCGAGCAGCTCCACCCGCTGCAACTCGTGCCGCCCGCTGGGCTCGAACAGGCACAGCTCCACCTTCTCGGCGTGGGCCGAGAACAGGGTGAAGTTGACCCCTTCACCGTCCCACGTGGCGCCGCGCGGGTTCGGGTCGCCCGGCCAGACTGTCGTGACCAGCTTGCCCAGAATAGTCTCCCTAGTCAGTGATGCCGGTTGGATCTCGGCCTGATAGTCAGCCTTCGGTACGACAACGATGCCGGACTCGGTGAGGAACGCCTTGCGCGCGCCGCGCCGAATGGGACCCCTTGGGCAGACCATCGGCGTGTGCTGGCGTTCAACGATCTTGCTCCGACGGCCCCGTTCGCACCAGCCTTGGGCGCATATCGGGAAGTCCGCACCAAAGCAAAACAGTCCAC
>JBGPMS010000261.1:0-8273 GCA_041487115.1 Gammaproteobacteria bacterium
ATTTGCCGGAAGCAGCCAGCGTTCGATCGGTGTTCAGGGAGTCTGAGAAGTGGTGGAGACGAGGAGGATCGAACTCCCGACCTTCGCATTGCGAACGCGACGCTCTCCCAGCTGAGCTACGTCCCCACGGTTCCGGGCATGGTCCGGAGGACCCGGACCGCTCCAAGATGTTGAGCACCTCTCCCGTTCCCGGCGTTGAGCACCGGAACTAAACGCCCGAAGCCAACAGCTTCGGCACGCACCCGATATCGTATAGTGCACCGGGCGGATGCCTATCATATACTCAAACTACCAGGCGGTAAATTCAGCCTCGTTGCGCCCAGCGACCCCCGGGAGACGCGGGTGGAAACTGCCAGGCGCGCGCGCGGCAGCGCGGCGCGAGGGGTCGCACCTGCTCGCACGCTGTCACGAGGGCGCGCCTGCCGATCACGCTGTATTGGGCTCAGACTTGAAAAACATCGACCACCTGTTAGAGGCCGCGTGAACCTGAGCGATACGCCTTACGGCTACAAGCGCATCGTCCCGCTCGACCGCAGCGTCCGAGTCCGGCTGCCCGAGGCGGGAGAGGCGCCTTCGTTTTGCCATCAATTGCACGCGATCCCGATCAGCGTATCGGAGTTTCCCGCCGCCGTGCGCGACTACCCGATCGTGTTCGTGCGACGCACCGGCGAGCTCGGGTTCATATCAATGGTGATCCTGGGATGCACGAAGGGCAGAACCTGTTCGTCATGGCAGATGGCAAGTGGGACCGGCGCACCTACATGCCGGCCTATGTGCGTCGCTATCCGTTCTGCCTGGTGGCCTCACAGGAGAGCTCCGGCGAGCAGGCCGAGCGTCTGATCTGCGTTGACCCGGAGGCATTGGACGACGCGGACGGGCGTGCCATGTACGACGAGCTGGGCGACCCGCTGCCGCACTGGACCATGATCGAGCGCATGCTGCACGAGTACGAGGACGACCTGATGATGACGCGGGAGATGTGTGGTCTGTTCGCGCGGCTCAACTTGCTGGAGCCGTTTACGCTGCGCGCGGAGCTGGTGGGCGGCTTCACCCTGTCCATGGAGAGCCTGTTCCGGGTCAACCGGGAGCAGTTGATCGAGCTCGACCACTCCGATCTGCGCAACCTGCTATCCAAGGGCTACCTGGACCACATCTACGGACACCTGTTCTCGCAGGAGAACTTCCAGCGCCTGCTCAACCGCCGCAGCTTCTTCGCGGCCGACCCGCCGGCCAGCCCGAAGCAATACAACTAGGCCAGGCAGGAGGCCAACGCCGCGAAACGCATTCGGCACTCGCTACTTGGCAGTCGATCGTCGCGCGGGCGCCTTGTTCTGCCAATAGGCCCAGGCCAGCATGACCACGCCGCCCAGGATCATCGGGATGCTGAGCCATTGCCCCATGGACCATCCCATGGTCAACAATCCCAGGAAATTGTCCGGCTCGCGTGTGAATTCGACCAGAAAGCGCAGCGCCCCATACCCCAGAAGGAACAGCCCCGACACCGCGCCGCTCGGGCGCGGCTTGCGCGAGAACAGCCACAGGATCAGGAATAACAGCACGCCCTCCAGGCCGGCCTCGTACAACTGCGAGGGATGGCGCAGCTGCTCGTCCACGTTCGGGAAGATCATGGCCCAGGGCACGTCGGTAGGGCGCCCCCACAGCTCGGCATTGATGAAATTGCCTATCCGCCCTGCCCCGAGGCCCAGCGGTACGAGCGGGGCCAGGAAATCGGTCACATCGAACCACCTGCGGTTGGTCCGGCGCGCGAACCACCACATCGCTAGGATCACGCCCAGAAACCCGCCGTGGAAGGACATGCCGCCCTCCCACACGTAGAAAATGCGAACCGGGTCGTGCATGTACTCCGAGAACTTGTAAAACAGCACATAACCGAGCCGGCCGCCAAGCACCACCCCCAGCACGCAGTAGAACAGCACGTCGTCCAGGTCGCGGGTGGTCCAGCCGAGCTCGGGCCGTGTCCTGACGCGCAAGCGGCCCAGCAGCAGGCCAGCGACGAAGGCGATGAGATACATGAGCCCGTACCAGCGGATGCTCACTGGACCGAGCTGCAGGGCGATGGGGTCGAATTGCGGATGAACCAGCATGAGGCGGGCGTCAGTTGTTGTCCGGCGGCCAGTCTTGTCGACCGCGATGGCCGCATTATAGTGGAGCCTGCCTTGGCCACCGCCTTGAGGCCGTTCGGTGCCGGCCGAGTCGACGCGCGGCACTAGCGCAGACGGGTGCAATACCGTCAGAATTCGCTCGGCATGGGCGTTGGGCTTACGGCGTGGGAGGAAGGCATGCTGAGTTGGATCAAGGGCGCGAGATCGGACCACCCGCTGGACGACAAGGACGCATCGGGCATCTTGCTCGAAGAGTTGTCGGCCAAGGACCCCATCCCGGCGCTGGAGCAGCTCTCGTCACACCTGGACACGATCAAGACCGCGGAGAGCCTCAAGCCAGGACGCGCCTGGGAGATCGTCGACCTGCTCGACCGCACCGGCCGCCCGCTGCAGCGCCGGCTAACCCAGGAATTCGTGGCCAATGGCCAGCCCCTCACCAAGTTTCAACAGGCACGCCTGTGGACCGCGGTCTCTACCTATTGGACCCAGCTCGCCGAAGCCTACCGTTTCTGCCTGTCGAAGTACGAGGTCGGAGCGGTAGGTGCCGCCGTGCTCAAGCCCCAGCTGCCGCGCCTCACCTGCCGGGCCATGCGAGCCTGCGCCGGTCAGCTCAAATGGACGCTGCTGCGCTACGGGCCGGTCGAGCCACGGATATGGCACGACTTGGGCGGTCTGTATCTTCTGGCGGAGTCGCTGCAGTTCGCCCAGGTCAGTTTGAACGTCTACCGGGGGGCCAAGGGCGAATCCAGTCCCGAGCGAGAGTTTCTGCGTGCCTTGATGCTGGCCGTGTCATCGCCCGACGGACTGCTGCCGCTGCAGATCGAGATTGCCGAGCGTCTCATCGCCCAGCTGGCGACCAGCTTCCGCATCGGCCTGCACCCGGCAAAAGGCATCTACTACCTGTTCGACCTGTCAGGCGAGCGTCCGCCTGGGCGGCTGCCGACCAACCCCGCGCTCACGCCCAGCATGCGCTGCTTCGGGCCCGCGGAGGCTGCGGCGCAGGCCGATCACATCGCCCGATTCATCGACGAGCATCAGGTGCTGCCGCTCGAACCTTCGCTTGGCGGCGGTTACGATCCGACGCTGGTACTGGCAACCCTGCGCCATCTCTTGCGTTACTGGGCGCCGGTGCTGCCGGAGCGCAAGGAGCGGCGGCGCCGGCACCTCGAGCGCGTGACCGTGGTGCACGACTATGAGGAGGTGGTGGCGAACGTTGGCGGGCTATTTCTCGAGTCTCCCTTCGTCAGCAACGACGAGGAATGGGTGGTCGAGAACGAGAGCAAAGGCGGGTTCGGCGCCTTCGTCCCGCAACCCAACGGGGCCTGGGTCAACGTGGGGAATCTGATCGGAGTGCGACGGGAAGACGGCGTGTCCTGGGGGGCGGGAATCGTGCGCCGCGTGACCATGGACGACAAGGGCAACCGCTACGTCGGAATCCAGATGCTGGCGGGCGGAGGCGCGGTGGTGACGGTACTGGCGGCCTCCATGAGCGCCAACGGCAGCCCGATCTCGCCTGAGGGGGAGATATGCGTGCTGTTGCCGTCGGCCACGCTGCAGACCGGCGAGGCTGCGCTGCTCATGCGCCCCGGCCTGTTCTCCCCTGCGCGCAACCTGGTGATGCGCGCCTACGACCGGCAGTATCTCCTGTTCCCGCTCGGCCTGGGCGAGAGGAGCAACGAGTTCGATGTGGGGCGCTACCGGATCCTCGATCAGCTACCCTGACTTTCCGCCCGGCTTCTATTCCAGCTCGTCGAGGTTGCGTGGCCAGCTCTTCTTGAGCAGGCGCGACAGCGCACGGTCGGCCAGGATCTTGCCGCCGGTCTGACAGCGCGCGCAATAGTTCGTCTCGTTCTCGGCATAAACGATGCGTTGGACCGGGGCGCCGCACACGGGGCAAGGAAGACCAAAGCGGCCGTGCACCGCCATGTTCGAGCGAAACGCGGTCACCTTGTCGGGAAAGTCGCCACCCGCCTGGTCCCGCAGGTTCTCGGTCCACTCGGTGAGGACCTCGCGCGTCGCACGATACAGCCGCTCGGCCTCCTGGTCGGCAAGCTGAGAGGTCAGCCCTATGGGAGAGAGTTGCGCGCGGTGCAGGATCTCGTCGGAGTAGGCGTTGCCGATGCCGCTGAAGATATGGGGGTCGGTCAAGGCCCGCTTCAGGGTGTGGTTCTCGGCGCGCAGCCGCAGGGAGAAAGTCGCGAGGTCCGTTTCCAGCACTTCCAGCCCACCCGGATCGAAGGACTTGAGCGCGTTCTGCCCCTGAACCAGGTGCAGCGAGGCGCGCCGCTTGGTGCCGGCCTCGGTGAATACCAGCGAGCCGTTGGAAAATTCGAACACCGCCAGGCCGATGCGTCCTGGGGCTTTGCCTCCCGCGGCCTTCCAGCGCAAGCGCCCGGCGATCATCAGGTGCAGCACCAGGAACAGGTCGTCCTCCAGCCCGATCACGATGCGCTTGCCGATGCGACGCAAGCTGGTCACGCGCTTGCCCTCGACCGCGCCGATCGGCGGTGCGGCCGTGCGCAGCAGGAAAGGGTTCAGCAACCGCACCCGTTCGAGCTTCTGGCCGAGGATCCTCGCGTCCAGGGCTTCGATATACACAAGGATGTCCGGCAACTCGGGCATTTCGACAGCTTAGATGCGATTGAGGCGTTGCTTGGCACGTAAGCGGTTGCAGATCCGCCTGTTGCATTTCCTCCGCGCTGTGCGTGTCTCGGCGGTTCAAAGCGCGATCAGGGCACCTGGGCCGAAGGCATCCGTCCGAGGATGAGGTTGGTCTTCCGGTCCAGCCAGGGCGTTTTGCGGTTGCGATCGTAGTAGCGCGGCTTGGGCACCATCGCGGCCAATCGGGCGGCCTCCCAGGCATCGAGATTCGCGGCACCGTGGTTGAAGTAGTAACGCGAAGCCGCCTCTGCGCCGTAGACGTTGTTGCCCCATTCGATGATGTTGAGATAGATCTCGAAGATCCGCTGCTTGCTCATCACGGTCTCGATCATGACGGTGATGAGCGCCTCCTCCGCCTTGCGCCATGGTGAGCGACGGCCGGACAGGAACAGGTTCTTGGCCAGCTGCTGGCTGATGGTCGAACCGCCCGCGACGATCTTGCCCTTCTTCAAGTTCTTCTCGTAGGCCCTCTGGATGGCGTCCCAGTCGAAGCCTTCATGCTCCATGAAGTTGGCGTCCTCGGCGGCGATCAGCGCGCGCTTGAGATTCAGGGATATCTTGTCGTACCGTACCCACTCGTGGCGCAGCCTGGCCTTGGGGTTTTTCTCCTGCAGCAGCTCGAGGCGCTGGTCCATGAAGGCGCTGGTGGAGGGGTTGAACCAGTTCCACCACAGCACGTGCCCGAAGAGCCACGCGTGATACACGAGCAGGATGCCGAATACGAGCAGGATTCCCCGCCCGATCCAGCGCCACAGCTGTTTGCTCATCCGGCCTTCAGCGCTGCGATGATTTGCCGGGTTTCCGGGCGCACGCCGCGCCAGACGAGGAAGGATTCGGCCGCCTGCTCGACCAGCATGCCGATACCGTCGGCCAGCCGTCCCGCCCCCTGTGCGGTGGCCAGTTCCAGGAACGGCGTCATGCCTTTGCCGTACATCATGTCGTAGGCCAGGCCAGCGCGCGCGAAGACCCCTGGCGGCAGATCGGGCACGGTCTCGTTCAGGCTGGCCGACGTCGAGTTGATAACGATATCGAACTGCTGCCCCTTCAGTGCTGGATAGCCGCTCGCGCTCAACGCGTCCGCACCCAGGCTGCGGTCGTCGCGAAAGCGCTCTGCCAGCCGCTCGGCTTTGGCAATCGTCCGATTGGCTAGGACCAGCCGTGCCGGCCGCGTCTCCAGCAACGGACCGAGCGCGCCCTGTGCGGCGCCGCCTGCGCCCATCAGCAGGACGTGACACCCCTCGATGGAGAAATCGAGGTTGACTTGGATATCGCGCACCAGGCCTATGCCGTCGGTGTTGTCGCCGTAGATCGTCGCGTCCTCGAACTTGAGGGTATTCACGGCCTCCGCGTCCTGCGCGCGCCTGCCGCGCTCGCTGGCGAGCTGAAACGCTTCCAGCTTGAAGGGCAGCGTGACGTTGAGCCCTTTGCCGCCTTCCGCACGGAAGTCCGCAACCGCCGTGGTGAAGCCGTCCAGCGGCGCCAGGATGCGCTCGTAGACCAGGTCCTGGCCGGTCTGCCGGGCAAACTCGGCATGAATGAACGGCGACTTGCTGTGCGCCACCGGATTGCCGATGACGGCGTAACGGTCGTGCACGGCGCGCTCCGGCTAGTTTTCGGTGGTGATGAGCAGGTCGCTGCGGGTGAAGGCCCAGTTGCGTGTGATGTGAAGGACGTCCGCATCCTTGCGCAACTCGGCGGGGAAGGGTTTGAACGGGCCGGCCAGTTGCACGATCTTCTCCACCGAGATATCCAGGATGCGAGAGCCCGATGAGCGGTCGATCTCGATGTGCTCCACCGTGCCGTCGGCTCGGATCGCTACGGTGACCATCACCGTTCCGAACACGCCGCGGCGTCTGGCCTCGTCCGGGAAGTTGGCCGTCCCGACCCGCTCGATGCGCTGGCGCCAGGAGTCCAGGTACTCGGCCTCCACGGCGCTCTGCGTGCGGGCACCGAGGAACTTGCGCTTGGGCAGTTTCTGGTACGCCTCCCATTCCCGGGCAATCTGGGCTTCGAGCCGTGCAATAGCCAGTCGATCGTGTGGCAGGTCCGCGATCTTCGGCGCGTCGCTCGGCACGACTTGTTCCACCGGCAAGGTCTTCGGGTCGACGGCGGTGCTGCCTGGGTTGATCTGCGTCAGCAGATGATGGGCCTCGAACTCGAGCTGCTGTACGCGCCTGGAGGCGAGCGACAGCTCCGCGTCCGTGGGCATGTCGGGGAGCGCCGGCAGGTTGGTCTTGGCGCGGCGGTTGGCTTCGGTATTGCCGCCGCCGTCCAGGTTGGCCTGGGCCAGGGCGTCCGGGTTTACCGGCCGCGATGCCGACTTGCTGTTGACCAGGACGACCTCGATCGGCGCCGGCGCACGCTTGAGGCTCAGCGCGTCTGGAAACTGGAACGTGATCAGCAGCAAGACAGAGTGGAAGACCAGCGAGATGGCCAGCGCGACAGTGAACGCACCGTTATTCGGAGACGGCAGAAGCGGGTCGGTGACCGACTCGGGCACGGCCCGGCGGGCGACCGCGGAAGACATCGACAAAGCTGACGAGGCTGCAGTCAAGTTGACGTATTGTAGGGGAGTTGCGAGTGCCTGTCACAGCTTGGACCCGGCCGGAACCGGTCAGGCCGCCGGCCCGATGTATTCAGCGTGGAAGGTCAGGTCCAACAGGTCTATATCGGAGATTTTCAGCGCGACCTTGACCCCCGTCTCGAGGATCGGCAGCGACACGACCCGGGTGATCAAGGGAATACGGTCGATCTTGACGAGGTTGTCCCGAACCACCTCGGCCGCGGTCAGCTCGACGCCTTCCTGGACCATCCAGCGCAGGCACCAGTAGCGCTCCATGTTGCGCTGGAACTCGGTATAGACGTCGGAGGCGATCTCGAAATCGCGCATGACCGCCAGGAGCTGTTCACCACCGGAGGTATAGGGCACCGGCTCGCCCCGGTGCCAGGCGATGAGCTGGCGCTGGTTGACCAGGTCGACGTAGCGCCGCAGCGGCGAGCTGGTCCAGGCGTACTGCGCCACGCCCAGCCCCTGGTGGGACGAGGGAAAAGTGGACATCCGAACCTTGCCGTTGCTCTGCACGCGATAGATCGCGGCGACTCCCGCCTCCGCCAGAGCGCGGCCCCACTCGGAGTTGACCAGGATCATCATCTCCGACACCAGCTTGTCGACCGGTGAGCCGCGTCTGCGCTCCACGATCCGTACCCGATCGTCCTCGACGTAGAAGTTGTAGTCCATGTGCAGCGTGCGGACCTGCTCGGGGCGTCCGCGCCCCGCCTCCAACACGGTGGCGAGCTCCCACAGCAGCTTCAGCTCGCGTGCGAAGGGGAATTCGGGCAGATCCGCGGTCAGGCTCTCGTCGTTGAACTGCGCCTCCAGCGCGGTATGGCGCAGGTTGGCGACGATCCGCACCTGCTCGAGCGCCGTGTGGCTGCCGTGCACCGACAGGTCGGACGCCACCTCGAGGTACATGGACAGCGCCGGACACA
>JBGPMS010000262.1:0-8272 GCA_041487115.1 Gammaproteobacteria bacterium
CTACGGTATCCGCCCGCTGGTGGTCGGGCAGACCATGACCGAGCAGGGCGTGGAGTACATCGTAGCCTCCGAAAGCGTGGCGCTGGATACGCTGGGCTTCCAGCTGATCCGCGACGTAGCTCCGGGCGAGGCGATTTTCATCGACCAAGAGGGGCACTTCTACAGCCGCCAGTGCGCGGCCACTCCCACCCTCAATCCGTGCATCTTCGAGTTCGTGTACCTGGCGCGCCCCGACTCGGTCATCGACGGCATCTCGGTGTACGAGACGCGGCTCAGGATGGGCGAGAGCCTGGCCGACAAGATCCGTCGCGAACACCGCGAGCTGGACATCGATGTGGTGATCCCGATCCCCGATTCCAGCCGTCCTTCGGCGATGGAGCTGGCCAAGCAGTTAGGGGTGTCCTATCGCGAAGGCTTCATCAAGAACCGCTACATCGGCCGCACTTTCATCATGCCCGGCCAGGCCATTCGCCGCAAGTCGGTGCGCCAGAAGCTCAACGCCATCGGCATGGAATTCAAGGGCAAGAACGTGCTGCTGGTCGACGATTCCATCGTGCGCGGCACCACCAGCCGCGAGATCGTGCAGATGGCACGGGATGCGGGCGCGCGCAAGGTGTTCTTCGCCTCCGCCTCGCCGCCTGTGCGCTATCCCAACGTGTACGGAATCGACATGCCGACGTCCAAGGAGTTGATCGCCAACGGCCGCACCGACGAGGAGATCGCACGTGAGATCGGCGCCGACCGCTTGATCTACCAGGATCTCGTGGCGCTGATCGACGATTGCCGCTCGGTCAACCCGCGGGTGCGCAGCTTCGAGACCTCCTGCTTCAGCGGCAGCTACATCACGGGCGACGTAACGCCGGAGTACCTCGCCGGCATCGAGGCCAACCGCAACGATGCGGAGCTCATGCGCCGCACCAGCGTGGCCGTCACTCAGCTCGATCTCAATCTCGCGACCGCCGACTGACGCTGCGCCAGAGGCGCAGTGCCCGACACCAAAGCGGGAGACTACTGGGAGCGCGAGCCAGTGCGCAGCACCGTGGCGGGAAGCGCTTACGCTTCTGCGGCGACGGAGACCCGGTTTCGGCCCTCGGTCTTGGACAGGTACAGCGCCGCATCGGCGCGGTCGATGAACGTAGCCACCGACTCCCCCGGGCGATAACTCGCTACGCCGGCAGAGACGGTGATACTGCCGATCGACTCCTCGCTGTTGAGCCGGCGGATGCGGCTGCGGGCTACCGCTTCGCGCAGCCGCTCGGCCACCACCTGCGCCCCGGGCAATGGCGTTTCGGGCAGAAGCAGGGCGAACTCCTCGCCGCCGAAGCGGGCCACGATGTCTTGCCCCTTCACCGTGGCCTTGAGCAATTCGGCTATGGTACGAATGACGCGGTCGCCGAAGACGTGGCCGAAGGAATCGTTGAGTCCCTTGAAATGGTCGATGTCGATCATCACCAGACAAGGGCCACAAGCGCTCTGTTGCGCTTGCAACAGCGCCGCGTCGATTCTCTCGTCGAACGCCTTCCGATTGAGCAGACCGGTCAGCCCATCGATCAGCGCCTCCTCGCGTACGCGCACGAGCTCGTCCCGCAGGTGCGCGATCTCGCTCTGGCTGGCCTCCAGGCGGTGCGTCAGGGTGGTGATGGATCCCTGTATCTTCCGGGTGTCTCGCAACACCCCGTTCACCCGCTCGTTCAGCAGGGGCACCGACATGTCCTTTGCCAGCTCCCGGCCCAGCTCCTCGAGACGCGTCCCGAACTGGTTCGCATCGTCCCCGGTGCGGGCGGCGGATTCGGAGACCTCGGCCAGCAGGCGTTGAAACTCGGCGTTCAGCCGCGCTATGGTCTGCTCATCGAGCTCGGCAATATGGGTCTGGTGCAATCGTCGGGTCGTGACCTCATCGAGCTTCTGACTCGAGCTGGTGATGGCATCGATCTCACGCTTGAGCTCCGCGTTGCGGCCCGAGGCGTACTCGTACCATACGGCATAGGTGATCGGATTGAGCGCCGCATCGTGCTTCGACATCAGCCCCAGGGCCAGGCGCAGATACTCCGCACTGCGTTCGTGGGTTTCAGGGTATTTCATGGCTTGCGCTCAGAACTCTTCCCACTCGCCGTCCGTGCCGCGGGGGATCTTGATCTGCGAGGCGGGTGCGCCGGACGCACCCGGTAGGCGAGCCCGCGCCGACGCTGCCGTGCTGTCGGAGATCGCCGCTACCGCCGGACGTGCGCCCTGGGGGACCTTGAACACGCTGACCGCGGTAACCAGATTCTCGGCCAGGCGCCGCAACTGCTCGGCCGCAGCGGTCGCCTCTTGCACCAGCGCGGCGTTCTGCTGCGTGACCTGCTCCATGACCGTTATGGTCTGGTTGATCTCCTGGATGCCGGCGCTCTGCTGCACCGAGGCCTCTGCGATGCCGGACATCAACTCGCTCACATGCTTCACCGCGGTCACCATCTCGTCCATGGTCGTGCCGGCCTGGGCCACCAGCTTCGATCCGCTCTCCACCCGGTCCACCGAGTTGTAGATCAGTTGTTTGATCTCTTTCGCCGAGTCCGCGCTGCGCTGGGCCAGGCTGCGCACCTCGGTGGCCACCACCGCGAAGCCGCGCCCCTGCTCTCCGGCGCGCGCCGCTTCCACCGCCGCGTTGAGCGCCAGGATGTTGGTCTGGAATGCGATGCTGTCGATCACGCTGACGATGTCGGCGATCTTCTTGGACGATACGTGGATCTCGCTCATCGTGGTAATCACCTGGCCCACGATGTCGCCCCCGCGCGTGGCTACCTGCGACGCGCGATGGGCCAGCTCGTTCGCCTGCTTGGCGTTCTCGCTGTTCTGCTTGACCGTGCCGGTCAGCTCTTCCATGCTGGCGGCGGTTTGCTCGAGGCTCGAGGCCTGCTCCTCGGTCCGCTGCGACAGGTCGGTATTGCCGGCGCGGATCTGCTTGGCCGTGTTGTGGATGGAATCGGCCGCTACCCGCACACCTGAGACGATGTTGGAAAGGCTGTCGGCCATATCGTCGAGCGAGCTCAGCAACTGGCCGGTTTCGTCGTGATGTCGGCTACGGATGCGGCTGGACAGGTCCCCCGATGCGACCCGCTTGGCATAGGCAACGGCCTGGCCCAGCCGTCCGGCGACGGTCCGCTTCAGGGTCAGATACAGCAGAACGGAGAGGATCAGCGCGATCAGCACGGCGGCGATGAACAGCTCGCCGCGCAGGATGTTGCCGACTTCGAACACCTCCTTGACCGGGGTCTCGCCCACGATCAGCCAGTTCCAGGCCGGGAAGTAGGAGTAGACCGCGATCTTCTCGTCGCTACCCCAATCCGAGGGCCCCGACGCGAGTGCGTAGCGCACCATCCCCTGCTTCTTCTCCAGCATCTCACGCACCACTTCGTGCCCGCTCGCGTCCTTGTAGCCCAGCAGGCTCGCTCCCTGCGCGGTCGGATGAATGAGGGCGGTGCCGAAGCCGGCACCGGCACGCGCATCCACCACGTAGAAAAAACCGCTCTGGCGCAGTCTGATGGAGCGGATCTTATGCTTGAGAAAGTCCATGTCCTGGCCGATGTCGACGCCGACATAGAGCACGCCGATGACCTGGCCATCCTGGCCGCGGATGGGCTCGTAGCTGGTCATGTAGTTGCGGCCGAACAGCACTGCGGGTCCACGGTAGGCTTGGCCCTCCAGTAGCCGGTTGTAGCCCGGATGGTCGTGGTCGAGCTGGGTACCCATGGCGCGGGCTCCATTATCGGTCTTGAGCGATGTCGAGACGCGGATGAAGTCGCGTCCGCTGCGCACGAATACCGTCGCGGTGGCGCCGGTGCGTGCGGTGAAGTCGTCTACCCGCGCGAAGTTGAGATTGATGCGTTCCGGCCCGGCGCGCAGCACTGGAGTGCTGGTAGAGCCGATGTTGACGGTCTTGCCGCGCTCGAGCTGGATGCGCTCCGGGAAGGAGGTGGCGAAGTGCTTCGCCACCCGGCCGATATCTTCCTGCGCGGCCCCGTTGAACACCTGGATCAGGTCCGCCACCTGACGGTTGGAGGCGGCCAGGTCGGCCATGGCCTCCTGGTCGAGGTAGCGGCTCATCGTCATGCTCATCAGCAGCGACAGCACGCCGAAGGAAACGAGCACCAGCGTGCTCGCGATCAGCGCGAAGCGCAGGCCGATTGACAGTTTGGAAAAGATCTTCAACATGTTGCGCCCTCGAGGGGTCGGCTGGCGCCGTTGCGGCCCGTTAGGGGCCAGGCGCGGCGTCAGCTGTGGTTGGTTGCTTCAAGCCAGAATCTTGCCAGCTCATGAGATGGAGGCTCCGTTCAGGACAAAGGCTGGGAGGTCGCCGGGCCCAGCGCCTGGCGCAGCCGCACTGCTTGGAGCACGCGCTCGGTCATGGCCCCGATCGGCACGATCTCGTCCGTCGCGCCAAGCGCGATCGCCTCGCGCGGCATGCCGAATACCACGCAGGTGGCCTCGTCCTGAGCCAGCGTGTAGGCTCCCGCTCGCTTCATGCGCAGCAGGCCGGCTGCGCCGTCCTTGCCCATGCCGGTCAGGATCACCCCGATCGCGCGCTCGCCCAGACTCTGCACTGCCGAGTCGAACAGCACATCCACCGAAGGGCGGTGCATGTTGACCAGCGCGTCGCGGGACAGGTTCAAACTGAAGCGCCCCTCGCCGCTCGCGCGGCGCACCCGCAGATGCTGCCCCCCCGGCGCGATGTAAGCGTTACCCGGCTGCACCGACTGATTGGGGCCGGCCTCCTGTACGCGGATCTGACACAACCCGTCCAGCCGCTCGGCAAACAGCCGCGTGAAGTATTCGGGCATGTGCTGCGCGATCAGCACTGCTGGCGCGTCCGCGGGGAGCCGCGTCAGGAAAGTCCGCAGGGCTTCCGTGCCGCCGGTCGAGGCGCCCATCACGATGACGCTGTCACAGCGGTCGCCTTGCGTCGGGCGACGCGCGCCGACGGGGATGCGCGCCGCCGCAGTGATCCCCGTCGATGGTTGGAGCGGGCGCACGCGCGCCGCGTAGGCGGCACGGATCTTCTCCGCCACCGCACCATGGTAATCCTCGCCGATCAGCGCATCCAGCCGCGGCTTGGGCACGAAGTCGACCGCGCCGAGCTCGAGCGCCCGCAGCGTCACCTCCGAGCCTTCCTCGGTGTGGGCCGAGATCATGACCACCGGCATCGGATGCGCACGCATCAGCTTCTCGAGGAACTCCAGGCCGCCCATGCGCGGCATCTCGACATCGAGCGTCAGCACGTCGGGCTTGAGCTCCCCGATCAGCGCGCGTGCCTGGTAGGGGTCCTCGGCCACCCCCACGACGCGCATGTCGGGATGGCTGTTGATGATGTCGACCAGGATCTCGCGCACCAGGCGCGAGTCGTCTACCACGAGCACGCGGATGGTCACTTGAACAGCTCCACTTCGCCGCTCAGATCGACCTGGCTCAGTCGGCGGCTGTAGTCCTGCTCTCGCGCCAGGACCGTGTCGTTGTGCAACTGGCGCAGCTTCTTCACCAGCACCCGTCCAGTGGCGGGAAAGAAGTAGATCTTGCGCGCACACACGTCGAGCAGGTCCTGGGCGGCGACCTGGATGCCCTCCTTGCGCAGGTAGTCGACGATGAAGCGGGCGTTGCTCTCGCCTACGCCCGAGGTGCGCAGGTCCGGCATGACGCTGCCGCCGCCGAACACTTTAGCCTCCATGGTCTGCTTGCGCGCGCCATGGCGCATCAGGCGGTTGATCAGCAGCTCCATGGCGTAGGTGCCATAGCGTGCCGAACGGCTGGCCGGTGATGCGTCTTCCGCCGAGTCCGGCAGCAGGAAGTGATTCATGCCGCCGACGCTGGCGGAAGGGTCGCGGATGCAGGCCGCCACGCAGGAGCCGAGCACGGTGACCAGCACGATGTCGCGGTCGGTGACGAAATACTGTCCCGGAAAAATCTTCGCCACCTCGGTGTTCAGCCGCGCGTCGAAGTAGATCGACGGGGTGCTTACCTCCTGGCTCCAATCGTTCCACATGGGGTTCAGGCGGACCCGATTCGTTGTGCAGCGGGGGCCGCCAGCTCGTAGACGGTCTTGCCGCGCAGCCGGAACAGGTCGGAGGCGTTGCCGAACAGGTTCTCGGAGTGGCCGGTAAACAGCAGGCCGTGCGGCTTGAGGTGTGCTGCGAACCGCTCCAGCGTGCGGCGCTGGACGGCGCGGTCCAGATAGATCATGACATTGCGGCAGAAGATCGCATCCAACTCGCCCGGCAGCTCCCAGTGCTCGTCGCACAGGTTCAACGGGCCGAAGCTCACCAGCCGGGCGAGCTCCGGTCGCACTTTGACTTTGCCTGCCTGCTCGCCAGCGCCGCGCAGAAAAAAGCGTCGCGCGGTCGCGACCGGCAGCCTGGCGATCGCCGCGAGCGGGTAGATACCCTCGCAGGCCCGGGCCAGCACGACGCCATCGATGTCGGTCCCCAGTACTCGCACCGCAGCGTCCGGGTGGCCATGGGTTCGGACCCAGCGCGAGGACGCTCCACTCAAGCACATGGCGATCGAGTAGGGCTCCTCGCCGCTGGCGCAGCCCGCACTCCACACGGTGAATGGCTGCTTGCGCGGGCAGACGCGTGCCAGCTCGGCCAGGATCGGGAAGTGGTGCGGTTCGCGGAAGAAAGAGGTCAGGTTGGTGGTGAGCGCGCTGATGAAGGCGCTCCACTCCGGATGGGCGCGGTCCTCGAGCACAGCCAGGTATTCGGTGAAGCTCGCGAAGCCGAGGCTGCGCACGCGTGACGCCAGCCGCGCATAGACCATAGCCTTCTTCTGCTGGTTGAGCGCAATGCCAGCCGCCTCGCGTAACAGCGCACGAACGCGAGTGAAGTCGTGCCAGCCGAAGCGCACCTCGTCCTGCTCACTGGCGTCGCCGACCGGCCGCCGCGGCGCGGACACCGGTGCGCGCGAGCGGCGACGTGACCGCGGCTCACGCGCCGTGGACGTTGGAGGTGAGGGGGCGCCGAGCTTCGGCTGCAGGCTCATCATTGTGTTCAGCAGGCGTTTCAGACCGGTACCTCGGTGTCGAACAGGCCGAGCTCCTGGCTGGAGATGAGCTTTTCGATGTCGAGCAGGATCAGCATGTGGTCGCCTCTGGCACCCAGCCCCATCACGTATTCGATGTTCACCGCGGTGGCGAACTCGGGCGCGGGCTTGATCTGGTCCTGCGTGAGGGCGACCACGTCGGCCACCGCGTCGACCACCACCGCCACCAGCCGCTCGCGCACGTAGAGCACGATCAGCACCGTGAACGGGCCATACTCCGCGTCCTTGAACCCGAACTTGACGCGCAGGTCGATCACCGGCGCGATCAGACCGCGCAGATTGATCACGCCCTTGATGTAGTCGGGCGCGCCCGGCAGCCTGGTGACGCTGTCGAACACCCGGATCTCTTGCACCTTGAGGATGTCGATGGCGTAATCCTCTTCCCCCAGCCGGAAGGCCAGAAACTCGCGCGCCGGTGCGGTGACCGCGCCGCGCGTGTGGACCGAGCTCAGTGCAGGGTGCTGCATAGGCTTCTCCTCGACTGGTCGTTCATCCGGGGCCCGGCAGCGCCTCGAGCTCTTCGCCGCTCGTGATCGGCGCCAGGCCGGTGCGCACCAGCGCGTTGGCGTCCAGGATCAACGCCACGCGCCCATTGCCCAGGACGGTTGCCCCGGCGATGCCCGCCACTCGCCGGTAGTTCGCCTCCAGGCTCTTGATCACTACTTGCTGCTGGCCGAGCAGGCGGTCGACGGCCAGTGCCGCGCGCCGGCCCTCGACTTCGACCACGATCATGATCGCTTCTTCGGGCCGCTCGGCCTTGGCGCGGATGTGCAGCAGGGGCTCGAGCGTGAGCAGCGGCACGTAGCTGTCGCGTATCTGGATCACCTGTGCACCGCTGGCGATGGACTTGACCTGGCCCGCCTGCGGAAGGAAAGCCTCGGAGATGAACGACAACGGGATGATGAAGCTCTCGCCGCCGATCTCCACCGTCATGCCCTCCAGGATTGCCAGCGTCAGCGGCAGGCGGATCGCGATGGCGGTGCCCACGCCGTTGCGCGAGCGGACGTCGATATTGCCGCCGAGTGCCTGGACGTTGCGCTTGACCACATCCATGCCCACCCCGCGGCCGGAAATGTCGCTCACCTCGTCGGCGGTGCTGAAGCCGGGTGCGAACGTGAGCTGCCACACCTGCTCGTCGCTCATGCCCGGGTGGACGTGCAAGCCGCGCTCTCGGGCCTTGCACAGGATCTTCTCGCGATCGAAG
>JBGPMS010000263.1:0-8261 GCA_041487115.1 Gammaproteobacteria bacterium
GCCTCCTTCGACCCCTGCTCGCCCTTCAACGTCACGTAGTCGTCGAACGGGATGACCTCGGCGCGGATGAAGCCTTTCTCGAAGTCGGTGTGGATGACCCCCGCGGCCTTCGGCGCGGTGTCGCCCCTGTGGATGGTCCAAGCCCGCACTTCCTTCGGGCCCGCCGTGAAGTAGGTCTCCAGGCCCAACAGCTCGTAGCCGGTGCGGATCAGCCGATTGAGCCCCGGCTCTTCCAATCCCATGTCGGCAAGGAAAACGTGCTTGTCTTCGTCGGACAGATCGGCGATCTGTGCCTCCAGCGCCGCGCAGATCGCGACCACCGGCGCACCCTCCTTGCCCGCATGCTCGCGTACGCGGTCCAGGAGCGGGTTATTATTGAACCCGGTCTCGTTGACGTTGGCCACGTACATGGCGGGCTTCATGGTCAGCAGGAAAAACGGCGCGAGCAGCTCGCGCTCCTCCGCATACAAGTCCACGGTGCGGGCGGGCTTGGCCTGGTTCAGCGCAACCAGCACCTTCTCCAGCACGGAGACGATCCGCTGCGCCTCCTTGTCGCCGCCCGCCTTGGCCACCTTGGTGTACTTGGCGAGCTGCTTGTCCACCGTCGCAAGATCCGCCAGCGCCAGCTCCGTGTTGATGGTCTCGATGTCGGACACCGGATCGACCTTGCCCGCCACATGGATCACGTTCTCGTCCACGAAGCAGCGCACGACGTGAGCGATGGCGTCGGTCTCGCGGATGTTGGCCAGGAACTGGTTGCCCAGCCCCTCGCCCTTCGACGCGCCGGCGACCAGGCCAGCGATGTCGACGAACTCCACGATGGCGGCGATCACTTTCTGCGGCTTGGCGATCGCGGCCAGCTTGGCGAGCCGTGGGTCGGGCACTTCCACGATGCCCACGTTCGGCTCGATGGTGCAGAACGGATAATTCTCCGCCGCGATGCCCGCCTTGGTGAGCGCGTTGAACAGGGTCGACTTGCCCACGTTGGGCAGTCCTACGATGCCGCATTTGAGGCTCATATTTCGCCTTGGCTAAACGCTTCGACTCTGCAGCTTTCGCTGACACGCTCAGCGCGAACGGGGTTGTGTCTGATCATGTTTCGACGCCGCTTCACTGCATTCAACACGAACGGTCTCGGAATTTTGCACCAAGCTGCTAATGCTGCTGCGGTTCAATCTTTGGGCTGGGTATGCAGCCGGTGCATGGCCTTCTCCATCTCGCCCGCCAGCATCAGCGGCCAGACTTCCAGGCTGTCCTCGATCGCACCGGAGATGAGATCGGTCTCTTCCTGCCGCGGAGGGTGGAGCACGTAGTTCACCACCTCGGCGCGGTCGCCGGGATGGCCGATGCCAATACGAAGCCGCCAGAAATCGGGACCGAGCCTCGCGGCGATGTCCTTCAAACCGTTGTGCCCCGCGACCCCGCCGCCCTTCTTGAGCCGCGCCGTGCCCGGCTCGAGGTCGAGCTCGTCGTGCACCACCAGGATTTCCTCGGGCTCGATTTTGTAGAACGTGGCCAGAGCCTGCACGGCACGGCCGCTCGCATTCATGAACGTCTGCGGCAACAGCAGCCAGCAATCGTTGGCACCGGAGACCAGGCGCCCGACGCGCCCGAAGAACTTGGACTCGGCCTGCAGGCGCACGCGCTGCGCGTCGGCCAGATTCTCGACCCACCAGAAACCGGCGTTGTGACGCGTGGCCTCGTACTCCCGCCCCGGGTTGCCGAGCCCGACCAGCAGTTTCATCGCTTGCCTCGCAACAGCATTTGCGCGCATCCAGACAAACGGGCCCGCCCGACCACGAGGACCGAGCGGGCCCGGCTGTGTAGAGTAAAGCTCCGCGCCGAATTATCTCTTGTCCTTGTCGCCCTTCTTTTCCTTTTCGTCGGGCTTCTTCTCCTCGGCGGCGGGCGCAGCCGCGGTCGCAGCGGCAGCGGCCGCATCGACCGCAACGACCGCTTCCGGTTCCGGCTCGACCTCGGCACGCGGCACCGGGATGTTCGCGACCACCGAGTCGGCACCGCCGCGGAACTGCGAAGACTCTACGCCCGCGGGCAGCTTCAGCTCCGACAAATGGATGGAGTGGCCCATCTGCAGGTTGGACAGATCCACCTCGATGTAATTGGGCAGGTCGTCCGGCAGGCAGATGATGTCCAGCTCGCTCAGCACGTGGTTAACCGTGCCGCCCCCGGTCTTCACGCCGGGCGCGACGTCCGCGTTGATAAAGTGCAGCGGCACTTTCATGTGGATCTTCTTGTCCTTGGCCACGCGCTGAAAGTCGATGTGCAGGACCGCCGCCCGCCACGGGTGCATCTGGATGTCACGCAGCAGCACCTGCTGCTTCTCCCCTTCCACGCTCAGCGTCAGGATGGAGGCGTGAAAGGCCTCGTGCTTGAGGCTCTGCGCGAGCTCCTTGTGGTCGAGCTCGATGTTCTGCGCCGGCTTGCCCCCGCCGTAGAGGATGCCCGGCACGCGCTCTTGATGACGCAGGCGGCGGCTCGCACCTTTGCCTTGCGTGGCACGCGGTGCTGCATTGACTTCGATCGCCATGTTTATCTCCAGAAAAACGCCATCCGCGACCAGATGACGGGGTTGAAAGTCCTTATCCTTCGCTACTCCATGAACAGGGAACTGACCGACTCCTCGTTGCTGATCCGCAGCATCGTCTCGGCCAGCAGCTCCGCCACCGAGAGCTGGCGGATCTTCTTGGACGCCCGCGCATCTTCGCGCAGGGGAATGGTGTCGGTCACCACCAGTTCGTCGATCACCGAATTCTCTATGCGCTGCACCGCGGGCCCGGACAGAACCGGGTGGGTACAGTAGGCCAGCACCTTTTCCGCGCCCTTTTCCTTCAGCGCGATGGCGGCTTCGACCAGCGTGTTCGCAGTATCCACCATGTCGTCCATGATCACGCAAGTGCGGCCCTTGACCTCGCCGATGATGTTCATCACGGTGGCGACGTTGGGGCGCGGGCGCCGCTTGTCGATGATCGCCAGGTCCGATTCCAGCCGTTTGGCGAGCGCCCGGGCACGCACCACACCGCCCACGTCGGGTGACACCACGACCAGGTTCTGGTAGCCGTGCTTCCATACGTCGCCCAGCAGGATCGGCGCGGCATAGACGTTGTCCACCGCGATGTCGAAGGACCCCTGGATCTGATCGGAGTGCAGGTCCATAGTGAGCAGCCGGTCCACGCCCACCGCCGCCATCATGTTAGCGACCACCTTGGCGCTGATGGCCACGCGCGCCGAGCGCGGACGCCGGTCCTGCCGCGCGTAGCCGAAGTAGGGGATGGCCGCCGTGATGCGTCCCGCCGAGGAGCGCTTCAGCGCATCGACCATCAGCAGAATTTCCATCAGGTTATCGTTGGTCGGCATGCAAGTCGACTGCAGCACGAACACGTCCTTCCCACGCACGTTCTCGAGCAATTCGACCATCACCTCGCCGTCGCTGAAGCGGCCCACCATGGCGCGGCCGAGATGGATGTTGAGGTGTCTCACCACGTCCTCGGCAAGCTTCGGGTGCGCGTTGCCGGTGAACACCATCAAGTTGTCGTAGGCCATGGCGACGAGGGGCTAGGGGCTGGAGGTGAGCGGAAGAGAGTCGGCGCTAGGTGGCAGGTTCAGTCACAAAATCTCGCAAAGACGAAAACAGCCGCCAGAGCCGTCGGCGGCTGTAGTCCACGGGACCGGCAAGTCCCTGCTCCCTAGCCCCTCAGTTCGCTGGCTGGGGAGGTAGGGATCGAACCTACGAATGCTGGAATCAAAATCCAGTGCCTTACCACTTGGCGACTCCCCAGAAATCTCTTCCGACCCGGCCTCAAGCTGCAACGGGCCTATTTCGCCCAGTCCAGCAGCGGGTGCTGGGACAGTCCCTCGGCAACGAACCCCTGCATACGGTCGGGGAGCTGCTTCAGGGCGGACCGCGCGGCCGTCTCGGAGTCGAAGGGGCAGAACACGCATGCGCCCGATCCAGTGAGCGCCGCCGGGCCAAACTTCCGCAGCCACTGCAAATGATCGGCGACCTCTCGGTAACGGCGGCATACCACCGCCTCCAGATCGTTCCGCCCGAATCCATCAGGAGAAACGCATCCCTCTGAAAAGGCGCGTATTGTGACCGGAGTCGTAGAGCGTGTCAATTCAGGATCGGCGAACACTTCAGCGGTAGAAACGGCCACCGGCGGCACCAGAACGAGGTACCAGGCCGGCGGCAACGCGACCGCCTGCAACCGCTCGCCGATGCCCTCGGCGAAGGCGTTGCGCCCGAAGACGAACACCGGTACGTCGGCGCCCAGCCTCAAGCTCAGCTCCTGCAATTGCACCCTCGGCAGTTGCAGATCCCAAAGCCGATTCAACGCGAGCAGCGTGGTGGCGGCGTCCGAGCTGCCTCCGCCCAGACCGCCGCCGATCGGAAGAATCTTGTCGAGCACCAGGTCGGCACCCAGCCGACAGCCGGTTGCCTCCTGTAGCAGGCGCGCGGCGCGCACGCTCAGATCGTGTTCCTCATCGACGCCCGGCAACTCGGTGACGCGCCGGACCTGCCCGTCACTGCGAAGGCGGAAGGTCAGGCGGTCGGCGCGATCGATGAAGCGAAACAGCGTCTGCAGCGTGTGGTAGCCGTCCGGCCGGCGCCCGGTGACCAACAGAAAGAGATTGAGCTTGGCCGGGGCCGGGCAGGTCAGCTCAGCGATCGATCCCATCGATCTTCCATTCATCGATCACCAGCCGCATGCGCAGGCCCGCCCCGGTGAGATCGAGCTTGGAAGGCAGGCCGGACATGGGTGACCAGTCCAGATAGGCGACCTGCCAGTCGCCCTGCTTCAGCAGCTTGGGCCTGCCCTTGTCGTCAGCGTCGCGCTGCGCGGCGTCCAGCGCCGGCCACTCGAGGCCGCGCACCCAGTATTGCAGGCCGTCCAGCGGCAGGTCCCAGCCCAACACCTTGCGCGCCAGGACCTGGAGGTTGTTGGCCCGATATTCTTTGCCGTCCGAGGTGATGAGCAGCGCGCCCGAAGCGTCCTGCCGCATGCGTGCCACCGTCGAGCCTATCGGCGAGTAGAGCCAGACCTCGTCGGCGCCAGGCGCGTGCTGCCAGTGGATGCGGCCGGGATAGGCTTTGCTTTCGACGCGCACGTTGACTCGCCCGGTGAGATCGAACGCGTCGATCCTGGTCGGATCGACGGCGACGGGCGCGCGCATGAGCGTCCCGCAAGCGGAGAGCGAGAGCCCGCACAGCGCGACCAGGAGTCGATGGATAAACCAAGAAGCGAGCGCCCGCTCGTTGTTCGCATGCGCCACACCCGGGGGCAATGCCCCGGGGGAACGACCTGTTGGAGTCAGATGGATGGCGGCGGCAGGGCAACCGCGAGCCACAATCAGCGCAGGAAGCGCTTCATGGTGGCCTGCAGCATCTCGTTGTCCGGATTGTCCCGGGAGGCGTCACGCCAGATCTTTTCCGCGTCCTGCTGCTGTCCACGTGCCCACATGACCTCGCCGATGTGGGCCGCGATTTCCGGATCGGGGCGCTGGGAGTACGCGCGCTGCAGATACCCGAGCGCCTCCTTCTGATCGCCTAGACGGTAGAGCACCCAGCCCATGCTGTCGAGTATGAAGGGATCGTCGGGTGAGAGCTTCAGCGCCTTCTCGATGTAATCCTTGGCTTCTTTCAGCCGGTCGGTACGGTCGGCGAGCGTGTAGCCGAGCGCGTTGTAGGCCTGGGCATGGTCCGGCTTGAGCGTGATGAGCTTGCGCAGGTTCGTTTCCACCACGTCGATCCGATCCAGCTTCTCCGCCGCCATCGCGGAGTCGTAGAGCAGGTCCAGGTTCTCGGGCTGCTTCTCCAGCGCCCGATTCAGCAGGTCGTAGGACTCCTGATAGTTCTTGGCTTCGCGCAGGAGCTGGGCTTCGGCCTGGATCAGCAGGGCACGTTGCTCGTCGCTCGCGGTACGCACGTTCTGCAGGTACTCGCGCGCCTCGGCTAGCTTGTTCTGCCGCCCCAGCAGGAAGGCATAGCGCGCCTGAGCCGGTACGAACTGGTCGCCGGCCTGGACCGAGGCGTAGTACTTCATGGCCTCGTCGTAGTGCTTGGTCTCTTCCGCGACCTGGCCAAGATAGAAGCGGGCCGCGTCGGGATCGCGATACTTGAGCTCGAGTGCTCGCTTGAGCCAGCTCTCGGCCGCTGCGAAGTCGTTCATCTGCAACGACAGCAGGCCGATGGTGACCGCTATGTCGGCGTTGTTCGGCTGCTCGTCCAGCAACGTCTGGTACGCCGCGCGCGCTTCCTTGAGCTGCTTGTTGTTGATCAGGAGGCGGGCATAGTTCGCGCGCACCTCCCGCGCCTTGGGATAGGTCTGCAGGAACCCCTGCAGATACTCGATCGCTTTGGCGTTGGACTCGCGCTGTTGCAGCATCTGGGCGTTGAACAACGCCCCGATCTCCCAGTCCGGCCGGAGCTTGAGCGCCTGTTTGATCTCGCTGGTAGCCTCGTCGTGCTTGCCGGCGGAGAACGCGGCCTGGGCCACGGCGAAGTGGGCCTCGGGCAGCTGAGGGTAGCTCTTGGCCAGTTCTTTGGTGATGGTCAGGACAGCGTTGCGGTCGGGATGCTTGGACAACATCGCATGCAGCTGCATGAAGCCCGCGGCCAGATTGCCGTCGGCGCTGATCAACGCTTCCAGGTGCGGCTTGGCCTCCGACAGCTTGTTGCTGCTCACCAGCAGCGCGACCAGTGTCTGACGCGCCTGCGGGTTGCCCTTGTCCAGTTCCAGCCACAGGCGTGCGCCCTCCAGGGCCTGATTCTGAAGCCGGCCATAGGCCGCGATCTCGGTCGCTCGCTTGGCCAGTCGCGGGTCGCGCGTACTCTTGGCCATCTCCAGGAAACCCTGGGCCGCGAGCGGCATATTCCCGCGCTGGGCAGCAATCTCCGACAGCAGGAACTTGAACAGCAGTTCCTGGTTCAGCTGATTATCTGGCAACGTGCCTTGCATGGGCAGGTTGCCGAAGATGGCACGCGCCCGCTCCTCGAGGCTGCTGGGATCGGCTTCGTCGTCCGCCTGCGCCAGGGTCCCATCCGGGTGCAACGGGCCGCTCCAGTCGGTCGATGCGGTCTGCGTAAGGGGAAACGGCAGCGGCCCGTTGGTTGTGGGCTGCTGAGCACACCCGCAGAGTGTGAAAAGAAACGCAGCGGCCGGAAGAAGTTGCACCTTCGACATGATGTGATCCTGTGTGACGCCTTAAGTTTCGGGTAAGCCCCGGTACCGATACTCGCTCGGCTTCAGGGGCAGCTTCGCCTGAGCTTTAGATGAACAGGCGAGCGGTCGGTTCTCACGTCCACGGCTTCTATCTCCGGTCCAGTTTAGGTATATTTGCGGCGCGTCTCAAGTCGGCCTTGAACCGCAACGGGCGAAGCCCGCGGCCGACGATGCTCCGACGCCGGCTGTGGCCTTCAGAACCATCGCCCTCAGGGGCCTGAAAAGCAATTTTTCTGCCGTACCGGGACGTCCTGGTACGCTGCAACCGGCGATGTCAGCCCGCGATATAAAAACTCGGGATCTCGAAACCCCGCGATACTTGAATTTTATGGTCGACCCCTCCGCATCCGAAGGGCCTGCGCATGAGCAAACCGTGTCGGCCCGTGAACTGTCGCGCAGCTTCGGCGCCAACCGCGCCGTGCAGGGCCTCGATCTCACGCTCAGGCGCGGGGAGGTGCTGGGGCTGCTCGGGCCCAATGGCGCCGGCAAGACTACCGCCATGCAGATGCTCACCGGCAACCTGGCACCCAGCACCGGCAGCATCAGTATCTGCGGCGTCGATCTGCTGGAGCGGCCGATCGCCGCAAAAGCCCACATCGGTTACCTGCCGGAGGTCCCACCGCTATACAAGGAGCTCACGGTCAATGAGTATCTACTCTTTGCCGCCCGTCTGCACCGCGTTCCGCGGAATCAGGCCAAGGAAGCAGTCACTCGCGCGCGGCGGCGCTGTGGCGTTGAGGACGTCGGCGATCGGCTGATCGGCACATTGTCAAAAGGCTACCAGCAGCGGGTCGGCATCGCCCAGGCCATCATCCATGAACCTGATGTGGTCATCTTCGACGAGCCTACGGTGGGACTGGACCCGAACCAGATCCGCGAGATCCGCACCTTGATCCGAGAGTTGCGCGACCGGCACAGCGTGATTCTGTCCACTCACATCCTCCCGGAGGTGGAAGCGGTCTGCGATCGCGTCGAGATCCTGCACAAGGGTGCCATCGTCTATAGCGACACGATCGAGGC